>JBFWZL010000267.1:0-8948 GCA_050185455.1 Binatia bacterium | reverse complement strand
CGAGTCGTATTGCGCCTTGAAGAGGTGACCTATGAGGGGCACTCTCACAATGCCGAGTTCCTCCCCCCAGCGGTGTCCGTCGGATTTTAGTTGGTTTTTATTGCGGATTCTTTCCCATCAACTCCTTCGCATAGCGCATCATGGTTTGATACTCGAAGGCTTCTTCTTTCAGCGTCACGGGATTCCACATGCGGCGCGGCGCTCCGGGAAGGTCTCCTCCGTAAACATGAATTGCGTAAGAAGTACGGTCAAGAGGATTAGCGATGGCATGGACAGCGTCTTCTCCGAGCACCAATACCTCAGGTGGTTTCAGTTCTTTTCCGCCCGCAGCTTCAAGACTGTCGTCGCTTCGTCGATAAAAGAAATTATTCTCCTGACCATCGTAGACGCCAATCACCGCCCACATCAGGTGATTGTGCGGCGGGCTCTTAAACCCAGGAGGGACGGCGGCCTTGAGTACGGTCAGCTCCGGCGACCGGTAGATGACAAGATCGCCCATAGACCCTTCGCCCACATTCTTACCAGCACCAACGGCGGCCAGCGCTTGCGAGATGCTTTCCGGATCGCGCAACGCTTCTGCTAGTAATTCTTTCACTACACTTGGCGGTTGCCCTTGGCATGATTTCACAAAGTTATCGGAGTTAAACATAAGAACTCCCTCCCTTCTTTCCTTTGGAGTCGTACTCCTCCAGGCTCTTGGCTGTCAAGCCGGTTCAGGCGCCAGCGCTGTGCATGCACGAGCTATTCTCCTGCACCGGGCATTCCTGCTAAAGGGAAGGCGTGTCACTACAAAAGAGGAGGGACAGGCATGGCAACGCGAGTTGGTTTTATTGGTCTGGGAAACATTGGTAAACCGATGGCGATCAATGTCGCCAAGGCCGGATTCGACCTGATGGTCTATGATCTTCGGGAAGAACCGTGCAAAGAACTGGCGGCGGCGGGGGCAAAAGTCGCGCGCTCAGCGCAGGAGATCGGTGCGCATGGAGAGATTATCGAGCTGGTGGTCGTCGATGACGCGCAGGTTGAGGCGGCGATTTTAGGGGAAGGCGGCGTGCTCAACGGCGCGAGGCCAGGCAGTGTGATTGCTATCCACAGCACGGTGCACCCCAAGACTATACGGAAAGTTGCCGAGCTGGCGAAAGCGAAGGGAGTAGGAGTGATCGACGCTGAAGTCAGCGGCGGTGAACGAGGAGCATACGCAAAGACCCTTTGCTATATGGTTGGCGGAGACAAGGCGCTCTTTGACAAGTGCCAGCCTGTGTTTGCCACTTCTGGCGCGCATATTTTCCATCTTGGCGAGCTAGGTTCCGGAGCCGTCGCCAAGCTCGCGCATAATCTGATTGTCTATGTGAATATGCTAGCGGCCTCAGAAGGCATGCGACTCGCGGAAACGTTTGGACTCGACCTCAAAGCCATGCAGGAGGTGGTGCACGCCGGCGCCGCCCAAAGCCGTGTAGCGGATAATTGGACGCAACAACGCAAAATGAAGGATACCTATACGACTGGGCCGCAAGGGCTCATGCAGCTCATGCATAAAGATCTGCGTCTCGCGCTCGAACTCGGACATGACCTGGGCCTCGGCCTCCCCGGCGCAGCCTTGGCGCAGCAGTTGCTTGATCGGACGTTGGAGATGAACAAGTAGCACTCTACCGCAGGGAACATGGGGGTGTCATTCTGAGTCGTCCATAACAGCAGGACTCCCGGATTCCACTTCGTTTCATCCGGGCTACAGGCTTTTCATGGTCAACGGTGCGCCGCAGGCGCATGGCCATTCCCCCGAAAGGTAGGGGCAGACTGCCGTGTCCACCCGTGTAGGGATAATTACCCCTACACGCCAGGATGGTCCTCCGCTCGCGCACGTAGGGGCGGCTATCATGATCGCGATAGTCTGCCAACTATCGCGCCGGTAACGTTAGCTCGTAATGGTTGTTCCCTTTTTGATCTTGAATTTCCACGGTGAGCGCACCGGTTTTTCCTGCAATTCGTACTACCCCAAAATTAAAAAAGTGCGTCTTCTCGTAGAGAATCTGGGGATGGAACGTTTCGTCAAGCGGATCGAGATCCCCGGTAATCGCGCTTAACGGACCACTAATAAACTCGTGAAAGTCAGCAACTCCGTCTTGGTCCGGATCATACGAAAGACTCCGCGCTACATGGATGTCGGTGGAAAGCCATATCACGTTGCGTTTTTGCTGAGTGCGCAATGTGGCGACAATTTTTTCCAGTTCAGTGTCAAATCCACCAGGAAAGCTTCCTTTCGCCCAACTATCGTGTCCTGTTCGCGGGTTTCCCGTCCGCGCCGAAAGCGGAACACTTGACATGATGACCTGCCAGGTCGCGGAGGAAGACGTCAAGCCGTCGAGCAACCATTTGAGCTGCGCCGCACCGAGCATAGTTTTCCCTGGACCGTCCGGTTCGGCATTTGCGGTGCGATATTGTCGGTTGTCGAGAATAAAAAGTTCCAGCCGATTTCCCCAACGAAAAGAGCGGTAGAGTTGGTGGGATTTCTGGGAGGCGCGCATAAACGGAAAGTAATCCCAAAACGCCTGAAGTCCGATCGGCGTGAGCGGTTGCGTCGGACCGGCGAAATCATTTTTGACCTCATGATCATCCCAGATGGCGTAGACAGAGATATTGGCGAACAGCTTTCGCAGTGCGTCATCTTCTCGTTGATAGCGATATTTGGCCCAGAATTGTTCCTGGGTGCGGGCAATGAAATCCGATCCTGGCGCATTTGGCGGAGAAGGGCACCGAGAATCAGCATAGATGGTGTCGCCGCCAAAGAGGAAAAAATCCGCCGTCAACGCATCCATGGCGTTGAAAATTGTATAGGTTGGCTGACGACAAAATCCCTGCCCGCCTAAGTCTCCCCCCCACAGAAATGTGACATCGTGAGGGTGTTCCTGGGCTGGCGCTGTGACAAAAGAACCAACCAGGCTTGCCGAAGCAGGCGCCGTCCGTGGACGCACTCGATAGTAATAACGGGTGGCGGGTTGCAACCCGGTCAAAGACACAACCGCGGTAAAATCTTGCTCCGTGGAGACCGTCGTGCTCTTTGCGCCTGTAAGCGGCTGAAATGTCGCGGTCTGGGCATATTCTACCAGCACTTCCGTTGCTTGATCCGTACGTGTCCAGATGTTCGCGCTCGTGGCGGCGACTTCTCCACTGGCTATACCATGCGTGAGGAGCGGCGGAGCAGCCTGGGCGAAGGAAAATGTCCATAGCGTCAGCACAAAACAGTACGTAAGCTGCGACCAAGATTGTTTCATAGTCAGTGATCTGTATCATAGTTCGACGGTTGCTCACAAACAGAGTGAAGCTTGCCAGGTTTTTCTCTGAAGCTGCGCTTCCTTGGTAGAATAAAGGTAGGGTCAGTAGAGTGACCGATCGTTCGTTGTGTTGTCGGAGGTGTAATGTCGCCGCTTCTGTCCGCATTATTGCTTGGCCTTCTACAAGGGTTCACGGAATTTCTCCCCATCAGCAGCTCTGGTCATCTGGTGTTTGCCCAAAGCGTCATTCCTGGTTTTTCACAGCCAGGGGTCTTGTTCGATGTCACTCTCCATTTAGGCACGCTCGTGGCGGTCTGCGTCTATTTTTGGCATGACTTGTGGTCAATGTTGCTCGCCCTTTTTTCCGCACGGGACCAGGAGGCGCGGGAGACGCGCCGCTTATTGTGGCTCTTGTTTGTCGGCTCCATCCCCACTGCGATTATTGGCTTGTCGTTTCGCAAAGAATTCGAAGCGATGTTTACCGATCTGTACGGAGCCGGGGTGTGGTTCATCATTACTGGCGTGCTGCTTTTTGTGACGGATCGGATATCAACCCAGGGGCGAGGATTAGAGAAAATGAAGGTGGTTGACGCTTTGGTTATAGGCGCGGCGCAAGGACTCTCAATTATTCCGGCGCTGTCCCGTTCCGGTTCGACCATTGCCGCGGGTATTTTTCTTGGGCTAGATAGACAACTCCTCGTGCGCTACTCGTTCCTGCTGTCCATTCCCGCGATAGCCGGCGCGTTCTTACTGGAATTGATTTCCCATTGGCAAACAGCGCTAGAAGGGTTTGATCTGCTTGCCTACGGGATTGGGACGTTAGCTGCGGGAATTGTTGGGTACTGGAGTATCGCGATCTTGCTGAATATGGTGCGTTCGCGCCGCTTGTCTGTGTTTGGGTATTATTGCGTGGCGATCGGGGTGCTGGCCTTATTCCTAGCCTCGAAGTAGAACAGCGACGCCGGAAAAGGAAAGGCCCGCAGGATAAAAGGAGGGGAAACCTGCGGGCCTTGGAGCACCGCCAGGTTGGGGAAGACCCGGCGGTGAGCTGAAGACTTGTAAGAGCCGAATTAGATGCGGCTACATCGCCGCTGTCGTTCCGTCTCTTATTACGTCAGATACTAGCAACGAGCACGCGTCGGAGCAATATAATTAGAATTGAATTTAATTACTTTTTAGCATTAGATTCGTTAATTGTTCAAAGTTTCCCCTTCGCCCGCAGATTCCAAACCCTTGACGTCTTCCCGCCGCCTTGCCTATAACCCTGGGACATCCATTGAGGAGGGAAATATGGGCGACTCAGTGAAAATCGATTGCAACGTTGAGATCCCAATGCGCGATGGCGTGACGCTCCGCGCCGATGTCTATCGTCCCGACGATGCGACTTCACATGCGGTTCTCTTGGCGCGCTTACCTTATAACAAAGACCTTTCCCCCATCTCTTTATCACTGCTGAGCCCCATTCGTGCGGCGCGGCGCGGTTATGTGGTCGTCGTGCAGGATACACGCGGGCGTTTCAAATCAGACGGACGATTTTCCTTGTTTCAAGGAGAGGCCGAGGATGGGTATGACACCGTTGCGTGGTGCGCTTCGCAGCCGTGGTCGAACGGACGGGTCGGGATGTATGGCGCTTCATATTTTGGCGCGACTCAGTGGTTAACAGCGATCGCGACGCCGCCGGCGCTGAAAGCGCTCGTACCGACGATTACCGCCTCCGACTACTACGAGGGCTGGACGTATCAAGGCGGAGCCTTTCAACAAGGCTTCATCCAGTTTTGGACGGCGGGCATGGCGACGGAAACCATTACCCGACTCTCTGATGCACCGCCCGAGGCGCGCAAGAAGCTCTACGGTTCGATCTTCGATATGGATGCAGCGTATCAAGGACTGCCGCTCGCGGATTTCCCTCCGGCGACCGTGCCTGGCCTCATGGATCACTACCAGACATGGCTCAAGCATCCTTCCTTGGATGAATTTTGGCAACAGGTGCGCATCGAGTCACAGTACGAAAACATCGATGTCGGCGCTCTTCATATCGGCGGGTGGTACGATATTTTTCTTGAAGGCACCTTGCGTAATTTTATTGGCATGCGCGCGCGCGGCAAAAGCGCGCGCGCGCGGGAGCGCCAACGCCTGATCGTCGGCCCCTGGTTGCATGGCTTATTTGACCGCGTGGTCGGCGCCGTCGATTTCGGTCCTGGCGTGCTGCCTGACGCCATTGATCTTGGCGGCTTGCATCTCGACTGGTTTGATCAGTGTCTTGGCGATGCCCCCGCTTCCGGCGCTCCCGTGCGCATCTTTGTAATGGGCTCCAACGTCTGGCGCAACGAAAACGAATGGCCGCTTGCCCGCGCCGTCGCCACCCGTTGGTATCTGGTCAGCGAGGGACGAGCGAACAGTCTGCGCGGCAATGGTCGCCTCGTGACGCAAGCGCCTACACGCGAGGCGAGCGATGTTTTTTTGTACGATCCAGAGAACCCCGTGCCGACCAGAGGCGGATGCACGCTCATGCCCGGCGCGCACAGCAAGGGGCCGCAAGAGCAGCGCTCCATCGAAGAACGAGAGGACGTGCTTGTCTACACTTCGGAACCTTTGACCGAACCGCTGGAAGTCACCGGTCCGGTGGAAGCGATTATTCAGGCTGCGACGGATGGGCGCGATACCGACTTTACCGCCAAGCTTGTGGCCGTGGCTCCGGATGGTCAGGCGCTCAATCTATGTGATGGCATTATCCGCGCCCGCTATCGCACTTCATTATCGCGCGCCGCACTGCTTGAACCCGGACGCGTGTACGAGTATCGCATACAGCTAGGCTCCACGAGCTATGAGTTTGCTCCCGGCTTTCGCTTGCGCCTCGAAGTTTCCAGCAGCAACTTCCCAAGGTTTGACCGGAATCTCAATACTGGGGGGGATATCGCCACCGAAAGCATCGGCCGCCCCGCCGTGCAGCGCGTATTTCATGGTGGCGTCAAAGCGTCATACGTGGTGCTGCCGGTAGTTCCGCGTTAGAACAACACGAAACCATCCAAAACCGAGCGCATAACCTGCGGCGCATGATCGTCCTGGATATGCGCGCTGAGTTTTTCCCAACAATCCGGCGCCGCGAACGGACGCACGCCCAATTCCTGGTACATTTGCAGGGAACCGGCGTCGTCCTCGAAGGCGTAAGCTTGACGGCTGCCCGCCAGCGGCAGAATCGCGTTGGTCAACACGTCACGTTTCACTTCCGCGTTTTGGCGAAAATCGCCGTTGGAGCGCATGAACAAATGCTCAAACTGGAAAAACTGGCGCAGCCATCTTTCGGTCACGTCACGCAGCGCTTCCGGACGTCCTGTGCTCACCACAACGAGCGGGTCGCAGCGGTACAGACGCTGTAACACTTCCACAGCGGTTTCATGAACGGGATACTCAATTGTGCTCAAATGTTCGACAATCCAGTCCCATAATTGTGGGTTCTCGTTATCGAGTAATTCCGAGGGTGCTAGCTCGCGAATCGATGGGGGGTAAAAGCGATTTAATGTGTAATCGACGTCTAAAATCAGCAACATGCGTACAATTTCCTTTTTGTATTTTCTATATTTCTTTTCAGCATAGCACGTTAAATGGGGGGAAAACCGCTCTGGCTTGGAGTGCATATCAGAATTCTGGCCAATGAGGAGGAAAGAAAGGTAAGCCCAGAACAAAGGCCAGAAAAAGGAGAAGGGCATGAGGTGAGCAAACTCTTGCAGCCTCACTCGGGGGCTGATCCCTTTGACCCCTTGTCCGATCTGAATAAAGTCTTTGCAAATTTCCTGGGGCGTACCAGCTTGAATGTAGCGGTGCATTGTTGCACGTTGTTGCGAGGGGAAATTTCTCCTAGGAGCTCTTTGCTATGGCACGTTTTTTTCCCGTCTTGGCCTGTGGACTATTGCTGCTCGTCTGTCTCCCTGGTCGTGGAGAGACGGCAATTCAGGCTACATTGGAACGGCCATTTGATGGACAAATCGTTGCGGGCGTCGGGGTTATTGGTGGGTGGGCGTTCTCTGATACTGCTGGGGTAAACATCACAAAGGTCACGCTGAAGCTGGATGGTAACGACGTGACGCCGATCCCGTGCTGCAGCGAGAGGAGTGATGTCCAGGCGGCAAATCCGGATTTCCCACCCGACAACACGCTGAACAGCGGATTTGGCATTGCCTGGAACTACAACCTGAGTTCCCCCGGCCTGCATACGCTTGGCGTCGCCATCGAGGATAGTAGCGGCGCACGTCGGGAGATTACCTATGCCGTGACCTTCGTGAAGCCTGCTGAGTCCGAGTTTCTTGATCTCTTCGAGCTGTCGAACGCAACGGCAGATCTTGATGGCCAGGATATCGTTCTGTCTGGCGTCCGCGCTCGCGACAAAGCAAGCCAACAGCTTCAGCAGATAGATGTTCGTCTGCGCTGGTTTGAGAACCTACAAGGGCTCGGTATTATCGACTCCACCACCGTCACTCCAGCAAGTGTTGCGACTCTGGGCCAACCACTCACGACCGTCCGTCAAGCCGCAAGTTCTTCTCTTTCCTGTGGAGAGGCTCTCTGTGGGGTACTCGAAAGTCCAAGTGATGGCCCGGTTGCTGGGATCGGGGTGTTGCGCGGGTGGACCTTTCCGGTTCAGGGACGTTTCCTGCGGAGGGTGCGGATCGTGATCGATCCCGTGATCGATCCGACGCCAGGTCCGGAGATTCCTTGCTGTTCCCCCCGAGCGGACGTAGCGGGCGCCTTCCCAGGAGAGATCAATGCCTTGGATAGCGGCTTCGGCGTAACTATCAACTATAGCGAGTTGGAGGCAGGGGCTCATACAATCGGGGTGCGGATCGAAGACTCCGAGGGAGAAGTTCTTGAGTTAGTTGCTCAAGTGACCGTCGTGCGACCGAACAATTATGCTTTTCTCGATCGCTTTGATCTCTCTGCCGCGGCGGTGACAATCGACGGTAAAGACCTGGTCGTCTCGGCAGTCCAGGTGCGAGATAAAGCGACGCACCGAACAACCGCGCGTATTTTTCGCTTTCGCTGGGATGTCAGCGCTCAAGGATTTTTGTTGATAAAAGAAACTGAAGAGAAAGGCTTGCTGTTCAGCGATGACTTTAGTGACGGAAACGCAGATGACTGGAGCGTCGAATCCGGGCAATGGGCCGTGCTGAATGGAGAGTTCGTTGAAACCTCTGACGACAGCACTTTTAGTTTCGCTTTGCATGAGCCAACGAGCAGTGATGTCCAGCTCACCGCGCAATTGCGCACAACGGATGATGATGACATCGGCTTGGCGTTTCGCGCGCAAAATAGGGATAATTTGTACTTTTTCGCAGTCAATGCCGGAAAAAGTCGAGTGCAATTACAGAAGCGGGTTCGGAGCGAGACCAGCATCCTGGGGGAGGCTTCTTTCCCTCCTCTTCCCGGCGGTATTCCTTTCGAAGCGAGCATACGGGCGCAGCAGGATCACTTACAGGCGTTTATTAACGGACGCCTCGTCCTCGAAGCGTCTGACGCCGAGTTCAGCGCCGGACGGAGCGGGCTCTATGCGCGTAATAACAAAAACGCGGCGTTCGACCGCGTGCGCTTGGTCACACTCGCTTCCCTTGAGAGCATTGCGAACAATACCATCTATGTCGACGCTCAAAATAAAGGCAAGCAGGCCGATGGGCAGACGCCCGCGACCGC
>JBFWZL010000266.1:0-8970 GCA_050185455.1 Binatia bacterium | reverse complement strand
TGAATTCGATTTTGAGTCTCGTCGATGAGATGTGTGTCGATCAGGATACTGTCTCTGAAATGCTCGGCAAGGCGACAAGCGGTGACGCTGGTGCACTTGCTATCGACACGCTCCAAGAGATCGCCGACAAAACGCAGACGAGTCTCATGAGTGTGATGAGCTTTCTGTCATTCCAGGACGTCGTGCGTCAGCGAGCCGAGAAAGTGCAAGGAATGATCGACATGGTCGATGAAAAAATTCATGAATTGCTCGCTCGATTCCGCGTGAAACTGACGGCTCTGGAAAGCGAGGAATATGAGAAAGAGCCCGGTGAGGTTACGCTCACTGCCGAACAGGATGACGTCGATCAGTCTTCAATCGACGATTTATTCAAATAAAAACAGACTCACGAAAGATTTGATTTTTGTTAACGAAGGAGTATTAGATGATGCTTAATCCAGACATGAATGTGTTGGTTGTAGATGATGCGGCGACAATGCGACGCATCGTACGAAGCTTGTTGCGCGAACTGGGAATCAAAAATGTCCGCGAGGCCGAGGATGGCGAGATCGCCTTTGAAGATCTCAAACGTCAAAAGGCGGATCTCGTAGTCTCCGACTGGGCTATGCCCAAAATGACCGGCATCGAACTCTTGCGCGCGATTCGCCAGGACGAGGCGCTCAAAGACACCCCCGTGCTCATGGTGACCGCGGAGTCGAAAAAAGAAAATATCATGGAAGCCGTCCAGGCGGGGGTGAATAATTATATTGTGAAGCCTTTTAACTCGAAGACGTTGGAAGAGAAACTAAACAAAATTTTCAAAGAGGCCTAACCCTAAGAGAGGAATCCCGCGCCATGACAATGACGGTAAAAACGCAGGTAACCGGCGAGAAAGCAAAGTTGAGCTTGAGCGGCCGTTTCGACTTCACGGCGCATCGTGAATTTCGCCAGAGCTACGAAGACGTGCTCAGACAATCTGGCGTCGCCGGCTTGGAGGTTGATTTGGGTGGAGTCGACTATATCGATAGCTCGGCTTTAGGCATGTTGTTGTTGCTGAAAGAGAATGTGGAGCGCAGTCGGCTCCAGCTGGTGTTAACGAATTGTCGGGGGTCTGTTCGTCGCGTACTCGATGTGGCGAATTTTGGTAAATTGTTCTCACTCTCGTAATCGTGAGCCGTAAAACCTATTGCGTGCTGCGTGGTTCATGTCATCCGTATGGAGGATGCGGAGCCGGTACGTAACGCGCAAGGCGCGACAGGTGAAGCGCACTGCGCAACACGTGTCATGCTTACCTTGGCCTTTCTTCTGTCTGCCTAACTGTGGAATGGGGGCATGGATAAACAACTTGTGGTTCTTGTGGTTGACGATAGCGGCCAAGCGCGTTTGATAATCAGCCGCTTTATCGTAAAGCTCGGGCATCACCCCCTCCTTGCACAGAACGGGGAAGAGGCAGTGGAGCTATTCGCCGCCAACGCCCCCGATCTTGTGTTGCTCGACGTACAAATGCCCGGCATAGGCGGATACGAGACCGCGCGCCGCATCAGAGAACTTGCGAGGACGCGCTGGGTTCCCATTATCTTTCTGAGCGCAGCGACGGAAGATGAGGACAAGATCAAGGGACTCGAAATCGGCGGAGATGATTATCTTACCAAACCCGTGCATTTCCGCATGCTAGAAGCAAAGATAAAGGTTATGCAGCGCATTGCGGCTATGCAGCATCAGCTGCGCGATGTTGCTGAACAACTTGAGAGTTATCGTGACGAAAACGAGCGGGAACAACGTCTCGCGAAGCATTTGCTGAACCAAATCGTTCGTTCCGAGACCTTCGAGGAGAAAGGCGTGTGGCGGTGGGTGGCTCCAGCTCAACATTTCAGTGGCGATCTCCTGATGGTGGCGCGCGCGCCCAGCGACGCACTGCACGTGATTCTTGCCGACGGGACGGGGCATGGACTCTCTGCGGCGTTGAGCGTCCTGCCGGTGGCGGATGTGTTCTACTCCATGACTGAACGCGGCTTTACCCTCTCCAGCATCGTTCGGGAACTCAACCGAAAAATCAAAGAACTCATGCCGACCGGGCGGTTTGTGGCGGCGACCGTGGCGGCGGTCAATCGGAAAGCACGCACCCTGGAAATTTGGAATGGCGGCAACCCGCCGGCGTTATTCGTTCGTCATGATGGGACTATCCTCCGTTCCTGGCTCCCCTCCCACCCAGCTTTAGGCATCCTCAGGACTGAAGAGTTCAGCGATCGTACGGAGTTGTCTCGTTGGGTCGAACCGGGGCAACTGTATATGTGCTCCGATGGATTGCTCGAAGCGGAAAACGCTCAAGGGGAGGCCTTCAGTGAGGAGCAGATGCATCGTGTTCTGGCCGCGTCTTCTCCAGAGAGCCGTTTTGAGCGGTTACGCCTGGCTCTCCAGACGCATCTCAACGGGCTCCCCGCGCATGATGATGTGTCTCTTATTGCCATTGACTGCTGGAACAAAAAGCAAGTGAAAGGCAATGGGCGTTTGGGTGGAGAGCAAGCCGGCGACCTGGCGCCATTGTTTGCGAATCGGCGCTTATGGCGCTTAGGATTGCGGCTGAGCGCAGCCGAGTTAAAGACCCTCGACATTATTCCCTTTCTGATGGAGTGGGTGGAACAAGTCAATGTAGACAAAGAGCATCGAGAGCGAATTTTTCTCATTCTCGCGGAATTGCTCAACAATGCTCTCGATCACGGAATCCTCGAACTTGACTCGGGGCTGAAAGCTGAACCCGAGGATGGGTTTGAGCGGTACATCTCCGAACGCGTTGCGCGTCTCGCTGCGCTGGAGAATGGGTTTGTCGAGATCGAGATTGAGCCAGTATGGCAACTAGAAGGCGAATACTTGCAACTTCGTATCAAGGATAGCGGGAAGGGTTTCAACCACGAAGCAATGCTCCAAGCGGATATTTCGGAAAGTCAAAAACGGTCGGGACGAGGCATTCCCCTTCTGCGCGACCTCTGTACGACTGTGATCTACCTCGGGAATGGCAATGAGGTGGTCGTATCCTATCAATTAAGCTGACACGCCTTGCGAAAACGTTCTGAATAAAACAGCTATGGCGGAGTTTTTCTCTTATCCGGCGCTTTCTGCGCTCGTGGAGAGGCGTTTCACCACCGTGACTTCATTGCCGGCATCGTTATAGCTCAATTGATCCACCAGCAAGCGGCTCAAGAGGATACCGCGCCCGTGCGGAAGAACAAGATCTTCCGGCTTGATTTCCTGCGGCATGTCCTGCCAGCAGAATCCCTCTCCCTCATCACGAATGTGGCAGCGAAACTCTCCGGTACGCTGTGCGAAATTCAGCTCGACCGATACGCACCGCTGCTCCCGGAGGGGATCGGCGCGACGTTCCTCAATCAGCACGGCAAAGCGATCCTCGATCAATGCTTGATGTTTTTCTTTTCCTGAGATCTCTAGATTTCCATGTTCTATGGCGTTGAGTAGCAGTTCGCTCAACACCAGTTGGAGGTCCGCCAGCTCTTTTTTGCTCAGGAACGTCTTGAAACCGTGAAGCAAGTAGGCGACCACGCCAGGCAGATTGTAGAGATTATTTCCCAAGACAACTTGTATCTGCAGAGCGGTACAGGTGCGCAGGTCGTCGATGCTCTTCTCCCGAGCGCTAATAGCGGCGGTGAATTTCTTGAGAACGAGTTCCAACTCATCCAGTTCAAGGGGCTTTTTCAAATAGTCTACTGCTCCGGCGCGCAACGCCGCCACGGCGAGGGCTTCGTCCCCGTGCCCCGTGAGTAAGGCAATCTGCGTCTCTGGCGCTTCTTCTTTCAAAAGTTGGATCAAAGTGAGACCGTCCATGCGCGGCATCCGGGCGTCGGTGAGCACGATGGGGGGGCTTTCCTGGCGAAACAGCGTAAGCCCTTCCTCTCCATCTCCAGCTTGGAGAGGAATAAACCCTTCTCTCTTGATGAACATGGAGAGGAGGTGACGAATAGGTTCTTCATCGTCGACGATTAATACCTTCAGCATGATGTCCTTTAGTGAATTTCGTGGTTGAAAAGCGTCACGGCTTGAGAGTTCGGTGGATCGTAAGGTATGTCGTTCTCCATAACAGGAAACCGCAGTTCGAACGTCGCGCCGTCGTTTGGATTGTTTTTCACTGTAAGTGTTCCTTCATATTGTTGCACGATACGATAACTGACTGCTAGGCCCAATCCGGTTCCTTTTCCTACTTCTTTGGTAGTGAAAAAAGGTTCAAAAATACGTTGGCGAATGGTTTCGGGAATGCCCGGGCCATTGTCTGATACGCTGAGGCTCACCTGCCCAGCGACCCGAGCCGTGCGGATCTCCAAGCATTTTCTATAAGGTAGTCCGTGTGTTTGCCGTACGCCGCTTTGTTCTTCCACGGCGTCACGGGCATTGTTGAGCAAGGCGATCAACACCTGTTCCAGCGGGATCTGTTCGCCCAGGATGAAGGGCAGCCCTTCGTCTAATGTTAATTGAACGGCGACGTCGTGCGACTTGAGTCGATGTTCGACGAGCATCAAGACGCTGAGGACGACGGTGTTCAGATTCAGCAACGAGCGTTGTCCAGTTGCGGGGTGACCAAGGGCGCGCATGTGATTGATAATAGCCGTGATGCGTTTCACCTGAGACGAGGTCTGTTCCAGAATGTGACGCATCAGAACGGGGTCAAAAGTGTCGGAAGCGTCGAGATCCCGTAACAACATGTCCGCTCCCATTTTAATCGTAGTGAGGGGTTGGTTGAGCTCATGCGCGATGCCCGTGGCCATTTCTCCCAGTTCGGTCAGTTTGGCTGCCTGAACCATATGAAAGCGGCTTTCCTCCAACTCTTGGAGCATGCGTTTACGGTCAGTAATGTCACGCGCGTTCACGATAATTCCGTCCACCTGGGGAGTAGCGCGGAAACTTTTTCCGACGGCTGCCAGCCAGCGCCAGGAGCCGTCTTTGTGCAAAAGACGTAGTTCGGCGCGCTCAGTGTGCTCCGGCTGGAGAAGGATATTGCTAAAAGAGTCGAGGGTGGGCGGGAGGTCATCCGCATAGATGAGAGTGAAAATACTCCTGTCAAGCAAATCCGCCGCTGTCCAACCCAACTCTCGCGTGAATGACGGACTCGCGTAGTGTATTGTCCCGTCGCTGTTCAAAACAATCAGAATATCGAGCGCGTTTTCGATAAGCGAACGAAAGTATGACTCGCTCTTTTGCAAAGCGGCGGCTGTCTGTTTGTGATCAATGCCCAGCGCGATAGGGTGCGCCTCCGCCAGTAATGTGTCGCAGACGGACAGCGACAGCGGAGTGCGACTGAAGCACGCCATGACGCCGAGTACGCGCTCATTGACGAGGAGCGGTATTCCTACGAGCGATACCAGGCCTTCCCGCCGCGCCCAATCCTGATTGCAAATGGCGGAGTCGTCGACTTCCGCAGTACTCACATAGGGCTGACCCTCTTGCGCAACGCGGCCGATTATTCCATCGCCGAGTGGGATACGACTATGGAAGCCGTCGAGGTGAGTGTACTGTTCCGTGCTGGTGTGCAGCTCCAGCACTTTACCGGCTTTATCGAAGAGCCAGATCCGAGCGAGAGCGACGTCGAAGTATTGAACGATCGCCTCGGTACAGTGCTGCAGGATGTGATGGAGCGGAGCATCCTGTGAAAACGCAATACTCATGCGCTTTCTGAACACCGCCAAACGCGATGGCTTCACGGGCGTCAGTTGTATCCTGTGTCGCTCCATGAGTCCTTGGTTGTTTTCGTGATCTTCCATAGAGCTGTCTTGGTAATGTGTTCCACGCAAGTGTTGCTTCCAGCTTTGTATATCGGCTTTGGGGTACACATATTTATTCAAGGAAACCTATATTTCGCGTAACACCCTTCCCGGGCGCGCGTGGTTCCCCCTTTTGCCAAGAGGAGGAGAACTTTTCTCCTGCCTGGCGATTTTTTCCGACGATACTGCTCTTTTTCTTCCCTTTTGCCTTTCAGTTTTTCCAACATTTTTCGTTCCTGGATTGGCCTGATTTTTGGAAAAATAGGACGGCGGGCCACAAATTCGCTTAGTGAAATCGACCCTCAAGTTAAATGAAATCTACTGACAGCCGATTTCTTGTAGTGGCAGTGGAGGAACATATTATGGAACAGAGCCAAGAAGGGCCTATTTTTCTCACCGAGCGGGACGGCAAGCCCCTGCTTGTTCTCCAAGGCGCGGTTGACATCTTTGCCGCTGAGCAACTGCATCGTCTCGCGCTGAGCCTTGCGGAGCGCGGCGAAGACGCCGTGGTGGATTGTGAAAAAGCGGAACAAATCGGGTCGGCGGCTTTCCAAATCCTATTAACATTGAAAGACGGGTTGCGCGTAAAAGGAAGCTGGCTCCTGCTCCATGGCGTTTCCGACGCCGTGATGCACCAACTGCACACCGCTGGATTGGCCGGTTTATTGACGCCCGTGGAAACAGAAATTTGACACCTCTGTCGAATTGTTGACGGCAAAAACCTGGAGCCTGTGGGGGAACATAATGACAGAATGTCAAGAAACGTTGGCGGAAATGAATCCGCCTTGTGATGGATATCCGCGACAATGGGGAGCGGCGGTGGGCGCCTTTCTGGTCAGCCTGCTGGCGCTCAGTGTAGAGCAACTTTTTACCACCGCAGTTTCCGCCAGTCTCGGTAAGATAATGCTGCTGCCGCTCGCGGTTGGGTGTGCGTCCGTTTATGTCTGGTACAGCCGCCGGGCGCTGACACGGGCTGAGACGGTTCTTCAACAACGCCTCGCTGCACAAGAGGAACGGTGGCAAGCGTTCTTGAACAATTATCGTTCAGGACTGCCAGTCTTGCGTGGGCAACTCAGCGCCACCGCCGCACAAGTGGAGCAAGCGGTCGTGCAAGTCTGCGAGGCCTTTTCGGGGATAGCCGCGCGCGCTCAGGACAGCGTGGCGCAAAGCGAGCGCTACTTGAGAGGGGAAGAGGGAGGCCAGGACACCGCGGGAAACCTCCAGGATTTGATGGAGACGGCGCGAGTAACCCTGAAATCGATTCTGGATCATGTGATTGAGAGCGCGACGTTTTCCATGCGGATGGTGTATCGCATGGAGGATGTGGAGCGCGGGATGGAGAAAATCGTCAGCTCCCTCAAAAACATTGAGCAGATCGCAAACCGCACAAAGTTGCTGGCGTTGAATACGACTATTGAAGCGGCGCGGTTTAGCGGACAGCGCAAAGGCTTCACCGTGATTGCCGCCGAGATCACGAAACTGGCCGAACGCTCCACCCTGGCGAGCGACACCATTCGCGAACTGGTGCGGATGGTCAACATCGATCTCCATAACACGTATGAAGAGCTGCGGCATATGGCGTCCTGTGACATGAGCGACTCCGTGATGAGCCGGGAAGAAGTAGAGAAAACTATTTCCCTTTTAAACGCCAGGAATGAGGTGATGCAGGTGTCCGTCAAGAATGCCATACGAAACGGTCAGGCGCTTGCCGACGATGTTGCTCAGGCGGTGATTGGCATGCAGTTCCAGGACACCGTGAATCAGCGCATTACCCATGTCGTCGAGGCGCTGACGGAAATGCACGAGGCCTGGACGGCTGCTGTCACTGGGCGGCTCGACGCGATCCCCGAGGGCCTCACTGGTGATCAATGGGCCGAACGTATGCAGCAGCGTTATACCATGGCGTCCGAACGTTACGTAGCGACGGAGCGGACGGATGACAGTAACGCCGACGGCATAGGAAACAATGTAGAGTTGTTTTGAAAAAAATAGCCAGTAATCAGGAGAAAGAGTCTGCGGACGTGAGACCCTAGACGTCTTTCTGCTGAAGGCTGGAAGTTTCTTGGAGGAGTGTACCGTGGGAAAGACCGTGTTAGTTGTCGATGATTCAACCTCTATGCGGCAGATGGTTGCCTTTACCTTAAAAGGAGCCGGATTTGCGGTGGTCGAAGGGGGAAACGGACAAGAAGGCTTGCAGAAGCTCGATGGCCAGAAAGTCGACCTTGTGATCTCCGACCTGAACATGCCGATCATGAACGGCATGGATATGATTCGGCAAATTCGCACCCGGGCGCAGTATAAGTTCACGCCGATCCTCATGCTGACGACGGAATCGCAGGATTCGAAAAAAGCCGAAGGGAAGGCGGCAGGCGCCACCGGCTGGATCGTTAAGCCGTTTAACCCGCAACAATTGCTGCAGGTCGTGGCGAAAGTGTTGCCGTGAAAAGAGCTATCATCCGTTAGCCCTCAGCCGTCAGCCAAAAGAGGCTGGCACAATTGCTGCCCGTCTTGCTGAAAGCTGAACGCTGAGCGCTTTTCCGAGGGGGAATAATGCAAATCAACATGGATCAATTCCGCAACGCGTTCTTTGAGGAAGCGGAAGAACACCTGGCGAGCATGGAAGCGGGGCTCTTGCAGTTGGAGTCGACCCCGCACGATCTTGAACTGCTGCACGCCATCTTTCGCGGGGCGCACTCCATTAAAGGGGGGAGCGGCATGTTCGGGTTTGCCGACATGATCCGTTTTACGCATGTGATGGAGAGTCTGCTGGACCTGATGCGTGACGGCAAGATCTCGGCCACCGCGCCGCTCACCGATCTCCTCCTGCGCGCCACCGATATCCTGCGCACCCTGGTGACGATCGCGAAGGAGGGCGGCGAACCACCCGCAGCCATGGAGAGCACCTTGCATGAATTACAGCAGGCGTTGAATGCCGAGACGGAGGCGTTTCCGCCCGTTCCCACAGGGGGGGAAGCAACGCTTCCTGCAAATGCAGCGGCCCTGGCGCAAGAGTATCGCATTTTGTTCAAACCAGACCGGGATCTCTTCCGGCAAGGGATGGAGCCGTTGCTGCTCTTGCGCGACCTCAATGCGTTGGGCGAAACGCTCGATGTCCAAGCGGATTGCTCGCAGTTGCCGGATTTAGTCCATCTCGATCCGGAGTCCTGCTACCTGGCGTGGTCGCTGACGTTGAAAACGGACAAGAGTGAAAAAGAACTTCGCGAAG
>JBFWZL010000265.1:0-8997 GCA_050185455.1 Binatia bacterium | reverse complement strand
GGGCCGGTACTCGTTTGCCTTGGCGGAGGCTATCGCACGGGGAGCCTTACGCCCGTTACACGATCTCTCCGAGCTGGAGGTCTAGGAGGACTCTCCCAGTTTTTCGTTCCATTCATACTCACACCCCTATGCCGTGCAGATAGGCGAACAGGTGTATGTCCTGCACGCCTTTCAGAAAAAATCGAAATCAGGCGTTAAGACTCCTCCACAGGATATCGAGATGATCCAGAGCTTTACGCCGGTGCGCAGGGTGTACGCGGAGAGGATGCGAAACCCTTTTTCTACGGAAAGCTCATTCTCTTGCTTGTCTTCCTCGCTTAACTCACCCCAGTCGCCTTTTTGGTGGCGCGCAAGCAGCCGCCACGGGCCTTGTCCTGCGCGCTCTAATGCTTCCAGAGCGCCGGGGGTGGCAACAATTCTGCCAAGTGGGAACTTTGCCTGTGACATGGGTGCCTCCTACACAAGCATGCGAGCCAAGGGTTTCAGGTCGTCGTTGAAATACATCTGGCAGGTCTCGCAGACATAGCCGTCTGGCGTAATGCCTAAAAACAACAGAACCTTCAGAGGCGCTGTACAGGTCGGGCATGTTTTTATGTGAGTTGGTGCCTCTTCTTCCCAGGTCGCCGGCGTCTCGGCTTCGCAACGCAGGGCGTACCCGACGGAGGCCCGAAGGTCGGAGTCAAACTCACAGACCACTTCGTAATACGTGCCAAAGTCGTGCGGGAACGCTTTGATACGAAGTTCCGCGCCTTCTGGTTCAGGCCCAAACTTTCTCCGTAGCAGCTCAATAAAGCGACGGCATTCCTTGAGGGCTTGCTTGCGGTAGTTGGGTTGGCCGACCTGAGCGCACGGTTCGTCACAGGGAGTGGATCCAAGCGTAATGTAGTCTTTCATGGCTCCGCTCCTACTTGGCCCAGTAGCCGTTATCCACGAAGGAGACGTATTTCCCGTCGCCAAAGATCAGGTGGTCAAGGATGCGCACCCCCAAAACTTCTCCGATGTCTCGGAGCCGTTTTGTAATGTGTACATCTTCCTGGGAAGGGTAGGGGTCACCGGATGGGTGGTTGTGCAGCAGAATAACGGCCGCGGCGGAATGCCGGATGATGTGTTCACAAACTTCTTTGGTGAGCTCTTGTTCCTTGTACTGCTCTTTCACCATGTCATTGTGAATCACGATCGGCTTCAAGACTTCTCGGGGGTGCACAAGACTACTGGTCATGACCCAACAGACACCGTGTTGAAGCCAAGAATGCCGTTCTTAGCGTCCAGGAGGAGCACCACGAAGTGTTCTCGGTCCAACTGGGAAAAGTGTTCCCGAAAACTCTCATACACCTCGGCACTACTGCGGAAGCGTTTGAGAGGACCATAGCCCTCGCGCCGTTCACGCACGACTTTCAATTCATGCATACGGACTCCTTTCTGAGTGCAACCGCAGATCATCTACGGTCGGCAGACAGGCTGCGGAGCAGCCAGAAAGGGCGAGGTAGGTTCTCCTTGATTGGTCGAGCCCCGTTTATGTAGTCAAAGAGCGGGGGATGGTCGGGAAATGGGGAAAAGCACCTGCGGAGCCGTTGCGTGGCTCTGAGAGGCGCTCAGAGCGTCTGGTGATGGTGAGAGAGGCGGGGTAGAGATTCTATGGCAATGGTACGACAAGGAGAGGGGAGGGGTCAAACTCCTTGAGTATTTTTCGGTTGACAGCGTCGCGGGGAGTAGTATACAGGCAAGGACATCATAAAATTCAATCAATTTTTCTGCAGCCTCTCAAGAAAAATTGAGGGGAGAAGATGCGAAAGCCACCTTTCTTCATAGCCATAGCCGCTGGCGGATTATGGCAAGCTCGACTCGCCGTTTTAGTAGCTGTATTTTTTCTTCAAGTGCTTTCGTCGCCTACTAGAGCACAGTCCTTTGTCGTATATAGCAACGACTTCGAGGGGGCTGTAGGACCAGAATGGTCAAGTGCTCTCACCGACACGACTCCGGCAGGAGCAAGGAGGTTCTTCGGACAGTTCGGGAGCGGCACGGTAAGCCTGACGCTCACTGGTCTCCCAGCACATACGAACATCACCGTGTCTTTCGATCTATTTATCCTCCAAACATGGGACGGTAACGGCATTCCCTTCGGACCAGACATCTGGGATTTAAGCGTGGTTGACGGGCCGACGTTATTACACACAACATTTAGTAATGTTCATAAGGATCTAGGTCAGCAGGCCTATCCCGATGCTTACCCTGGAGGAGATAATCCTTCCACCACGGGTGCCGTTGAAATCGATACGCTTGGGTACGATAGTTTCTTTGGCGACGCTCACCATGGCGACTCGATTTATAGATTAAGCTTCACTTTCTCCCATTCTACGAATTCTCTGGTGATGAACTTTTCTGCATCTGGCCTTCAGCTCCTTGGTGATGAAAGTTGGGGGCTAGATAATGTTGATGTTGCGGTTTCTTCGGCTGGTTTTGATACTGATAGCGATGGTGTTCCTGACATCACGGATAACTGTCCGGCAGTTCCTAACCAAGGTCAAGAAGACACTGATGAGGACGGGATTGGAGACGCCTGCGATCCAGCCTTTACGCTAACAGTAATCAAGAGTGGAAATGGGAGCGGGAAAGTGGTGAGCAGCCCTTCGGGAATTGACTGTGGTGTTGTGTGTACCGGAGATTTTGCGAAGAAAAAAGTAGTCAAGCTTGTTGCAGAGCCGGATCCAGGATCCTTCTTTATTGGATGGGATCAAGCAGGTTGCATCCCTAAGAGGCCCTGCACGATAAAACTTGCGGATACGAATCAAGTTGAGGCTACTTTCATCCAGCAGCCACAGGGAAGTGCTCCAAAGATTATCTATATTGGCATCTGCGGTGCCGGGTCTCTGTTCGAAGATGCATGTCTCGACGGTAAAGGTTGGTTCGATCCACGTCTCGAGCCATACTTTGATGGAGTTAATCCGTTAAATGACGACGATTTATCCACAGTGGGTGAGGTAGATTCCGGAATTATCAGTATTGGACTACAAGTCGGTGCACTCTTTCCCAATAGTGTAGTCCTTATAGCTTCATTTTCTGTTCGTTCTGCTGTGGTCGGACGCGCCCTCCCCGGTTCATATGCAGGGACGGTGAAAGACTTTATAACCCACTTCTATCGTCCAGGTGATAAAGTATACCTTGTAGGGCATAGTAATGGCGGTAAAATGGTAAGCGACATTGCTCGCAAGCTTCGTCAGAAGGGTATTCATGTTCATTTGCTGGGGACGATAGACGCTTACCCTCCCGTCTTATCTAAAATTCCGGACAACGTGTCCAGAGTGTTTAATTTTTATTATCCTAATAATGAAGATCCGAGATGCCCAATAAGTGGAACGAAAGAAATTAAAGTAGAAAATCCAAGTGTAACTGCGGCAACAAATACTCCGATTTCTGACCCGATAGGGCCGGATGAGGCTAGCATTTCTTCTTGTAACCCTCACACGAACATGGATAACGATCAAAGGGTATGGAAACCGCTATTGGATTATATAACTCAGACTGCTCCATGAAGAATGGAGAGAACTTACGGACTATAGACAATCTCGGTATCGGTCACAATTGATGAGCTGGGGAATTCCTTCTGAAAAACGAATAAACTAGGGCGACGAGAAACAGACCGAGTAGCCAGGAGCCGCCGATCGAAGCGGCTAATGCGAGAAAAAATAGATTAATCGTTGGGAAGACCAGGATAAAGACCACAAAAAAGTCATTTCTCTCCGATTCTGAACTCAGCCTTTGTCGCGCGACAACATAACTGCCAACTGCGAGCAGACTTACGGCAATGAGAAATAGCGGCAGCGCAAGAAGATCAATAGACCAAGGCGTAAACAGAAACAAATAATTTTCAAAATACTCTTCAAGCGCAAGCATGTCAGTATGGTTTGCCAGACGGTAAATCGCGGTCAAGATGATACTAATAAAGGACCCATAGTAAATTGCTTGCATTGCGGGAGAGAAATTCTTCGCCATGAGATAAGTTTTAGTTTTTATGCTGCCATTTTATTATATTACAAAAAGTGAAAAATAAACAAAAGCTTCCCTCACACCGAAATCCTTTCAACGATATTCCGCGTTACCTGCTTCTGACGGCGGTCATAGAGCCGCGTCGTGCGCGGATCGCTGTGGCCGGCCAGATATTGCACGTCCTCCAACGGCACCCCTTGCGTCAAGAGATCCGTGATCGCCGTCGCGCGAAACGAATGACACGACAGATACCGCGACGGCAGCTCCGCGTCCTGTAAGCGGCGCTTCACCATGCGGTAGATATCATTCGCGGTCAGCGCATTCATGGTAAGCACCTTGGTCTTGCGCACCGTCGAGCGGAAGAGGGGAGTATCGTCCGCGTTGTTCCCAATCCCCGCCGCGTTTACATACTCCTCAATGTACTGCTCCACATCATGCCGCGCGGGAATCGTCCGCGCCTTGCCGCCCTTCTCATCAAAGCGAAACCACCACTGCGTGCCATCAGGGTAGTAGTCCTGCACGCGCAACTTGGCGACGGCTCCGACTCGGGCCGCCGTGTAGATCAACGTGGCAATGATCGCGCGATCCCGTAGGCCCACGACATGCTTGGTGTTGATCGACGCCAACAGTTTCCGCGCCTGCTCCACCGACAGCGCCGGCGTCTTGCCTTCCACCACCGAATGCCTCGGCGCGCGCACCGACGCCGCGGGATTCAGCACCATCACATGTCGCAGCACCAGCTGATCAAAAAACCTTCTGAGCGCCGACAAATGCAACTTCTTCGTCGGCTTCGACCCAGACAACTTGCGGATATATTCACCCAACAGTGCCGGACTGATGGCATTCAACGCGACGCCACGGCCCGCGCACCACGCCAAGAACCGATCCACCGCGTGCCGATACGCGCGGTACGTATGCGGACTCTCGATCTCGGCGCCAAAGAACTCCGCATAAGCGAACGCGGCCGCCTTGCCGGTCTCCAGCACGATCGCCGGCGGTGCGGCCCGCTCACCCAACCCACTCCCATTCACCGGGACCAATGCGCCTCTCATTTTCCTCTTCCTCCTGCGTCTCATAAATAATGCCTGATAACCTCCTTTATCCTACATTACTACTGCAAAGGAAGAGAAGAGGAGCAAGAATCGAAACTAGATGTTCGTCCGTATATTCTGAGGGTGGCTCTGAGGCTATTGGTTTATACTTAAGAGCAATCGATGTTGATAAAATTATTCAAAATACCTCTTGCTCGGAAGTAGTTTTTCTTGACACAATCCGCAGGAGTTGTTACTTCCTAATGCAGTCTCCTAGCTGATAGAGAGTTAGTAATCTCTTTGTGGCTGGTGTATAGCCGGCCCGTATACATTGATAGTTTTTCTCGCTCGCTTCCTTCGGAAGCGAGCGTGCTCCAAGTAGGAGATCTATTTTTGGATTGGTTGCATCACCCGGCCTACTCCCATGCACGAGATGGTTTGATCGAGCGATTCCGGAAACGGGAGTATACATTTCGAAAACTGAAAACGGTTATCTTCCTGTGTGGAGGAAGTTGCAGTCCTCGCAGGGATCAGTTAGCCGGTTATCTACGTCGTCACCACTCTGATGAGCTGCTCTTCTATGCTGATGATGTCTGGACTCACATTACTGCGCAGGAAGAACAAAATGCTCTGGCGATGGAACAGGAACTGGCGCAACTAGCAGACATTGTGATGGTTGTAGTTGAAAGTCCAGGGACTTTCACTGAGCTGGGTGCCTTCTCACTAATTGAGCCCCTTCGAAAAAAACTCTTGCCAATTCTGGACGCTCAATTCCAGGGAGCTGGCTCATTCATTAATACCGGCCCAGTGAGATGGGTAGATGCAGATTCAAATTTCTCACCTAGTATTTATGTAAATTTTAGCGTAATCCTCGATGCTATCGAGCAGATTGCTGAGCGACTTAAACGCGTCCGGCGCTCCGAAGAAGAGCATATTAAGGACATTGCCTCAAGTCCAAAACACTTACTATTCCTCCTCTGCGATCTCGCTGCCATTATAGGTCCAGCACCAGCAAAGCATTTTGAGTACTATCTTAGTCAGATCCTAACAGCTCAGCCGGTGTGGAGTGTCCATAGGTTGCTTGGGTTAGCGGTGGCGCTGAAAATAATAAGTTTCCGAAATGGGAATAACGGAATGAGAATGTATTACCGTCCTCTTAGCCGAGGAGAAATGCCCGCATTTCATTACAGACGAATGTTCAACTTATCTACCGAACGTGCAAAAATTCTCAGCGTCTTACAACGGATCGATGGATCAATAGCGACAATGAGTCGGCTGGAGGTTTGATGAGACTAGTGGAGCGAATGTCAAGTGACTTAATTCTTCCTCAAGGATATATATTGCAAGTCGCTGATAGTGCATCTCATCGCTACAAAGAATATCAGATCCCAAAGCGTACTGGAGGATTCAGAACCATCCATCATCCATCTAAAGAACTTAAACTGTTGCAACGGTGGCTGTTGAGAGAAGTCATTGAAAAACTCCCTGTCCATAATTCAGCAACGGCCTATCGAAGAGGTTACAGCATCGTCAAAAATGCAGAGCGGCATGTTGGAAGCAAGTATCTTCTTCGGATGGATCTAGCAGATTTCTTTCCATCATTGGCCGACCAAGATATCCGCAAGCTACTTGTGATGAATAAAGATCTTTTTTCAGAGTGGTGCGAAGAAGATACAGAGCTTTTCTGTCGTCTAGTATGTAAGTACGGAATCCTTACGATCGGAGCACCGAGCTCACCTGCTCTTTCTAATGCGCTGTGTTGGAAAATGGACGTTGACCTCGCCAGCTTGGCGTTTAAATACGGGGTAATTTATTCACGGTATGCAGATGATCTTTTCTTCTCCACCTCTACTAAAGGCATTCTAGTCGCTATTGAGAAAGAGGTAGGAAAACTTCTCAGTGAGTTAGACTATCCCCAGGCTCTACAAGTCAATCTAAAAAAGACACATCATTCCTCTAAACGGAATAGACGGCGAGTAACAGGAGTAACGCTCGGGAGCGATGGGAGGTTGTCTCTCGGGCGGGCGATGAAAAGGCGTATACGTACATTAATCTTTCGATTAGAATCCCTCACAGAAAAAGAACGTCAGTCGCTCGCTGGCCTCTTGGCGTACTGTATGGATGTGGAGCCAGATTTTATCAACAAACTCATTCAGAAATATAAACCAGAAAGGGTCAGACAGGCCCGTTCACCCTCATGAAAGACAACGAATAAATTTCGCTTACTGTTTACGGAATCTCTATAAGACGCTCTCTCTTAGGAGATTCTCCTTGTTCGGTAAGGACATACCGTAAATAGCAGTGACCGCCACACCTGGAAATCTTTGACATTCCAATTTGGGGCAACGCCATGGCCCAAACCTGGCGGTCCCAAGCCAAGTTCAGCCGCTTATTGCCAGGACGAAAACTAAAAACGGAAATCTATCTCGATAGAAAAGCAGGCCTTATTGCGGTTTATCGCAGCGTCCCTCCTGTTGCCCCAATTTGAAATCTTCAACAGCTAAGAGATAAGACTGAGGCGTTTTAAGTCGTCCTCAGTCCATTTCGTTGCGGCAAGAACGCTCTGCAACGTCTTGCGGGTGAGAGTGTCACTACCATGATGGTAGTGAATGACGGTGAGTCTGCCGTCCGGGTGGCTGTAGATCCGGCCTCCGGTTCTTGTTTCCCGCTCTAAAGAAAACCCATCTCTTCGTAGGGCGCTAATGATTTCCCGCACGGGCGTGTTGCGCAGGCGGTGAAGGAGCGGCCCTACATCTGTCATACGTTCACGGCTACCGCTGGTGTCTCCAGTGTTTCTACGCCAGGGGTGACGGGGACAGTTTGTCCTTTTTCGATCAGAACCTCAATGTATGCTTGAGCGGCATCATGTAAAGCAGCAAGTGCTTCCTCTTTGGTGTAGCCCCAAACAGCACAGCCGGGCAAGGCCTCGATCCATGCGCTCCAGCGGCCGTCTTCTTCGTGCTCCGTTTCGACTTGAAAAATATAGGTTTTCATATCCTCCTCTTTGATGGGAGTGTAACGAATAGTTTCCATGCCTGAAGTGTAAGATGCCGGGGGCGTGGAAGTCAAGGTGAACCCTCTCCTCTGGGGGAGGTACGACGGCGGAGGAGAGGATGTTCCCCGCCGCGGCGGGGAACAGGAGAGGAGGTGGGGAAGCCTCACGGATCGTAGCGTAGAGAAGTGGCCTCCCGGTTTCGGCGGCGAGCAAAAAGAAACCCCGGCAGTGCCGGGGTTCTTCTCGGAGTGCGCTACTTCAGCTTCTCGGCTTTGTGAGTGTCCGGGTTGAGCCGTAACACGTCAAAGCTGCCGTTGTCGACGAACGCCTGCAGGAGTTCGTCATCCGTTGCCTGAGGGCTCAAGCGGATGGGGGAGACGGTTCCGTCAAGCTCCGTTGCCTTCTGCTGGAGGTCCCGCAGCGTATATTCCATGTCGCGTTCTACCACCTCGGGGCTGCGGGGGCGAAGCCATGCACTGGGGGGAAAGACTTTCTTGTCGCCGCTTGATCGGCGGTATCGGCCACGCTTCTGGTAGGCGTTCCGCTTGCGGTCGTAGAGCAAGGAGTACAGGAAATCGTCTCCATTCGGCAGCCGGAGCACTGCGACAAGGACAGGGCGGACCGTCTCCGAAATGGCGATGATAGGAGCAACTTCATCAAGCATCTTGGGGTCATAGTCCACCTCTTCGCCCTCGGGCATGCGGAGCAATTCGTGCCAGTCCATAGCGGTTATTTCTCACGGCTCAACCGGCGACTTTGCTTGCTGGCCTCCTTGTTGGCGTCCACCAGCTTGGCGGACATGATGCCGTTCTTGTAGGATTCCAGAATTTTCTCTTTGACGTAGCGCACCACCTGTCTTTGCTCGGCCTCTCCTAAGTCGGCGAGCATCGCAGTAAGTTCTGCTTCCAGTTCTTGGATGTAGCCCATAGGATTAGTAGGGGCGTGTTGTATCCTCCTTAGTCTCCTCCAGCGACGCTGATAGGGTTG
>JBFWZL010000264.1:0-9010 GCA_050185455.1 Binatia bacterium | reverse complement strand
GTTTGGCCGCCATTCGTAGACCGAGCGATGTGGCGGGGAAAATTGAGGGGCCGTTCTTCCCGCTCTGAGCAAAGGCATGCCCAATGCCAAAGGAACTGTTGAGGAACAAATCCGCTGTCTTGAGGACGGCAAACTCGGAATTGACATCGTACAGACCGGCTAACAAAGAGAGTCTGTTCCTGAACAAATTTTGCTGGAACCAGGCTTCGAACACCTTCCAGGTATCGGGAGCTTCAATATTGCTTGCGATTTGGATATCGCCAATATGTTCGCTGGGGTTACCACCCTGATTGCCCAACCCATAGAGGAAGAACCTGCCTCCCTCCCAGCCGAAGGCCCGCTCGGTGTCAATCGTCAGCATAAGGTCTACATTATCGAGGTACACCGCTTTCCGTCGCAGTCCGCCGGAAAGGTTGGAGAACATCTCGCCGGTATAGACGGCTTCAAGACTCACGCCTTGTTCGAGCAATGACGTCCGCATTCCATTCCAACCGCCGGTGACGGTGTCTTGTCGCCAGAAGGAGAGCGGCGGTTCTTCGGTCGCCGGCGCCGCGGCAGTAAGCCAGAGAACAAGAAGAAGGACGCGGCATTTCCGTACTGGTAAGAGTCTCATCGAGCGTCAGATCGGTAGAGGAGTCTCCTGGGGCGCTTCCGTTTCCTCTTCCGTTTCTTTTCCTTCTTCCGGCTCAGCGTCGAGATCCACATCCTCGGCAGCCAGTGTAAGAGCGACAACCGGCAAGCGGGCGAACAAATTCTCCAGGTCGCGGCTTCGTGGGCCGAGCAGTTGCAGTTCTTGGAAACGCAGAGGGAGGAAGACCAACGTAGACTCTGCTGAGTGTTCAATGACGGCCTCGGGGCTAATCTCGAACACGACTTCCGGTGTGGCGTCGATGCGGACTTCCTCCAGCATGTGTTGGAGACTCTCCCGGGTTTTCTCCGCGGCCTGTTCCGAACTCGGTGCCAGGACCCGAATCGCGGCTCCGCTCCACTCGCTGCTGCGCGTCATAAGATAGGCCAAGAGCAGCATAAGTTGACTGGTTTTTCCGCCCCACCACCAGACGTCAATCTTGCGATCTTCCGGAGCCAACTGCTCCAGAGCCGCCCATTCAGTTCTTTGGGCGTCGAGCACTACGACGTTGCAGCCGAACCGCGCGGCCCCTTGAAGCAAACGTCGGTATTGAACGCGCCCCACGGAGTCCTCAGGTCCTGTGTGTTGATCCGTCCGGCTCAACAAGATCATATTGGCGCGGATTTCTCCTAACCCAAAGGCTTGGAAGAGGCTTTCGATGCCCAGCTGAAAATCCGGGGCGGCCAGTACCCGGGCGAACATGGGGAGCGCCTGTTCAGCGACAAACTCCTGTAACTGCTGTTCGGTTTTCTTTCGCAGCCGTAGGACGCGTTCTCCCTCGCCTTCAAGAATATAAACGGCGGTGGACAGTCCGCTGCCGCCCTCGATCCAGGAGGCGAACCGCAACAACCAGAGGCGCTTTTCCGACTCATCACAGAAAGCGAGAATACAGGGGCGCCAATCACGAGGATGTTCCGGCTCCGGGGTCACTGCCAGTAGGTGTGCTCGCACGCGTTGCAGGTGGTAAGAGCGGCGGCTGTCGGCCCACCGGGCTGGGCCGGCCGTACGTTGCAGGTACTGATAGATCGCAAAGAGCACGGCAATCCCCACGACGCTTGCCGCCAAGTCTATCGCTACCATTATACCGAAGCAGCCCAGCGCTCCTAATAGACTCAGGCGCGCGTCAAACCAGCGGAACCGTGGACGAAAAGAAGGACTTGCCGCTCGCGCCGCGTAAAACGTCGCGTAGTTCAATAAGCCGTAGGAGATCAAGAAGAACATGGACACGACCGGTGCAATAACGTTCAGGTTTCCCAGGGCGATGGTGACAAGCGCAAGCCCGGCGGACAACAACACGCCGCGACGGGGATTTTCAGTCGGGCCAGCCCCCACGGCGAAAGGCGAAAGCAGCGGAAAGATCTGATCGCGCGCCAGGGATTGCAGAATGCGAGGAGCTCCTAAGAATGAGGCCATTCCTGATGACAGCGTGGCGGCGATCACGCCAGCATCGATGACCCACGCGGTGTGCGCAACGCGGCGCATGGCCTCATAATCGCGTCGCAACTCCTCAACCGGCAAGGCGGCGGCGAGCACCACCGTCGCGCCCAAATACACGATAATGGAGACGCCGACCGCCAGAAAAGTGCCAAGCGGGATACTTTTGCCGGCGTCCTTGAGGTCGCCGGACATACTCACTCCCTGAGTGAAGCCGGTGACCGCCGGGAAGAAGATGGCGAAGAGCACCCAGAAATTCATTCCGCTCGCAGGCGTCTCCCAACTTTGAGCGAGGAGCCTACTGTCCCACCGCTCGAACCCTCCCACGAAGAAAGAAACCAAGGCGGCTATGAGCACCCCCATGATCAGGAACTGCAAGCGAGTCGCCCAGTCCGCGCCCAGCCAGGCGAAGACCATCAAAAACGCAACCGCAGACCCGGCAATCACCTGAGGGGATACGAGAACTTCCCGCGGCAGGAGCCCGTTCAGCACTTCGCCGAAGCCGATACAATAAAACGCAATCGAGACCGACTGCGCCAGAAAAAGGACGACGCCAATGGCGCCGCCAAACTCCACCCCCAGGGTGCGGGAGATGAGATAATAGTCGCCGCCGCTTTTGACTTTCAGGTTCGTGGCGACCGCCGCCAGGGATATACTTGTCAATACCGAAATAGCGTTCGCCATGCCAATGATGACCAAGGCTCGCTCTAACCCCGCGCCGCCAACGACGTAGCCCAGACGAAGAAAAAGGATGATCCCGAGAATCGTGAGAAGGCTTGGCGTGAACACGCCAGCGAACGTCCCTAGATTTCCATTTACTTGCGTGCGTTGTAGCGCTGTCGATTCGTGCATGGCGATGTTCACTTAATGACAAAAAAAGGAAGGGACGGATAGAGACCTACCCGGCTAGCCTATCGGGAAGCGGAGCACGCGACGACGTGGTCTTTGTTCGCGCTTTGTGTTCGACAGTTTCTGTTCGGCTCACTCATTATCCATGAGACATGACCAAGCCTTTTTACGCCTCTTTAAAAGACGAACGAGAAAAACGGAGACGCATCCATTGGCTTGCGCGTATCCCTAGGTCAGTAATGGCGCGCGATTCTTTCATGAGCGTAGGTCCGACGATGGACATCAGTAAGACGAAGAAGGCGACGAGCGCTTCAATGTGAATCTCCGGACGGGCCACGCGGGCCGCTACACCGGCCAAAATGATCGAAAATTCACCTTTGGGCACCAGTGCAAACCCCAGGTTCAGGATAGCCGGAGTAGACAAACCTTGCCACCGTCCGGCGAGAATCCCAGCCGTCATTTTACCAATCAAGGCGACGACAAAAAACAACAAGCCAACCTGAAGAACATCCGCAAAGGCGCGGTAGTCAATCTGCATGCCGAACGACACGAAAAAAAGCGCCGCAAAAAATTGTTGAAAAGTCAGAAACGACTCGTGCACTCGATGTTTTTGCGCGGTCTCGCTCAATAACATGCCAAGCATAAAGGCGCCGATGGCTTCGGACAGCCCCACCGCAAGCGCGCCAAAGGAGCAGAGTAAGACAAGAGCAAAAACGAGAAAGAGAAACAGCTCGGAGGAGTCTTGCGACAAAACCCGCTCAATCCAGGGTTTTCCCAAGCGCGCCGTGAGAATGAATAGGCTACAGAACCCAACTCCTTTGACGATGGCCAATGTCGCCGCCCCTCCTTCCACGCGTCCAGATAGAGCCATACCCGACAGGACGGCCAAATAGAACGCGATGACCAAATCTTCATAGACCATAATGCCCAGAATCGTTTCGGTTTCCGGGTTCGCGAGCCGTTTGAGGTCGATGAGCGATTTGGCCACCACGGCGGAGCTGCTCATATACATGATCCCGGCGAGAAAGAGCGTTTCGATCAGCGTCCATTCGAGTAGGAAACCCAGGAGGAGTCCCAGGGGAAAGTTGATCAGCAGGTCGATCGTACCGGCCGCAAACACTGACCGCCATTGAGAGAGAAAGGTGCTGAAGGAAAAATCCAGCCCCATATAAAACAAGAGAAAGAGGACTCCCATGAGCGAGAGAAACTCGACCATCTCCGAATGGGAGACATATCCGGCTAAGAAAATTCCCGCCACAATGTAAAGCGGCACGACAGACAGTCGGACGAGGGGCGCCAGATGTCCGGCGACGAACAAGCCAAACAAGATGACGCCTAACTGGAACAGCAGGTCCGTCATGCCGTCTCCGGCGCCGGTAGATGGAACGTGTCTTTGAAGCGTTGAACCTGTTCGACGTTGCCAATGACCATAAGCGTATCGTCTCCGTGGAGGACTTCGTCCGGATTCGGATTGATCACCGCTTTACCGGCGCGAAGAATCGCGATGATGGAGGCTCCTGTCCGTTGACGAATCTCCATTGTGCGAATGCTTTTCTCGGTGAGGAGATGGCGAGCAGGTAGGGGGAGCCATTCAATGGTTAGTTCTTTCATGACGAGTTCACGCGCCGGACCAGATTCAAACACAGTCTGTCCCAGTATGCCTCCGATCTGTTGCGCTTCGTTGGCCGTAAGTTCGATCACGTCACTGGGCGACGCTTGCCCCGCGGCGAAATGGTAGATTTCCCGCTTGCCGGTGCGATGAAGCACGATAACGACCTGCTCTTTTGCTTGGGTGTCCACCGTGTACTTTGTGCCAATACCAGGCAGCTCGACTTCTCGGATCGCCATGGTGTACGTCCTCTCGTCTACATGTAGTAGTCAAAGTCCCGTTCCGTGCGCACGCGGCGGCGAATCCGGAAAACATGCGCCGGCATGGCCTGCGGGTTTAGTTGAATATAGTTTCGCGAACCGTGCCACAGATAACGCGCCTCACTCAATAGATCGTGGACTTGGTAGGGATGATCCGCCGTGAGGCCCAGTTCTTCCAACGCAAGTTCCATCCAGCCGGTGTGGGTGTGGTGGGGATCCAGGTTGACCACGACGACAATCACATTGGCGCTATCTTCGCTGTGCTTGCTGTAACAGATCAACTGGTCGTTATCGATCGGGTGGAACCGTAGGTGTTCGTTCCTGTGCAGCGCCGGGTTTTCGCGGCGGATGCGGTTCACCCGTCCGATAATCTCTTTGAGGCTGTCCGGTCGATCGAGATCCCAGTGGCGGATCTCGTATTTTTCCGAATTCAGGTATTCTTCACTACCTGCCTCACGCGGACGATTTTCACAAAGTTCAAAGGCCGGGCCGTAGATCCCGTAACTAGAGCCTAAAGTCGCCGCCAGCACCAGGCGGGAGATAAACGCCGGGCGCCCGCCGAATTGCAGATATTCGGTGAGAATGTCAGGCGTATTAGGCCACAAGTTCGGACGAAAATACTCACGCACCTCGGTTTGCGTTAACTCGGTCAAATATTGCGTCAGTTCATCTTTGGTATTGCGCCAGGCAAAATACGTGTAGGACTGACTGAAGCCTAATTTCGCCAAACGGTAGCGCACTTTGGGGCGAGTGAACGCTTCAGACAGAAACAGCACGTCGGGATGGGACTTGCGGATGTCAGTAATCATCCATTCCCAAAAGCGAAACGATTTGGTGTGGGGATTATCAACCCGGAAAATACGCACCCCTTGATCGATCCAAAATTCTACGATGCTTTTGAGTTCTTTCCAGAGGGCTTGCCAATCTTCGGTTTCAAAGTCGATCGGATAAATATCTTGATATTTCTTGGGTGGATTTTCGGCGTATTGGATACTGCCGTCCGGGCGATGACGGAACCATTCGGGGTGTTCTTTAACATAGGGATGATCGGGAGTGCACTGATACGCAATATCCAGTGCGAGTTCGATGCCGTATTCGCGCGTTTTGCTCACCAGCCGGCGAAAATCCTCGAGCGTGCCCAACTGCGGGTGAATCGCCTTATGACCACCTTCCGTGGCCCCGATTGCCCAGGTGCTGCCTGGATCTTCCGGCGTCGTCGTTAGCGTGTTGTTCTTGCCTTTGCGAAAGGCGCGGCCAATTGGATGAATCGGCGGAAGATACAAGACATCAAACCCCATTGCAGCAACGTACGGGAGGCGTTTCTCACAATCTGCAAATGTTCCATGTTTTCCTGGTTCCGGCGCGCACGAACGCGGAAACATTTCGTACCAGGCGCTGAAGCGTGCTTTTTCCTGCTCCACTACGACTTGCAATTCGCGTTCATAGGTGACGGCGAACCGTCGATCCGGATGGGCGGCAACCAGAGCCGCGACGTCGTCAGCCAAAGCCAGGTCAATGGCAGTCGCGCTGCCCGATTGTTGACGTAGAATAATGGCCCACTGCTGGAGTTGTGTGCTCGCCTCGCCGGTCGCCCTTCGCGCCGCGGTCTCGAGGAGTTCCGCGCCAACTAGTATGTCGATCTTCACGTCTTGGTTCGCTTCGACCTTCTTACGGAATCCTTCTCTCCAGCTAGTGAAGCGGTCGACCCAGGCTTGAAGGGTGTAGTGATAGACGCCTAACGCAGTCACACGAAATTCCCCGCGCCAACGATCGTTCACGAGGGGATGCATGGCAGCTTCTCGCCACTGCGTCTCCGCCTCGGCGCGGTGTAACAAGACCGCCGATAACAAGTCGTGTCCGTCGACGAAAATGTCAGCTTCGACGACTAGTTTTTCGCCAACAGTGCGTTTGACCGGAAAACGTCCGCCTTCAATCTCGGGCATCACCCCGGAAATAACGACGCGTGCTTGTACATTTTCGTGGACCATGATGATTCTCCTCGACGATGATTCAAGAAAAGAAAGGGTGAGTGGGATTCGTCCATGAACGACCTCCCGGCTTCGCGCTGGAAACAAGGGACTTTAAGCCCCTTGTCTGAACGGCGAACGCTTCCCTTAACGGGGAGAGCGCCGGGAAGTTGTTTCTTGACCGCTCCTTACTCTCCGTCCGTTCGCTTAAAAAAGAGGATTCCCAGCGGCGGTAGGGTGATCGTGAGCGAGTGGTAATGACCATGTACCGCTACGGGAACCGCTTCCACACCGCCCATGTTGCCTTGGTGACTTCCCCCGTATCCTTCCGCATCGCTGTTCAAAATCTCTTCCCAGAACCCACCGTGCGGGACTCCGATTTGATAATTGTGGCGAGGCACAGGCGTGAAGTTACAGGCGACCACGATACTGTCTTTTTCCGTCCGCCCTTTACGAAGGAAACTCAGTACGCTTTGCTCCGCGTCGTTACAATCGATCCAGGCGAAACCGGCGCCGTCACAGTCCCGTTCGTACAGCGCTGGTTCGCTCCGGTACAGACGATTAAGATCTTCGACCCAGCGCTGCAACCCAGCGTGCGGGGCGTACTCGAGTAGATGCCAGTCCAGACTGCGGTCATGGTTCCACTCATTCCACTGTCCTAACTCTCCTCCCATAAAGAACAATTTCTTCCCCGATTGTGCATACATATAGCCGAACAGGAGACGCAGATTGGCAAACTTCTGCCAGTCATCGCCAGGCATCTTCCGGAGCAGCGATCCTTTGCCATGCACCACCTCATCATGTGAAAGCGGCAGCACGAAATTTTCCGCGAAGGCATAGACTTGCCGAAACGTGAGTTCATTGTGGTGATGTTTGCGATGGATCGGCTCTCGTGACATGTAACTGAGCGTGTCATGCATCCAGCCCATGTCCCACTTGAGCCCAAATCCCAATCCTCCCACATATAGCGGGCGGGACACCATGGGCCAGGAAGTAGACTCTTCGGCGATGGTTTGCGTGTCAGGGTAATGCTTGTAGACTTCTTCGTTAAAGCGCCGGAGAAACTCAATCGCGCGGAGATTTTCTCGTCCGCCGTATTCGTTGGGAATCCATTCGCCTTCCTTGCGGGAGTAGTCGAGATACAACATGGAAGCGACGGCATCGATGCGCAGACCATCAAGGTGGTAGGCATCCAGCCAGAAAAGCGCGTTGCTGAGGAGGAAACTACGCACTTCATTGCGTCCGTAATTGAAAATGAAACTGTCCCAATCCGGATGAATGCCCTGCTGGGGATCTTGATGTTCGAACAGATGCGTACCGTCAAAGTAGCCGAGCCCATGTTCATCGCGGGGGAAATGGGCGGGAACCCAGTCTAGGATCACACCGATACCGTGCTGGTGCAGGTAGTCGATGAGATACATAAGGTCTTGCGGTGTACCGTAACGACTGGTCGGCGCGAAATAGCCCGTGACTTCGTACCGCACGAGCCATAAAACGGATGCTCCATAATCGGCAGAAATTCGACGTGTGTGAACCCCATGCGCTGAATATACTCGGCTAACTGGGGCGCCAGCTCATGATAGGAGAGTGAACGGTTGCCTTCCTCCGGCACGCGTCGCCATGACCCGAGATGTATTTCATAGATCGCCATCGGCGCGTCCAAAGCGTTCCGTTGGCGGCGCGCCGCCACCCACTCATGATCATTCCATTGGTAACCAAGATCCCAAATGATGGACCCAGTCTTGGGTGGGATTTCCGCGTAAAAAGCAAAGGGGTCCGCTTTATCCGCACGATAATCGCCATACCGGGAGATGATATGGTATTTGTAGACAGTGCCTTTCCTAATGTCGGGAAAGAAGCGCTCCCACAGCCCTGAGTTTCCCTTGAGCTGCAAGGGATGACTGACCTTGTTCCAGCCGTTGAACTCGCCGATGACCGACACCTGTGCAGCGTCCGGCGCCCAGACCGCAAAGTAGGTTCCTTCCACTCCATCGATAGTAAGAGGATGGGCGCCAAGTTTCTCGTAGAGGCGGAGGTGGGTTCCTTCGTTGAAGAGAAACAGGTCTTGCTCACCCAAGAGCAGCTCCGAGGCTGGAGGCGATTGCTTCCGTGTCCGGGGAGAGGAAGCGCGTCGCTTTTGTTTTGGTTCCTGTGGCGTCAGGTTCAGGTCGCTTCCTAGCGGTCGTGTCGTGTCGATCTCTTTCCGTGCCATAGTCACCTACGCTTTCTTTTCCATAAAAAGTTGATCGCTTGGAGCGCGGTC
>JBFWZL010000263.1:0-9022 GCA_050185455.1 Binatia bacterium | reverse complement strand
GTTCTACTGGTGCGCTGATTCTTGCTGGCCTCCTCGTCGGCTTCGGCACCCGCTTAGGGAATGGTTGCACGAGTGGGCACGGAGTTTGTGGCGTCAGCCGCTTCTCCACACGTTCAATTCTCGCCACAGTAACATTCATGGCAACAGGCATTCTGACGGTGTTCGTTATTAATCATTTCCTGGGAGGAGTACTATGAACATCTTGCTAGGAGCATTTGTTTCCGGTCTTATCTTCGCCATCGGCCTTGGGTTAGGAGGGATGACTCAGCCGGCCAAGGTCACTGCATTCCTCGATTTCGCGGGGAATTGGGACCCTAGTCTGGCGTTTGTCATGGGTGGCGCGATCCTCGTCTATGCTCCACTCTATCATTGGATACGCCGCCGCTCGACTCCACTGTTCGCATCGACTTTTTCGATACCCGCCCGAACGGATCTTGACCCACGCTTACTTGGCGGCGCCGCTCTTTTCGGTATCGGTTGGGGGCTCGGGGGGTTCTGCCCTGGACCGGCGGTTACTTCCCTCGCTTCAGGGCATATCTCTGTCCTGACATTCGTGGCTTCAATGCTCGCCGGTATGTATCTGTTCAAGTTGATTGATAACCTCAAGATGCGTCGTGAGCCTGTGGGGCGAAAAGTTGCAGCTCCAGCTTAGGAAAAATTTCAACTTTAGTGTTGGGAGGGTCACTCATGATTTTTCGAGAATTGAATCGCGGGAAATGCAAAACGTATCTCGTTGCTTGTGAAGTAAAACGGAAAGCGGCGTTGATCGACCCCATCAAAGAAAAAGTCGACCGTTACTTGGCGTCGCTCGCGTACTTCGGTTGCCAGCTAGAAGCTATCATTGACACCCACACACATGCAGACCATCGCACGGCCAGCTGGGAGATGCACGATATTACGGGAGCCCCGGTCATCATGCATCGCCGCGCCCCTGCACCCCATGTTGACGTTCATATCGATGACGGCTCCTCCATTATAGTGGGAGACATCCGCCTGCGCGTATTTCACACTCCGGGCCACACTCCCGATAGTCTCAGTCTGTATACGACAGACCGTGTCTTTACCGGAGATACGCTTCTAATTCATGGAACGGGTCGAAGCGATTTTGCGGGCGGCGATGCTGGAGAACAATACGACGCCATTACTCAAAAGCTCTTTTCCCTTCCCGATGAAACGCTGGTGTTCCCTGCGCACGACTACCGCGGCCATACCCACTCCACTATTGGCGAAGAAAAGCGCACCAACCCACGTGTCGCCGGACACACCCGGGAAGGTTATATCGAATTGATGGCGAACTTAGGCCTCCCTCTACCGCAAGGTATTCAAGAGTCGCTCCAGCCTAACCAATCCGCCATTGAAGATGATTCCGTACATTTCCCCACGCTGTCCGAACTCAACAGTGTCCGGCAATTGACGCCGCAGGAAGTTCAATTGCAACGGAGCAATGCAGCGCCTCCGCTCTTGCTGGATGTTCGTGAACCGGAAGAATTCAATGGCGAACTCGGTCACATTCCAGGCAGCAAACTGATTCCGCTTAAAGAGTTGCCGGCTCGCATCAAGGAAATCGAAGAACACAAACAAAAGAATGTGACTGTCATTTGTCGAGCCGGCGTACGCAGCACAACGGCCGCGGCGATTCTCACTGGTCTCGGCTTCGAGCATGTCTCGAATCTGAAAGGCGGAATGCTGGACTGGAACGATCAGCGTCTGCCGGTGGAGCGCTCATGAGAGAAACACCTGGAGCCAAAGCGTCGTCAAGCAAATGGGCGAAAGTCATTGACCATACGAAATGTATCGGTTGTCATGCCTGTAGCACGGCTTGTAAATCCGAAAATCAAGTGCCACTGTCAGTCAGTCGCACTTATGTCAAGTATGTTGACGTCGGCGTTTTCCCCCACGCGCGCCGCGCTTTCCAGGTCACTCGTTGCAACCAGTGCGAAGACCCACCGTGCACCCAGGCGTGCCCAACAGGAGCAATGTACTCCCGGGAGGACGGCATTGTCGATTTCGACAAAAATATTTGCATCGGTTGTAAAGCATGCATCGCCGCCTGTCCCTATGACGCCATCTTTATCAACCCCGAGGACCATGCAGCCGAAAAGTGTAACTTTTGCGCTCATCGTTTAGATATCGGGCTTGAACCGGCTTGTGTCGTCGTCTGCCCCACGGAGGCCATTCTCATCGGCAACCTTAATGATCCCACATCCTTGGTCTCCCAGATCGTGGGACGTACCCCGGTCACCGTACGGCGTCCGGAAAAAGAAACTCATCCGAAGCTTTTCTATCGAGGAGCTCACCTCGCCACTCTCGATCCCCTCGCCGCGCAGCGTCCTGAGGGAGGGCTTTTTCTCTGGAGTGAACAGGGAAACGTCCCTCACCAAGTGACGTCCGGACATCCGAGCCATCGGAATAGTTCCGCCGCCGCTGTTCTCGCTTATGACGTCCCTCACCGCATGCCTTGGGATTGGCGGTTAAGCTTGTACACGTGGACGAAAGGCATCGCTTCTGGCGCATACTTGATTCCGCTGCTCTTTGTTCTCTTGGGTTTGCTACCGACAACAAGTCCGCTCTGGAAATGGGCTGCGCCTGTGGTCGCGGGTGTCTTTCTTGCCATCACCGGCAGCATTCTCATTGTCGATCTCGAACGTCCGGAACGGTTCTACTTGATTTTCACCCACTCTCAGTGGAAAAGCTGGCTCGTGCGCGGAGCGTATATTATTGCCGGCTACACCGCAGTTCTCGCCCTGCACTTTCTGGCAAGCTTTTCTGAAGAGGCCGGACCGTCGATTCAATCTATGCTAATGGCGCTGGGATTGCCGCTCAGCATATTGACCGCGGTCTACACCGCCTATTTGTTTGCCCAGGCGCAAGCCCGAGATTTATGGCAGAGCCCCCTGCTGCCGCCGCATTTCCTTGTCCAAGCGTTAGTGGCTGGCGCCGCTGTGCTCCTTCCGTCTGCGGTCATCTTTGAACCTGTCGTGGCTCCTACCCTCGCCTGGACGCTTAGCGGAGCCAGCTTTGTCCATCTGCTACTGGTTCTTGGCGAGACTACACTGACCCATGCCACCGCTCATGCGCGCCTGGCGGTCGAAGAGATGCTTTTTGGTAAGTTTCGCCTCTATTTTTGGCTTGGTGTTGTGTTCATGCTGCTAGCGGTTGCCGCACCCTGGATTGGCGCCGCCGCTGCGCTTTTTGCGCTCGTAGGATTGCTTGCTCACGAGCACGCGTACGTACAGTCAGGACAAGCAGCGCCTTTAGCCTAAGGAGGACCCGAGTGAGCCAGCCAAAACAACGAGAACAAGTGTCCGTCACTCAGAGCGCCGTCGAAACCCGTGGAGAAACGCACTACCCCGGACCAAGCCGCGCGCAGCTTTCCGCTTTTCCACCCAAAGAACGGTGGAATGATTGGGTGGAATTAGATTCTCGCGCTTGGCCGCAACGGGTCGAACATCATTACACATTGACGCCCACAACATGTTTCAACTGCGAATCTGCTTGCGGCCTGCTCGCTTACGTTGACACTGACACCGGAACGATTCGTAAATTTGAGGGAAACCCAATGCATCCCGGCTCACGCGGACGAAATTGCGCAAAAGGACCGGCGACCTTGAATCAGGTCAATGACCCTGACCGCATCTTGTATCCGCTTAAGCGAGCTGGAAAGCGTGGAGAAGGTAAATGGACGCGCGTCTCGTGGGATGAGGCGTTAAACGATATTGGCAGGCGCATTCGTAAAGCCATCCAAGAAGGACGACCGAACGAAGTTATGTATCACGTCGGTCGTCCGGGCGAGGATGGCTACACGGAGCGTGTGCTCGCCGCGTGGGGCATCGACGGACACAACTCGCACACTAATATTTGCTCATCAAGCGGGCGCGCTGGGTATCATTATTGGATGGGACTGGATCGGCCCAGTCCGGATCATGCGCAGGCTGACGTTATTTTATTGATCAGCGCCCATCTCGAATCAGGACACTATTTCAATCCTCACGCCCAGCGCATCATCGAAGCGAAAACCCGAGGAGCGAAACTGGTGGTCTTCGACGTGCGGCTGTCCAATAGCGCAACCCATGCCGACCATTGGGTAGCGCCGTATCCGGGTACGGAAGCCGCAATTCTCCTAGCTATCGCCAACTATCTGATCCAGAACAATCTCTATAATCGCGACTTCGTCCGTCGTTGGTGGAACTGGTCAGAATATCTCAGCGTTGAGCATCCAGAGGCCCCCCCTACTTTCGAGCACTTTGAAGCGCTACTCAAGGAATTGTACAAATCCTATACGTTTGAGTTCGCAGCGCAGGAGTCCGGCGTCGAGGCGCAAGTTATTGCAGAGATTGCCGCCTTGGTTGCTCGTGCGGGAACACGGCTTGCGACGCATACCTGGCGGAGCGCCACAGCTGGAAACGCCGGCGGATGGCAAATTTCTAGATCTCTCTTTTTGCTCAATGCCTTACTGGGGGCCATTGCCACTGAGGGAGGAACATACCCCAACGCCTGGAACAAATTCGTGCCGCGACCGATGTATACACCGCCACACCCACACGTATGGAACGACTTGACGTGGCCGATTGAGTACCCGTTGGCAATGAATGAGTTGTCATTCCTATTGCCCCACTTTCTCAAAGAAGGACGCGGCGCTCTCGATGTGTACTTCACCCGCGTCTACAATCCGGTATGGACGAATCCGGACGGATTCTCATGGATCGAAATGCTGACCAATGAAAAACTCATCGGCCTCCACGTGGCGCTCACGCCAACCTGGAGCGAAACCGCCACTTTCGCCGATTACATTCTCCCTATGGGCCTAAGCAGTGAACGGCATGATATTCACTCTTACGAGACCCATGACTCACAATGGTTGGGCTTTCGCCAGCCTGTTCTGCGGGCGGCGCGGGAACAATGGCATGATACGGTGACAGATACGCGTCAGGTCAATCCCGGCGAGGTGTGGGAAGAGAATGAGTTCTGGATCGAACTTTCCTGGCGCATCGATCCGGATGGCGTTTTGGGGATCCGTAAGTTTTTCGAGTCACAGCAACATCCTGGTGAAAAGCTCTCCGTCGATGAGTACTATGGCTACATCTTTGAAAACTCAACGCCAGGACTCCCGGAACACGCGGCGGCGGAAGAATTAACGCCTCTCGCCTACATGCGACGCTATGGCGTTTTTGAAGTGCAGAAAAAAATTGGCGCTGTACACGAACAGGAAGTCCCAACGACTGAACTGGAAGACATTCATATTGATGAACTCGGTCGAGTCTTTACTCGCTCACCAAAGCCGTCCGCGCCGAATATTGTGCCGCAGCCAACGCCAGATGGCGATGCCGAGGGCCGTCGTTTGGTCGGCGTGCAAGTCGACGATACAATTCTCCGCGGGTTTCCTACTCCGAGTGGCCGGCTGGAATTTTTCTCAAAGACGCTTAAAGATTGGGGATGGAAGGAATATGCCTTGCCAGCATATATAAAAAGTCATATTCACCACAGCCAACTCGCGCCGGATCAAATGGTGCTGATCCCCACTTTCCGCTTGCCTGTACAAATCCATACACGCAGCGCTAATGCTAAATGGTTGGATGAAATTGCACACACGAATCCGTTATGGATCAATACCCAAGACGCCAAACGACTAAACGTCCGCACTGGCGATTTACTGCGCGTCGAAACCGAGATCGGCTATTTTGTTCTGAAATCTTGGGTAACGGAAGGTATTCGGCCCGGCGTCGTTGGTTGTAGTCACCATATGGGCCGGTGGAAACTGGAAGGCGCAGGGCAGAGACAGTTGATGGCCACGGTCTCTCTCGATCGTAAAGGCAACCGCTGGAGTCTCAGCCGTAAAAAAGGCGTGGAAGCTCACCACAGTAACGATCCCGATAGTCAACGTATTTGGTGGACGGACGCCGGCATTCATCAAAACTTGACCTTTCCCGTTCATCCTGATCCCATCTCCGGCATGCATTGCTGGCATCAAGCTGTCCGTGTGACACGAGCAAGAACTGAAGACCGCTACGGCGATATTATTGTTGATACCGAAAAAGCACACGAAGTGTACAAGAAGTGGTTAGACCTTACGCGGCCAGCCGATCAGATTTCTCCAGATGGGACACGGCGGCCGTACTGGCTGCTCCGTCCACTAAAACCGGCTCGTGAGGTGTATCGACTTCCCACAACAAAGGAAACAACCACATAACACGACCCTCACCTGCAGACGCTCACGCGCTGGTCCTTTTTCTCCCTTAAGAAAAGAGGACCAGGGTGAGGGGAATCTTCTTCTATGCTTTCCTTACGCTACCTTTCATTCCTTGATCTACGCACGTATCGTCTAAGTTCCCTTCGCAAAGATTTTCAGGCCAGTGCTACAGTTACTTTTCTCGACATCCCACAAGGGGTTGCATACGCCATGATTGCGGGACTGCCGCCAGCCATGGGGCTCTATGCGGCGGCTATCCCAGCAATCGTTGGCGCCCTCTTTCGCAGTTCGCGTCACGTTGTGACAGGACCGACGAACGCTTTGAGCTTATTGGTCGGCAGCGCGGTCGCAGCGGAAGCCGCTCGCAGCGGCGCTCCGCCAATGGCGGTAGGAGTCACTCTCGCCTTCTTTGTCGGCGTCATGCAAGTCCTCGCCGGAGTGCTACGGCTCAATGCACTTGCCGATTATATTTCGCAACCAGTGGTGCGCGGGTATATCACTGGAGCAGCTATTCTCATTGCCGCTGGACAGCTACAGAATGTCACGAGCACGCGCGGCGCCAGCGGCAACCTCAGCGAGATCACACTTGCCTGGGGACAAGACCTCTCACATACTAATCCGCTCGCCGTTGCCTTTGCTCTCGGCACCCTTATTGTTGTTATCGCTCTGCGTCGTCTTGATAATCGCATCCCTGGATCGATTATCGCGATGCTCGCCAGTATCGTTGTCAGTGACGTTCTACGCTTGCACGATTATGGCTTACGGCTCGTCGCCGACCTGACGCCGATCCCCCCTGGCTTCCCTCCCCCGACCACACCCCAACTGACGCTGTGGCCGGTACTCTCTCCTGCCGCACTCGCATGCGCCGTTTTGTCACTTGTCGAGTCAAGTTCGGTCGCCCGAGCACTCGCGACGCGCAGTGGGCAGCACCTCGACCTCGCCGCCGAGTTCACCGGTCAAGGGCTCGCGAATCTCTCCGCCGCCTTCTTTAGTGGATATCCCGTGAGCGGCAGTCTCGGACGCTCCGCGCTCAATCAACAAGCAGGGGCGGAAAGCCGCCTATCCGCGGTCTTCTGCGGTACGTTAATGCTCATCGTCTTACTGTTTCTGGGCCCATTGGTCGGCAAAACTCCAGTCGCCAGTCTCGCGGGCCTGTTATTGGTCCTCGCCAACGATCTTGTCGATCGCAAGCACATTAAATTGATTCTGCGTGGTACTCTTGCAGATCGCACCGCCTTGATCGTAACGACGTTAGGGACGTGGATTCTCCCGCTTGATCAGGCCATCTACTTTGGCGTCGGCATCAGCATCGTGATGTTCCTGCGACGCGCGCGCTTGCTCACGATCCGGGAGATGGCCATTGGGGAAAAGGGACGGTTTCGCGAGGTCGATCCTGAACCGGAAGAGGCCACAAGACTTTGCCCCGCCATCCGCATCATCAATCTGACAGGACCGTTGTTTTTTGCCGTCGCTGGTGAACTGGAAAACACCTTGGAGCGGTTCGTGCGGGACCCAACCGTGCGCGTGCTGATTCTCCGGTTACGACAGGCGCAAGACACTGACGTCACCACCGCCAGCGTACTCGAATCGGCGGCCCAGAAGTTCGCCAGTCAAGGCCGCACCCTCATGCTCCTTGGTCTCCGCCCTCCAACTGTGGCGCTACTCGAGCAGACCCACATCACCGAGCAAATCGGACGAGAAAACATCTTCCCCGCGCAAGCAGGATGGTTCACGGCAATGGAACTAGCGCTCCGCCGGGCGCTCACTCTCACCGGAGAGCATGCGTGCGGCGATCACTGCCCATTGGCGGAATACGTCACCGACCAAGAATATTTGCGCTTGTCTCTCGAAACGCCAAACAGCAGCAAATAACGATTGAGTTCATATTTTGTATAAACCATATTCGACAACGAAGCAAAAATAAGATAAGAAAATTTTCTACAGAGTACAGAAATTGTTGGCTGAGGAGGAGGTAGGTATGAAGCTTTTCGGCGTGGTGGCAATAGGCGCGTTCTTGTTAAGTCTCAGTTCAATCCAGCCCGTGCGGGCGGCGCAAGCGAATTTGGAGAATCCAACTCTCGTATCTTTTCAGAGCGGGATCGGCGTAGTGTCCGGCTGGGCATGCGACGCTGAAAGAATAGATATTGTCTTCGACAATATCGCTACGCTACAGGCAGCCTATGGCACGGATCGGGCGGACACCAGTTCAGTCTGTGGCGATACCGATAACGGCTTTGGTTTGCTTGTCAACTGGAATCTTCTAGGAGACGGAACTCATACTGTTCGCGCCTTGGCGGATGGAGTAGAGATTGGCAGCGCCACGGTAGTGGTACATACGTTCGCGCCTGAATTTTTAATAGGAGGAAAAACGGATATCTGTCGTATTCCACATGTGCCCGTGCAAGACCAAGACACCTTCGTGCAGTGGCAACAAAGTTTGCAGAACTTCGTTATCGTTGACATCCAGCCCCATCAATCACAATTCCAAGGTCCTGAATGCGACGATTAAGCGCTCATGAAAAGAGAAGCAATTCTTATCTGTGAGAAAGAGCAGTATGATCTTTTCCTAGTGATGAAAATGGCCTGCGTCGCTCCAAAAAATTCTCAAGAAAACAGCCTCCCTCCCCTTAGCTCACTGGCGCCTCTCTTGCGCTATAATAGAAAAAATTGCCCCTAGAGAGGAGAGCGAGCCATGACCCCGCGAGGTTTATTTGAGCGTCTAATCGATTTCGAACGGCGAGTGCGGCAGTTGTATCAACGCTGGGGCAATCAGAAAGGTTCTCCAGCCGAAATATGATACTTTTGGAATTGCATGGCGGAGGATGAGCGTCACCA
>JBFWZL010000262.1:0-9035 GCA_050185455.1 Binatia bacterium | reverse complement strand
ATCTTTGTCTTTCTCTACCAAGAGCTGGAGCATGTTCGTAATCTGTCAATTTTGCTCAGCACGCTCAGAGTAGTACCTACCAATGGTGGGGAGCCTTGTTTGTTTTTTCATAGCTGTCTTCCTTGGCTGCCTGACAATCTGCGCTCTAGACAAGAAACACGAGATCAGCGGTGCGCCTTGCCATCCTTGGCCATTTTTACTTATACTACATGCAGGTTTGTTTTTTCAAATCTGCACCCGCGGCGTTCTCCCGCACTCGTCGACCGTGATTGCATCACTCCGTCGGGCTGAGCGTGACAAGCCGAGCGATGCAATATTCTCCTTCTCCCTGTGGGGAGAACATAGCGAGATATCCCTTCCGGAGCAATCGTGAAAGTTTTGTGATGACTTGTGTAATGGCAATCTGATAAGCGTTGTCGTTTCTCCTCTAACGAACACAAAATGGTTCGCAGGGTATAGCAAGCAAAGCAAGTGAACGAAAAAGGGGACAATGAACGCTTCGAGCAAGAGAAGGTTCAGGGAAACGCTTATCCGTTGGCGGGCGTTCTTGCGTCAACTTGGAAACGCAAGCTTTCCTGTTTCGCGTACAGCGTACCCCCCTAAGGCGTCGGCCCGTTGTTTGAACGTCTGCGAATTCAGCACTTCGAGCATGGCCTGCACGGGTTTGGTGAAGTAATAATCCTTCGGGACAACCAGGTCGAAACGTTCTTCGACGAGTTGGAAAAAGGCAAGTCCTAGTAACCGCGCTACGGATTCCGTGGCCACTCCGACATCGGCCTGACGACGAAGCACCGCCAGCCCAACTTCCCAATGCGTCCACGCCTCAACATCATATCCTTTAATCTGTGCCGGTTTGATCTTTGCCTCTTGCAACGTTTGTTCGATGAGCCAACGAATACCGGAACCGCGTTGGCGGTTAATAAACCGTTTCTTACTCTGTCGAAGATCGGCAAATGACTCTAATGACGACTCGCTTGGTCGCTGGAGGAAGCCGACACGCCTCCGCCATAAGGTGACGGCAACCACGGCGTCCGGTGGAAAATATTGGCGCAGAAAAGCTGCATTATATTCACCGGTTACAGGTTCGCGCAGGTGGGCGAGTGCGACATGCGCCTTTCCTTGCTTGAGCGCTTCAAGACCGCCAAAACTGCCAAGATTCGTGGTGTAGATCAAATATTCAGGGTAACGTTGCCGAGTTTCCTCGAGCAGCACGTCGAAAAGGAGATCGTTGCTGCCCGCCACGAGTAAGCCGTGATCCAAGCCAAAGCGCTCCGTGATAGTCAGCATTTTGGCCATTTTCAAGGATTGAGTGCGCGCGCTCTGTTGCACCCACTCTTCGATCAGGCTTTTGGGAAACAACCACTTTCCGGTAACACGCGTGCAGGGAATGCCGCCGTTACGGATCAAGCGGTAGACCTGCTTTTCATTGATGTGGAGGTATTCGGCCACTTCTCGTGTATTCAGCAGTATTTCCGGCATAATTTATTCGTTGGAAAAATTATTACTTATAATATCTAAAAACAACATAAAAAGGAAGAAAAAAGACTTTTTTATTGACTCTTGTACCTCTGCATGGTAGCCACCTTCGCACGTAGGAGGTGGAATGACATGAGATGGCGCATTATTGGGGTATTTGTATGTAGCGTACTTCTGTGGACGATGCAGGGATACGCTCAGGAAGAACTGGTCTTTGCCACGACGACGAGTGTGCAAGACACTGGCCTGTTGGACACGATCGTTCCGATCTTTGAGAAGCAACATGGCTACCATGTGAAAGCCGTCGCGGTAGGGACGGGACAGGCGCTCGCTATGGCGGGTCGCGGTGAAGCCGATGTCGTGCTTGCTCATGCGCCGGACGCGGAAAAGAAATATGTCGATGCTGGGGTGCTCATCAATCGACGCGTGATGATGCACAACTGGTTTCTGTTGGCCGGGCCGGCGGCGGACCCTGCACAGGTTAAAGGTTCGGCTAAAGTTGTTGACGCCTTAAAGAAAATTGTCGAAGCGAAAGCAACCTTTGTCTCACGCGGAGATGACTCCGGCACCCACAAGCTGGAAAAGAAACTGTGGGAGCAGGTAGGGATGACTCCGAGCGGCGATTGGTATCTGCAGTCCGGGCAAGGCATGGGGAAGACGCTGGGCATTGCCGGCGAAAAGCAGGGCTATGTCATCTCCGACCGTGCTACCTACTTGGCCTTCCAGAAAATCACAGGGCTAGAGGTGCTTCTTGAGGGCGATCCGGCCTTTCTCAACATTTATCACGTCTCGGAAGTCAATCCGGAAAAATTCCCCAAAGTGAACGCTAAGGGGGGAAAGGCCTTTGCCGATTTCCTGCTCTCTCCCACCGTGCAGGAGATTCTGAAAACCTTTGGCAAGGAGAAGTTCGGCGAACCGCTCTTTAGCCCAGACGCTGGGAAAACCGAAGCCGCCGTGCTTCAGCAGGTGCGGCAATGAAGCTGGAGCTACTTGATCCTTTTCGCACGTTTCTCTCGCAGTCACCGTTCTACACTTCGACTTTCATAACTGTGCGAGAGTGGAACGAGCCGATTCTCATGATGCGGGTTGCCGAAATTTCTTTATTTCAACAGGGAGAATTCCGTATTCAGGTTGGCTTCCGGGCCTGGCGTGATCGTCAAGGCACGTGGGTTGTGGCCGTTCCCTTTCAAATTGACGTTTCTCCAAGTTTGCACATACAGGGAGCACCCTGTTTGAATCCGCGTCATAGGGTGGATTACGAGGTCATCCAAAAGTTCGCCCAAGAAGAGTGTCTGCGGTTTATATTCCTAAGTTCTGATTTGATGGAAGCTGATGATGCACAAATCCCGTGGCCAACCACACAACGCGCTCACGTACGACATGTCTTGGAGAAGATTGATTTAACGCTGACTGATGAGAAGTTAACCAGCGTCTTTGATCCAGACTTTGAACAGGCGAGACGAAAGCTTACAGCTTCTCTTGCTACTGCGTTACGAGGGGAAGGGGAGGAACGATGGCAAGGATAAAACTGCTTGTCTGTGTGTTGGTGGTCGCTGTTGCAAGTCCGGCGTTTGCCCAACACACGTCGCTCATTGACCTGTTGCTACAGAAAGGGGTGTTGAGCAAAGAAGATGTGGAAAAACTGCAGGACGCGAAAGAGACGAAAGGCGAGGCGAGCCAGCAGGCGTTAATTCTCCTCTTACAAGCGAAAGGCCTACTGAGCGAAAAAGATGTGGCGCAGTTACAGCCTCCAACGTCCGTGGCGACGACTCCAACGCCAACGATTCCAACCGTGGTATCCGCTCCCGCGGAACTGAGCGAGCGGGTGACGAAGTTGGAACAGGAAGTCAGCAAAAAGCCGCCATTCACGGCAGGATATCAAGACGGCTTTTTTGTTCGTTCGGCTGACGGAAATTTTTCCTTGCGCATTGGGGGTCGGGTGTCGGCGCACGGACTCTACCAGCAAGAAGATACCTCTCAAAATGATTCGTTGTCCATGGATCGCGTACGTTTCTACCTTGATGGCGTAGTATTCAAATATTGGCAGTACAAAATCGAGACTGATCTCACCAGCAGTGCTGGACTGCGCGACGCCTACCTAAACTTTGCCTACTCCCCACGAGCGAACGTGCAAATGGGGCAGTACAAAGTTCCATTCAGTTATGAAGCCCTGCTGTCGAAACGCTATCTAGACTTAGTTGAACGTTCAGCGGCGACACTAAGCGCCGTGAATCCGAGCCGTGACATCGGCTTTATGCTGCACGGCCGGATGGGGGGAGGTCTCTTCAGTTATCAGCTCGCCGTGCTCAATGGGGCGGGACAAAACCGCGCGGATAACAACAGCGCCAAGGATGTGGCGGCGCGTTTTGTTTTGGCGCCATTTAACGGGGATAAAGACTCGGTGTTAGCCGGGCTGAATGCAGGCGGCGCGGTCACTTATGGGCATCAGCCGCGAGGGAACAGCATCGCCGGACTTTCTCCCACCGGCTTTGAATTTTTCCGCGCTGTGAATGTACGGGGGGATCGTTTGCGTACGGATGGGCATATTGCCTGGTTTTACGGTCCATTCTCGTTAACTGGGGAATATCTTTATACCTCTGAAGAGCGGCAGAAGCTCGGCCCGAATCGGGAAGATCTCTCGGACTTTGTAACGATGGGTGGGTACATCGGCGGCACGTGGTTGTTAAGTGGCGAGAACAAAGTCTTCAACAAGCCGAACAAACCCGCGTTTATATTCCTGGACCCATTGGGGAAAATGGAGGGCTGGGGATCGTGGGAATTGGCGGCGCGCTATGAAACCTTCAGTCTTGATGATGAAGGAGGAAGCGGCAAACCCGGTGCGCTCAAACGCAACTCCCTGGACGCCGCTCGTATCGGTTTGAACTGGTATCCTAACCCGTGGCTGCGGTTTTCGTTGGAGTACATGTATGGACTGTATGATGACGCCAAGCGCTCACCGCGCCCCGGGCATCATGCGGTCAACTCCATCTTGAGTCGGATTCAGGTTGAATTTTAGTTGACGTGCTCGAGGTTGTGATATCGGGAGAAAAGTATCTGCTCCATAGCGTTTAACAGAATCGGAGAACCGGAGCATTTCAGACTCCTTCTTCTCCGATTCTCCCACTCTCCTATTTTTTGTTTCAGTTAAAAATATGGATCTCTTTCTCAGCGGCGTTAAACAAGGCATCTGGCTTTTGCTGTCCGGTGACCCAGAAGTCTGGCGCATTACTTTTCTCTCGTTACAAATTTCTTCAACCGCCACGCTGATCAGTTTGCTGCTTGGCATTCCGTTCGGGGTGTTTCTCGCCCTCAAGGAGTTTCCTGGGAGGAGGTTTGTTGTCAGTTTGGTCAACACCGGCATGAGTCTGCCACCGGTGGTGGTCGGTTTGTTCGTCACCATTCTGCTGTGGCGCAGCGGGCCATTGGGATTTTTTCGTCTCCTGTATACACCAACCGCGATGGTCTTGGCGCAAGTGGTCATTGCCGCGCCGATTGTCGCCGGACTCACGCTCGCGGCTATTCAACAACTGAACCCGAAACTACGCCTGCAAATCTTAGCGCTCGGCGCCTCCCGCACCCAGTTGGTGTGGCTCTTACTGCGCGAGGCGCGGTTGCCGTTGCTCGCCGCGATCATGGCTGGTTTTGGCGGTGTGATTTCCGAGATCGGCGCGTCGATGATGGTCGGCGGTAACATTCTCGGTCATACCCGTGTGCTTACAACAGCAACGGTGATGGAAACCGGTAAAGGGAATTTTGACATCGCCATCGCGCTCAGCGTCATTCTGATGCTGCTGATTTTCTTTGTAAACGCCGTGCTGACCTATACCCAGCAACGGCAACGACCGTTGTAAAAAGGGCGTAGCGTACAAAGATGTAAATTTGATAAGAGAATACTTATGAATGAAAACGACGCGGGCAAAATCCGAAGTCATTGAGGATATTATGGCAACTCTCAGGCGAGTTCCTACATCTCGGCTTGGTGTCGTGCGTGATCTCGTGCATGCACTAGCTACACCTCAAGAGACTAACGGCCAAGGCAAAGCGCGCGTTTGTAAGAAAGTCAGCCTCGTTGATACGCCTTTCTGCGGGATGTGGAAGGATAGAGAAGATATTACCGACGAACAGACGTTCGCCCGACAGTTGAGGGAGATGGTGGAAGCGCGTGGAGACCGTGGAAAGAACGTTCGTTGATACCGATATTCTCATTGGTATTGCGCGAAAGAACCTAAGAGCCGTGCAATTCTGGCGACGAGCCGAAGCCAAAAGCACAATGGCTTGCTCGGTGCTCTCGGTCCTTGAATTGTGCGCAGGTTGCCGCAATCTCCAGGAACAAAGAACAACGCTGAAAAATCTTGCTGGAGTCGAAATTATCCACGTGGAGAGCGGTGACTCTCGCGATGCACTCCAATGGTAGCAGGCGTTTCATTTAAGCCAGGGTATCGGAATTTTTGATTGCTTCATTGCCGCCGCAGCATCGCGTCTAGGATGCGCGATTTACACCCGCAACAGCAAACATTTCCGCGTCGTGCCAGGTCTACAAGTAAAGCAACCGTACTAACGCTCTCAGGATAGCCTCCTAATCCCATACCCTATCGTTCAGGGTACACCACGGAATCCAGGGAGACCGACGTACCGGCAATCCAGTAGCCGCCGTCGTGTTGTTCAACATAGTGTTGGGTCATTGTTGTCCCCTTCTACCTGCGTAGTGTTTGTTACTCTACTGTAGCGTCTTCAGTTTTTCATTTACCCCCTTGCTCAGTCAGGAGCATGCGCAGAAAGAGAATAAACGTTATAAGAATGTGACGTGCATCTGACGACGGAATCGCTCCAGGTGTGTGATAGGTACCCGCAACGACGGGAGGAGTGGGAGGAGAGACACACGGTGCATCGGCAGAGAAATACGTATTCCTATAGCCCAGGAGACCTCATCGAGTTTTTTGGTTCCCCGTTTGCCTCCTGGATGAGTCGTCTGTACTGCGACGATCCTGAACAGGTGCAGCCTGATCCTGATCCGTCACTGCTCGTCAGTCTGGCTGCCCGTGGTCAAGAATACGAACAGCGAGTCATCACGCAGTGGCGTGAAGAGGGGAGGAGCGTCCATGCCATACCGACGACTGGTGATCGTCTGACCCTGACGTCGATCTCCATGCAGTCCGGCCACGCAGTTATCTATCAAGGCGCGCTGACTGACGGCGACTTTCTCGGCATCCCTGACTTTCTTGTGCGCGTTGATGGCGCCTCGATTTTAGGAAACTACCACTACGAAGTGTGGGACGCCAAACTCGCTCGCTCTGCACAGCCCGAATTCTTGCTACAGCTGTGTTGCTACGCCGACCTGCTGGAAACTATACAGGGGGTGCGACCGCGGCACATTTCGCTGATCCTTGGCGATGGGACGCGACCGTCGTTCCGCACCGATGACTATTCTTATTACTATCGTCGACTCAAAGCGGCCTTTCTCAAATGGATGGAAGAGTTTGATCCGAACCGGCCACCCCCACCGGAGACTGGTGGGAACTATGGGCGGTGGTCGACCATGGCGCAGACGCGGCTAGCAGATGCGGATCATCTCAGTCGTGTAGCCACTATCACCGGCGGACAGATTCGCAAGCTGACTACGGCCGGAATTCATACGCTGACGGCGTTGGCAACGACCTCCCAATCCCATGTAACAAAGCTCGATGATACTGTGTTATTGCGTCTTCAGGAGCAAGCACGCCTACAGATGACCTCGGCGCAGATGGGCACGTTAGCCTACCAGATCCTGACGCCAGAGCCTCCAGACGCGCGACGAGGATTAGCGCTCTTGCCTCCGGCCTCCCCTTTCGATGTCTACTTCGACATGGAGGGCTATCCGTTGCTCGAAGGCGGACTTGAATACCTTTTTGGCGCGACGACGGTGGAGCGCGGCATTGCACAATTTCATGACTGGTGGGCGCCCGATCGGGATGAGGAACAACGTGCGTTCGAACACTTCATCGATTGGGTTTTTGCACGATGGCGCGCGGATCCCACCATGCATATCTACCATTATGCCGCCTATGAAGTGACAGCCGTGCGCAAACTGATGGGGCGGTATGGAACGCGTGAGGAACAGGTGGATACGCTCTTGCGGAACGAGGTCTTTGTGGATCTCTACGCGATCGTGCGCCACGGGCTGCGGGCAGGGACGGCCGACTATTCCCTGAAATCGCTAGAGCATCTGTACCGTCCGCCGCGGGTGGGAGGCGTGACCACGGCGGGAGATTCTATCGTCTTCTATGATCAGTGGCTCATGAGTGGAGAGCCACGCCAATGGCGGAACTCCCCGATTCTTCGGGCCATTCGTGATTACAATCGGGACGACTGTGAATCCACTTGGCAGTTCACTGAATGGCTACGCGCTCGGCAACAGGAGGCTGGGATTGGTTGGACGCCACGACCACAGGCGAATGGGGAACAGTCCCTGCCAAACGATGAGCCAGCACTGCCGCAATTACCGCAGCAACAGTTAGCCGCCACGCTCCTTGGGCAGATTCCTTTAACGGATTCTCACACCGGGGAAGATGCTGAAAGCTGGCGGCTGCAAACGCTCTTGGCGCATGTAGTTGAGTTTCATCGACGTGAAGACAAACCAATGTGGTGGGAGATGTTTGATCGTCATGCCATGACAGAGGAAGAGTTGGTCGAAGATCTCAATTGTCTTGGCGGATTGCAGCGTCTTCCCCACCCGCCCGAACCGATCAAGAAGTCCTTAGGATTCTGGTATGCGTTTGCTGCGGACCAGGAGACAAAGCTGGATACAGGAAATACCTGCTTCTTTGCCCATGACCTGGACGTCAAAACGGAGATTCACCAATTCGATCAGGACCGGGGACGCGTCTGTCTAAAATTTGGTCCGAAGAAATTGCAACAATTCCCTCACGGTGAACCACCCACACGCCTCTCCTTGATTCCGGATGAACACGTGGCGGCAACGGTGATCGCGAACTCTATCCAGCGGACCGCAACAACATGGTTAGAACAACAGCAACTCCCTCCCGCCCTGGAGGATTTTCTGTTGCGTCGCAGGCCTCGCATCCACAGGAACAACGGTGGACCACTTGTCCCACAGGATGCGAATCTGCTGGAGGGAGTGAGCGGCGTGCTAGCGGCGCTGGATCGTTCCACTCTTTGTATCCAAGGGCCGCCAGGAGCGGGAAAAACGACCGTGGCGGCGCATGCGGTTCTTGCACTCCTCGCTCAAGGAAAGAGAGTCGGTATTACTGCGAACAGTCATGCGGCGATTCTCAACGTCCTAAGCAAGTGTCACGAATTGGATGCGACGCTATCCTCTCTGAAAATTGGCGGGCCGAGCGACGCGGCGCTTTTCTCAGCTTGTCCCGGTGCGCAGTACACGGAAAGTCTGAGAACTGCCCGCCCGCTGCTGTCTCAGGCGTCTCTTCTTGGTGGTTCGGCTTGGGTGTTTAGCGATTCAAGCATCCAAGACGCCTTGGATTATCTAATTGTTGATGAAGCCGGGCAAGTGTCGGTGGCCAATCTGATCGGCATGGCTCCGGCAGCGCGTAACCTGGTGCTCA
>JBFWZL010000261.1:0-9046 GCA_050185455.1 Binatia bacterium | reverse complement strand
AGTCGTTTGCGCACTGTCCGTGTGGTAGTGAGTATGTGGTCGACTGCGGCAAGCTCCTGGGCGGACACGTCTGTTTTTGTCGACGCAGACTGGTGTTCTTCGGCAAATGACCAGACGCCGGCAGCGAAAATACTGACTGCACTGATGCATACGATTGTCCAAAGAGTCTTCATTCGTCTCACTCCCTTTACCGTACTTCCTTCTTACCGTACTCCAGGTTTGTGATAAAAAAAGAGGCGGCTGTCAACCAGTCACCTCTGAGGTGAACTGCTATAGAGTCAAACGTTAGCGGCATCGTCCGATTTTCTGAGAAAGAAAGGATTGCCACATGACGCAAGAAGTCCGTACCGTCGTTCGTACTGTGCCAGCACAACCCACTTCGGATGGCGCGGGGGTAAGCCTCTACCGCACTATCGGTTCTCCGGCGCTCGACATACTCGACCCATTTCTGTTGCTCGACGAGTTTCGTTCAGATCAGGCGACGGACTACCTTGCCGGTTTCCCGGATCATCCCCACCGTGGGTTTGAAACCGTGACCTACATGCTGGCCGGCGCGATGCGTCATCGCGACCATAACGGCAATGAAGGTCATTTGACGGCGGGAAGCTTACAGTGGATGACCGCCGGCCGCGGCATCATTCATTCCGAGATGCCGGAACAACACAATGGTCTCATGTGGGGATTCCAATTATGGGTTAACCTGCCGGCGGCGGAGAAACTGACCGCGCCGCGCTATCAAGATATCCCGCCGGACGCCGTGCCTGAAATCACGCTCGCGGATGGAGTGAAGATCCGAGTACTGGCCGGGGAAAGTCATAACGTGCGCGGTCCCGTGCGTGGGATCTTTATTGATCCGCTCTATCTTGATGTGTACGCGCCTGAGCGGGTGGAATGCACCCTGCCGGTACAGCCTGGACATGCCGTCTTTTGCTATGTGTTTGACGGCGACGGGGAGTTTGGCACAAGCGAGGCGGTTGTGGGACGCTCTGTGAGCTCGCGGCAACTGGCTGTTTTTTCCGATGGGGATGCAGTGACCGTAAAAACCACAAAAAGCGCGGTGCGCTTTCTTTTATTGGCGGGGAAACCCCTACGCGAACCGGTGGCGCGCTATGGTCCGTTTGTGATGAATACGCGCGAAGAGATTGTTAAGGCGTTTGAGGATTATCAGAGCGGAAAATTTCTGAAGAAATGAAGCCCCGCCGGGCGCCGAGGACAAGGGACTTGCCGCCCCTTGTCTCATGTGCGGACAGTAAAGCTCCTCCTATTTTTAAGTTCCAAAGTTAGAGTGACGAGCCTTGGGCCTTTGATTCATCGGACCATTGAGTCTTTTGAGTCCTTGTTCAAAATTCTCAATGGTTCAATGGCGCAATGCTTCCTGCTACAGTCTTGCCGCCTGGAGTAATTCCGGGATAGTCGTCAATTTTTCCCGCGGCTTCCCCACTTTTTTTCCCGCGGTCACTTCGACCTGGTCGATGCGTTTCCAGGCGTCGAAGGTGACTGCTGGCACCTTTTTTTGCGCGAGGAGTGAAGGAATAGCGTCGAGATCAAGACGGAGCCCCGTTGGAGCCTGCAGCTGTTCAGCATCCGCTAACATGGCCTCCACTGTGGCGACCGAGTCGGGTTTGTTCGTGCCGATTACGCCTGAAGGTCCGCGCTTGATCCAGCCAGCGACGTACACGCGCGGCAGCACGGCCTTGGTGGCGGGATCAAGGACTCGTCCGTCGCGGTTGGGAATAATGCCGTCGCGCTCGTCAAACGGCAAGTCAGGTAAGGCGTGCCCTTTGTAGCCAATAGACCGGAACACCATCTGGCAGCGAATCTCTTCATAGACTTTTGTGCCCTGCGCTTTATACGTTCCTCTGTCATCTTTGATCAGGCGATTTCTCTCCAGCCGTAGACCTTCTACGCGCTCTGTTCCCAGGATTTCTACGGGAGAGACAAAGAAGCGCGCGCGGAGCTTTCTGGGTTGATTGCCTTCTCCTTTGGGAATCTGAGCAAATAATGTATCCATATTGCGTTGATGCGTCGGTTCATCAGTGTGTTCGGCCAAAAATGCTTTGTTGACTTCGTCTAACTCTAGCTCGTCCGGTCGCACGACGAGATCCGTGCCTTCACTGTCCAGTTCCGCGAGTTCGCGAATCTCAGGATTGGTAAACGCGGCCTGCGCCGCTCCCCGTCGTCCGAGCAGATAAATTTCTTTCACCGCGCTTTTTCGCAACACCTCTAATGCGTACTCGGCAATATCGGTCTTCGCCAACGTATCGACGGAACGTCCGAGCACTCGGACAACGTCCATCGCCACGTTGCCATTCCCGATCACCGCGACGCTCTCGACGTTGCTCAGGTCAAAGTGCAGGTCGCGATAATCCGGATGGCCATTGTACCAACCCACGAAAATCGTCGCCGGATAGCTGCCTGGGAGATCCTCCCCAGGAATGCCCATGCGTCGGTCGGATTCGGCTCCAGTGGAGAACAAGATCTGGTGATAGTGAGACAACATTTCTTCTAGGGTCAGATCTTTGCCAAACGTTACATTCCCGAAAAAACGAAACCCGGGGCGAGCGGCGATTTTCTCGTATTGTCTGATGACCGCTTTAATTTTCTGGTGGTCGGGCGCGACACCGCCGCGTACAAGACCATAAGGGGTAGGAAGTCGGTCAAAGAGATCGACTTGAATCTCACGCCCAACTTGTTTGAGTAATTCGTCAACCGCATAAAATCCCGCCGGCCCGGCGCCGAAAACTGCGATACGTAATGGATTCGTCACAATATCTCCCCTCGATGCATTGATTGCTCTGTCAAAAAATCCTTCCGCACGACCGGTTTGCTGGAATCCTCTCGTACGGAGTTTGTGGTGAGTCCTGCAACAAGCTCAGGATAGGCTCCACCCTCAAAAGCAGCGTTTTCATCCCCCCTTTTTTAAAGGTGCCTATGCATTACTTGACACCGGACTCCTCAAAGAGGGCCAAATTTGGGCGCCACGGGCAGCAAGCTGCCCGTGCCCAGCCGCTACACTGGCGGACAAGCCGCCAGTGGCACCCCCGCTTGTCCTGGGTGACCCAAAAGCAGCCTGCATGAAGGGATGGTGTCAAGTTTGCCATAATTCCCTTTTTTAAAAGGAGAAGGGGGGATTTTTCCAGAGGGTCATGTCGTGCGGAGCCGCTCTTCTATGGTCGCGGCGAGCGCCTTGCCTTCGTTAGGGTTCAGCGTGCGCGCCGGCCACCCGATGCCCAAGCCCGAACCATCGGGGTACTTGGGAATGATATGGAAATGCACGTGCATCACCGCTTGATGGGCCGAGACTCCATTGTTCTGCAAGATGTTGAACGCCTGAGCGCCGGTGGCTTGCAGAATGGCTCGACTGATTCGCGGCAGCACTCTGCCAAGCGCCGCGGCGGATTCATCTGAGAGCTGGTCGAGGGTTTCTGTCTGCTCCTTAGGAATCACTAAGGTGTGTCCTTTACTGAGCGGATTGATATCGAGAAACGCCAACACATGGGCGTCTTCATATACTCGGAAGCAGGGGATCTCGCCAGCAATAATTTTCGAGAAGATCGTTTCCGCCATATCTCGTATCCTATTTCGCCAAAGCTGCTTTCAGTCGGGCCGCGGCGTCCGCCACGACTTGTTTTCCTTGGTCCATGATGTGACCAAAGCTGAAGAAGCCGTGAATGGCGCCATCATAGCGTTTCATTTCGACCGGCACGCCTTCTTTTTTCAGCCGCTCTCCGTATGCTTCTCCTTCATCGCGGAGGGGATCAAATTCCGCCGTAATCACGAAAGCTGGTGCTGTGCGGCGGACTTCTCGCGCTTGCATGGGAGAAGCATAGGCATTTTTGCCGTCCTCGTCAGTAGAAAGATATTGTTTCCAGAACCATTGCATCATTTCGCGAGTCAGCAGATAGCCGTCGGCGTTGTCGCGGTACGATGGCGTGTCAAACGCATAATTCGTAACCGGATAGATCAACAATTGATACGCGAGCGATGGAGCGCCGCGATCCGCCGCCATCTGGGCGACCGCCGCCGTCAAATTACCGCCCGCGCTGTCGCCGCCGACGGCAATGCGTGACGGATCACCTCCAAACGCAGCGGCGTTCAGGGCAACCCACTTAGTCGCGGCGTAACAATCTTCAGGAGCACTGGGGAATTTATGCTCCGGGGCCAAACGATAGTCCACGGACACAACGATGCAACCGACCTTATTTGCTAGTTCCCGGCAGACACTGTCGTGACTTTCAATATCACCAAGCACCCATCCGCCACCGTGGAAGAAGAGGAGAACGGGCAGCTGACCTTTTGCGTCGGGGGTGTAAATTCTCAGCGGGATTTGATGCCCTCCTGGACCGGAGATCTGGCGATCTTCCACTTTATGGATTGCTTCCTTCTGTTCCGGAATAAAAAGAGCGTTCAACGTTTTCCGCGCCTCGGCAAGGGGCATGGCGTTCAGTGGGGGAGCGCCCGAGGCGGCGGCTTGATCAAGAAATGCTTTTGCTTGGGGGTTGAGCGGCATAAGAGTCCTCCTTCTTGCGATTCGTCTGAAGCGTCTACACGAGTCCACTATCGCGAATCAAGAGGGAGCGGAAGGGTGTTTAATGGGCGGCGGCTGGAGCCGAAGCTCCCATCGGCGCAAAACCTTCCAGCTTGAGCGGTCGCACGGGCACGGTCAGCAGGATCACCGCACATACCACGCCGACCCCCGCGGACACATAAAACGGCAGCAGCCAATTGCCGCCGCTTCCGGTGAGCATATAACCGGCGGTCAACGGGCCGAAAAACCCGGCGAAGGTGCCGAGAGTATTAATCAAGCCAAAGATGGCGCCGGCAAAATGTGGATTGAACTCGATCGCAACCGTGGAGAAACAAGAAAGCGCACTGGTGAACAGCGTATAGAAAATGACTTGGAAAACGACGCACAGGAGTGGGGATGGCACCAGCGCAGCGCCTAGGAGGAAGGGCAGCGAAAGCACCACCCCGATGCCACCCAAACGTGCGCGGACAAACTGTGGGCTCCACCCGCGCCGGAGCAACCGGTCTCCTAAAAAACCGCCGCCCACGAGACCAATAAAACCTCCGCCGTGCAGAAAGACACCCGCCGTCCCCATGCTGCTTAGAGGAAACCCGCGCGCCTCAACCAGGTAGGTAGGAAACCAGAACAAGAAGAGCCAGCCAATGTAAGCAAAACACATGTACCCGAAGGCAACGGTCAACAAGGGAAGAGAAGAAAACAACGCACGGATTGGTAACTGCGCTGTGGTGCGCGGCGGTAAGTTCGCCTGAATATAGGATCGCTCGTCTGCGCTCATGCGTGGATGGGTGGTTGGAGTATCCGTGGCATACCACCACCAGATTGCGGCCCAAATAAAGCCGAACAGTGCATTGATATAGAAGACCATCTGCCACGAACCATGCAGAATGATCCAAGTGGTGAGTGGATAGGCGATCATCTGGCCGACCGTGATGCCAGAAATGCTGAACGTGTGGGCTCGCCCGAACTCAGAGCGGGGAATCCAGCGTGAATTGATGGACGCCGTCGCCGGAAATGTCATCGACTCAAACGCGCCGACAGAGAAGCGCATGATCAACAGCAGGAAAAACGTATGGCTGCCGAGTGGAGTCAGAAGTGTAAAAAGTGAGAATCCACAGAACGCGAGAGCAAGCACTTTCCGTCCGCTCCAGCGGTCGGCAATCACGCCGCCGGGAAGCTGGAGCAAAGCGTAGCCGATAAGAAAAACCGAGAAGACCCAGCCAAACAAGTCTTTACTCCAACCCATTTCCTTCATTATGACCGGCGCGGCGATAGAGATGTTCACGCGGTCGACGTAGTTGATGACAGAGCCGCAAAACAGCAGCCCGATCATGTGGTAGCGTACTGGCCAGCCCATGATTCCCCTCCTCAAAGGCGTGCCCCCGGACTCTATACGGGATGAAGAAGTGAAAACAAGGGAGGGTCAGGATTCTAACGCGCGCAACGCTAATCCCTTCGCGACTGTGGTCAGTTCGTCACCGCCTCGCAAACGATTCTCGCCAAAGCGCTCAGCAAAGATCCGCCGCACGGCTGGCACAAAGGAGGAACCACCGGTGAGAAAGACACTATCAACGTCACCCGCCTGCACGCCGCAGTGTGTCAGCAAGCGATCCACGCATTGGGCAATGGCGTGAACATGGGGGGCAATCCAGTTTTCAAAGGCAGTGCGCTGAACCTCCTCGTAAATGTCGACCAAGGCTTCGCGAAAAATGAAGGGGCTAATCTCTTCGGCGGAGAGCCCGCATTTCGTGCGTTCGACTGCGCGGAACAAATGATACCCAAGGTCCTCCTCAACTACATGGATGAGCGCTTCAATTTTTTCCGGTTCAAGTGCGCCGAAATGAATCTGCCGCAATAATTCCATCGTCTCGCGCGTTTTGAGGAACGACAAATAATGCCAGCGTTCGAATTTTTCGTAGAGCCAGAGAGGAACGGCAAGCGTGCGATGAAAGAGCGAGCGATATTCCGAGCCAAGCCCGAAGCGGGGCGCAACGAGATGACGCACGAGACCACTGTCAAAGGTATCTCCAGCGATGGCCACGCCGTCAGTGCCGAGAATATCCTCCTGTCGGCGGCCACGTTTACGGGCTGAGGGACCGAGTTGAATGAGGCAGAAATCGCTGGTGCCGCCGCCAAAGTCCGCAATCAAGACAATCTCGTCATGATCAAGCTGCTGTTCGTATTGATACGCGGCGGCGACAGGTTCCAACTCGAACTCGACCTGCTTAAATCCGCCTTGCTGAATGGCGTTGCGCAGACGATTTAAGGCGAAATCATCGCCCTCCTCGTCATCCGCGCCGGAAAAATGGGCCGGACGTCCGACAACTACGCGGTCGCCGAGCGCACCGAATTGCGCTTCCGCCGCCGCTTTGAGCTGCCGAATAATCAGAGCGATGAGCTCTTCCAAGGTATAACTGTGGCCCAGAATCGCAGTATGTTTGAAGAGCGGGCTGGCAAGGTGCGATTTCATCGACTGGACAAGTCGTCCGTGTGTTTCCGCCTGGAGATACTGCGTGATTGCATCTGGTCCGCCAATCGCGCGCGGCTTGCCGGTGGGTTCCCGTTGTTCCGGATCAAAGTACAGCACGGAACGGAAAGTTGTTGTGTGGTGGCCGTTTTCTGGGAATGTCGCCAACACCGCCTTGCCGTTGGGAGTCGCCAGAGCAATGGCGCTATTCGTGGTGCCAAAATCTAAGCCAATAACTGAGTACATATGGAAATTCTAGCTGAACCCGTTACGAGTCGCGATGGTGAGAAGACAGCAAGAGGAGTATGGCTAACACTTGTTAGACTTACCACACTTCCGCGTAGGCGGAGGGAACGCCGCTGACGCCTAGTCGAACGACATTGGCTGTTTCCTCTGTTACCGCATCGCCACTGCCTGCACCTGCTTGTAATCTGTCCACCCTTGCAGACATTTGAGAATCCCATCTTGCATCAGGGTGATCATTCCTTGAGCAAGAGCGACTTTGGCGAGTTCAGCCGCGGTCGCGCGTGTATGAATAAGGTTCTTGATCTCCTCCGTGGTGACAAGGAGTTCGTGTATGCCCATACGGCCTTTGTACCCGGTCTTGTGGCACGCCTCGCACCCCATCGCGCGAAACAACACGAACAACTCATCGTAAGGAATATGCAATCTCGCAAACGCTTCTTCTCCATAGGCGACCGCCAGGGCGTGGTATTCTTCCTTTGCTGGCCGATACTGTTCTTTGCACTGGATGCAGAGCGTCCGCGCCAATCGCTGCGCCAGAACGCCGAGCAAAGCGTCGGCAAAATTGAACGGGTCCATGCGCATCTCCAGCAATCGCGTGACTGTTTCCGCCGCACTATTTGTATGGAGCGTGCTAAAGACCAGGTGTCCCGTGAGAGAAGCTTCGATAGCGATTTCCGCAGTTTCTCGATCGCGGATTTCCCCGACCATGATGACATCCGGGTCGGCCCGCAGAAACGCGCGCATGGCGGCGGCAAAGCCAAACCCAATCTTGGGATGCACTTGTACTTGCCGCAAGCCATATTGCGTGATTTCGACAGGGTCCTCGGCAGTCCAGATTTTCCGATCAGGTGTATTGATATGTTGTAGGGCGGAATGAAGGCTCGTGGTTTTGCCCGATCCGGTCGGACCAACACAGAGAATGAGGCCATAGGGTTTTTGCAAGAGTTCTTTGAAAGCCTGCAGATTCCGTTCGGACATCGTCAGATGATCCAAAGGAATCGGCTCGCTGGAGGCGAGGAGTCGCAGAACAACATCTTCGTTTTCCGTTCCTGCAGTAGGAAGCGTGGCGACGCGCAGTTCGATCTCGCGTTCCGGCAAGGCGAACTTGATCTTGCCATCCTGAGGTTTCCGTCGCTCAGCGATATCGAGATGAGCCATGATTTTCAGGCGCGAAGCCAAAGGGCGGCGATAATCCGCGGAGACGCGTTGGTATTGATGGCAGCGTCCGTCGATGCGAAAGCGAATGAGCGTTTCTTGTTTCTCACCGTACGGTTCAATGTGAATATCTGAAGCGCCCATCTTGTAGGCGTCGAGAATAGTGTGATTCACGAGGCGGATAATCACGTTGGCGTTTTCATCTAGTTGAGCTCCAGCGAGTCCTTCTTTCCTGGTAATCCTCTGCGCGCCGCCTACGGTGAGGACCGCCGCAACCGCGTCCTTCCTTGTGTCTGAAGCCCGTTCCGTTCCTAGAGCGTTAAATACGCGCTCGATGTCATCCCGCAGCCCGATCATGAATTTGACCTCGTGGCGCGGAAAGAGACGCTTGATATCCTGTACTTTCTGAAATGCTAAAGGGTCATCGATTAACACGTCCAGGATTTTTTCAGTCGCGCGCAGCGGAATCCAATAATTCGTCCTGAGATAGTTCAAATTGATATTTTTTAGGAGAGCCTGAGGGATCGCTAATTGGTCATCTGGCTCAAAAAACGGACAACGATAAAATGCGCCCAGAGCCTGTCCCAGATCACGTCGGCTGATGTGATAATCCTCTATCAGCACGGCTTCGATCGAACGTTGGGTCTCACGCG
>JBFWZL010000260.1:0-9134 GCA_050185455.1 Binatia bacterium | reverse complement strand
TAGACGTCTATCTCCGCTACATTTCGGGCGCGACTTATGATGAATTCAAAGCGTGGTTGTACTTCTTTTCCCATTAACGTTTGGATTGCCTGTTCCGTGTGTTCAGCGTTTTCGATGGAGACACGCAAAAGGGTGCGGGAACGTGGGTCGAGCGTTGTTTCTTTTAGCGTTTGCGGGTTCATTTCTCCTAAGCCTTTGAAGCGCTGGACATTGGCTTTGCCCGCATGACCATTTCGCTGCGCTAAAATGTGATCCTTTTCGGCGTCGTCAATCGCCCAGTGGAGTTCTTTGCCGATTTCAATCTTATATAAAGGCGGACGGGCGATGTAGACATAGCCCTGGCGGATCAATTCCGGTAGGTGACGATAGAAAAAAGTCAACAGCAAAGTGCAAATGTGGTTACCGTCCGAGTCCGCATCCATCAACAAGCAGATTTTATGGTAGCGGAGTTTCACGATATCGAAACTTTTATCTACTCCACAACCTAATGCGGAAACGACATCGCTCAATTCTTTATTCATCAGCACTTTACTCAACGAGGCTTGTTCGGTGTTCAGCACCTTGCCACGGAGCGGGAGAATTGCTTGAAAGGTACGATCTCGCCCTTGTTTCGCCGAACCACCGGCCGAATCGCCTTCCACGATAAAAAGTTCGCTATTCTCAGGAGTTGTTGAGGAACAGTCCGCCAGCTTACCCGGAAGATTCAGTCGATGAGAGACTGAACCTTTACTACGCAAGGTTTCCAGCGCAGCGCGAGAAGCAGTGCGGGCTTTCGCCGCGAGGATCACGCGCTGCGCAATTGCATCGGCTTGAGAACGGTTATGTAACAGAAAGTTTTCTAGCGCTGTCCGGATGATAGCGTCGACTTGGCCCGTGACTTCCGGATTACCCAGTTTCTCTTTGGTCTGCCCTTGAAATTGTGGTTGTTTGAGATAGAGACTGAGAATCGCCACCACGCCTTCGCGGGTATCTTCCGCCGTAATCGTCAAGCCTTTGGGAGTTAGTTCGTGAACGTTGATATAATTGCGCACGGCTTTGACGATAGCGGATTTCAGACCAGCCTCATGGGTGCCGCCAAACGGCGTGGGAATGCCATTCACGAAAGTATGAAAACTTTCCTCCGGCGATTCTGTCCACGTCAATACACATTCCAGTGGCGGATCATCTTCGCGATCCAACGTGAACACCTCGGGGATGACGGCTTTCTTCTGGCTACCGGTCAGGAGTTTTGCTAAATAGGCGCGTAGCCCGTCCTCGTGGTGATATTTAGCGCTCTCACCCGTCAGCTCATCGCGAAAAATCAGGATGAGGCCTTTATGAAGATATGCTTTGGTCTCTAAGCGCTCAGCGATCGATTGCGGTTTAAACGTGATCGACGGAAAAATTTCCGCGTCTGGGTGAAAGGTGATGGTCGTGCCGCTGCCGCGCACGGGGCCGACCTGCTTCAATTCAGAAAGGGCTCGGCCACGCGTGAACTTTTGCTCCCACTCTACGCCGCCGCGCCGTACGCGCGCAATCAATTGATCCGAAAGCGCCGTGACGACCGAGGCCCCAACGCCGTGCAAGCCGCCGGAATGAGAGTAATTCAATCCCTCAAATTTTCCGCCAGCGTGAAGAGTCGTAAGGATCAGTTCGAGGGCTGGTTTTTTAAATTTTGGGTGAATATCAATCGGGATGCCTCGACCGTTATCGCTTACCGTGACCGTCGAACCATCTTTATGCAAAGTGACCTCGATGCGACTAGCATGACCGTTCATCGCCTCATCCACCGCGTTGTCGAGGATCTCCCAAATGAGGTGATGAAGGCCGGTGCTGTCTACGCCGCCAATATACATGCCAGGCCGTTTCCGCACCGGTTCTAAGCCTTCCAGAACAGTGATGTCTTTCGCCGTATAGCTGTTATTCATGATTGTTGCTGCACTACGCCCTACCATTTGCTGCTCCTTCTTCCTCCGCCACTCCACGTACACTCACGAGGGTCATGCGTCTAATGACTCGTTGCCCTTTCCCGGCGCGTTGTCCAAGGGGAATCTCTTTCAGCGGCACTGCCCTTTCAGCACCGTCCGCATTGATAACCGTGATCCCACGACCTGGAATTGTTGTGACCGCGCCGACCAGTCTATCGTCATCATCAAAGCGCATGAGAATGACGCCGCGGCCAGGACCGGTGAGTTCATTCACATCTTCTACAGGAAACGCCAACATTCTACCGCTCGCGGTGACACAAACAGCGCGTCCGCCGTTGACGGGTTCAACCGAAACTACTTCATCGTTATCGGTAAGACGTGCAACTTTACGTCCATTACGCGTAGTTTCCTCGAAGCTGGGACGAAATTGGAACCCCATGCCTTGGGTTGTTGCGAGTAAATAGAGCGGTCCTTCTAACAGAGATCCGCTAGCATTAGCGGTGAAAAGTTCGCCTTGCGTCTCTTCGTGAGCCAGCTCCTCGGCTTTGCCTTTGATTGGAGATTCTCCCCTGACCAGAGTAGCTGTAACAACACGTTCGCCATCTTCAAAATTGAGCAAGGTCTGAATCGGTTCTCCGTAACCGGTCGAAGCAGGCACATCATAGACCCTTATGACATACGAGACGCCTTTGTTGGTGAAGAATACCACGCGGTCACGGGTCGTGCCGTTGAGAATGGTACGGATCGCATCGCCTTCACGCAACCGCGTGCTCGCTGGGTCTTTCAACTCACGTACTCGTTTAATCCATCCGTCACGACTCAAGACAACCGTGGCCTCTTCATGCACAATGTATGCTTCTGGATCATACGTAAGTTCCTCGCCGGCGCGTAAGGCGGTGCGACGTTTGTCACCATAGCGCTTGCTCAACTCAAGAAGCTCCGAGCGGATAACCGCCCAGCGCTTCTTTTCATCTTGTAAAAATGAACGGAGTTCCTTGGCGCGTTTTTCTTTTTCGGCTTGCTCATTTTTGATTTTATCGACCTCGAGGCGCGCGAGCTGATAGAGGCGCGTTTCGAGGATGGCTTCCGCCTGTTCTTCATCCAAGCGAAATGCCGCCATGAGTTTTTCGCGTGCTTCTTTCCGTGAGGTTGAGTCGCGAATGAGCTTGATGACCCGATCGAGACTACCGGTAATTAGCGCGAGTCCGGCGAGAATATGGAGTCTCGCTTCCACCTCCGAGAGTTCGTGCTCGAAGCGCCTAGTGACGACTCCTAGACGAAAATCGAGAAAATGCCGGCAGAGGTCGCGGAGTGTCGCTTTTATTGGTTGGCCGACAAAGGCATTCTCTGTTGGCGCTAAACAAGTCAGGTTTACAGGGACGGAGATTTGTAGCGGTGTGTGCTTACACAGGTACGCCATCGCCAGTTCGTCGGATACTTCACCTTTCAGCTCAAGGACGATACGGACCTCAGCGGTGGATTCGTCCCGTACATCGATGATCTGCGGAAGTTTTCGTCCGCTCACGAGTTCGGCGATCTTCTCGACAAGCTGGGCTTTATTAACGGTATAAGGGAGAGAAGTAATGATAATTTGTCGTTTCCCGCGTGGAAACGTCTCGATTTGCCACTCGCCGCGTAGCTTAATCGATCCTTGGCCAGTTTCATAAATTTCCCGCAGTTCGCGTTTATTCGTGAGAATCTCGCCGCCAGTAGGGAAATCCGGACCTTTGATGTACTTGAGTAGATTTGCTGTCGTGAGCTCTGGATCATCAATCAGGGCGACCAAAGCATTCATTACTTCGTGAAAATTATGAGGCGGAATGTTCGTCGCCATGCCGACGGCGATCCCACTAGCGCCGTTCAGAAGGAGCTGTGGAATGGCTGCCGGGAGAACAATGGGTTCATCGAGCGTGGCGTCATAATTCGCTCGGAAGGGAACCGTGTGTCCACGCAAGTCGCGAAACAGTTCATTAGTAATCGGTGCGAGTTTCGCCTCGGTATAGCGCATGGCCGCCGCGCTATCTCCATCGAGCGAGCCAAAATTGCCTTCCCCATGCACCAACGGATATCGCAAGGAGAAAGGCTGCGCGAGCCGCACCATGGCTTCGTAGGCGGCTTGATCTCCATGTGGGTGATATTTACCCAACACCTCGCCAACAATGGCTGCGGACTTCCGTGGCCGCGCATCGCTGCCGAGCCGCAGGTTTTGATACATAGCGTATAAAAGTCGCCGCTGGACAGGTTTAAGCCCATCGCGCACGTCGGGCAACGCCCGAGATGTAATGACGCTGAGCGCGTAATTCAGATAGCGTGCCTCGGCTTCAGAACCGAGGTCAGTCGTGAGGATTGTCTCCGCCGCCGCTGACTGCTTCATCGTTCCTCATCCTCCACTGCGGGAATTATAAGCGAAATGAAAGCGAACATCCAACCTCTGAGGGGCTTACTTTTGTAGCGGCCCAAAAAATTTTAACGCCTGCTCAATCACAAAGTCCGGCTTCTCTTCGGCAATGAAGTGGCCACAGTGTTCGACCATTCCCCCTTGTACATTCTCAGCGACCGTGTGCCAGGCTGGGACGATGTTCGCCAGAAATGTCTGGCCGCCCCAGGCCAGGACAGGCATTTTCAGTTTCTCCGTACAATTGCTCAGGTTTTCCAGATCTTCTTGCAGACCGGCGCGGTAATACTGAAAACCGGCGCGCAGCGCGCCGGGCAGCGAGTAGACGCGCACATATTCAGCAATGTCTTCTGGCGTAAACACGTTTGGGCTGTAGTTGTACGCGGTCGAGGTATAGAAATGGCTCAAATACGTTGCAACATTGACGCTGACCAGTTTCTCCGCGAGATCGGGCATACCTCCGTGGAAGAAGACATGCCAGAAACGTTGCGCCGTGCGGATATCCATTTTTTCATCCTTCCGTCCCAACCCTGGAATCATATCAAGGATCATGAGCCGTTCGACCATTTCCGGGTGATCATGGGCGAAATAGAAGGCAACTGCGCCGCCCCAATCGTGTCCTGTCAAACCGATCTGACTAAAGCCCAGGGACTTGGCAAGCGCGTGTACGTCAGAAGCGAGGGTGCGTTTGTCATACCCAACCATCGGACGTTCCGAGTCTCCTAAACCACGCAAGTCTGGAGCAATAACGGTGAACTGTTCAGCAAGAGGCGGAATAATTTTGCGCCATTCGTACCAGCTCTGTGGCCATCCATGGAGAAAAAAGAGAGGGTAGCCTGATCCGGCAATGACATAGTGCATGCGAAAACCGTTGACAACGGTAGCGTGATGAATCCAAACATCGGCCATAGGTACGCCTCCTTCCTTATGCTCTATAGCATATAGCCGCTCTCTTCGGTCGCTCTATGGCTCACTCGTTTCACTCGCTTTATTGCCTATGGCATGTGGTAAAAAGGGGTGCTGCTGGAGGGCGAGCAACGCGAGCGAGCCCTGTACTGTTCATCATAAGCTATCAGCTATTAGCAGTATGTGGTAATATGCGTTGGAATGAGTGATACAATATTTTTACAAGCATGTCGCCGCGAACCAACCTCGTATACGCCAGTCTGGCTGATGCGGCAGGCTGGACGGTATATGCCAGAGTACCGCGCGTTGCGAGAGCGGGTGCCTTTTCTCGCTTTGTGTAAAAGCCCGGATTTGGCGGCGCAAGTAACCATCCAGGCTGTCGAACGGCTTGGCGTGGATGCCGCAATCATTTTTGCCGATATTCTATTGATTGTCGAGCCTATGGGGGTCGGGTTGGAATTTTCCAAAGGCGATGGGCCCGTGATTCATCATCCTGTACGTTCTGGGACGGATGTTGATAATTTACGAGAAGTCGCGCCGGACGAGTCCCTCTCATTTGTGTTTGAGGCTGTGAGACTTGCCCGGGCGGGATTGTCGCCTCGTGTTCCTCTCATTGGTTTTTCGGGCGCTCCGTTCACTGTGGCGTCTTATCTGATCGAAGGTGGAAGTTCGCGAAACTATATCGAGACCAAACGACTCATGTACAACGACCCTGGGGCTTGGCGAGCACTGATGGAGCGCCTTGTGCGCGTGATTGCGGCGTACATCAATGGACAGATCGCTGCAGGAGCCCAGGCGATTCAGTTGTTCGATTCTTGGATAGGCTGTCTTTCGCCAACGGACTATCGCACCTTTATTTTGCCTCACATGAAAACCCTTTTGCAAAAAGTTACGCCTGGAACACCGGTGATTCACTTCGGTGTGGAGACTTCTGGTCTGCTTGAATTGCTGACCGAGGCGGGGGGGGATGTGATTGGCGTGGACTGGCGGATTGATCTTGAGACGGCGTGGCGACGCATTGGCTTTGATCGCGCCGTGCAAGGAAATCTCGATCCAGTGGCGCTCTTTGCGCCGCGAGAGGAATTGCGTCGACAAGTAGAACGAGTGCTCCAGTCTGTTGCCGGGAGATCTGGTCACATTTTCAATCTTGGTCATGGCATCTTACCGCAGACGCCGGTTGATAATGTTATCGCTTTGGTGGAAATGGTGCATGAAATGTCAGCGAAGACGGAACAAAGTATAAAGCATAAAGTGCAAAATTGAGCGGTCTAATGTCGTACGACGCGATTTTGCTTATTGCTTTTGGTGGTCCGGAGAAAATGGAGGACGTGCGTCCGTTCTTGGAGAACGTGACCAGAGGGCGACCCATACCACCTCAGCGGCTTGAAGAGGTTGTGCATCATTATGAATTGTTCGGGGGGCGTTCTCCGCTTAATGACATTACCTTCCGGCAGGCAAAGGCGTTACAAGCGCTTCTCGCGTGTGAAGGATACCCACTCCCGGTGTACGTCGGCATGCGTAATTGGCGTCCGTACCTGTATGAAACGTTAGCGCAGATAGCAACCGACGGGATTCAAAGCACGATTGGGTTCATTCTTTCTGCCCAGCAAAGTGAAGCGGGGTGGGATCGTTACCAGAAGGACGTTGTCGAAGCCCGTGAACTCGTTGGTCCCCACGCCCCGACGGTGGAGTATACTCCAGGCTGGCATAATCACCCGTTTTTCATTGAGGCGGTTGCCAATCTCACGAGGATGGCTTTTGCGCAAGTTCCAGTGGAAAACCGAGGAGAAACACCTTTGGTGTTTACCGCCCATAGTATTCCTATGGCAATGCCTAGTGCGCCAACTTACGTGCAACAGATCGCAGAGAGCGCACGACTAGTAGCCGAGAAATTGGGTCAAGTGCGTTGGTCAGTTGCCTATCAAAGCCGTAGTGGCGACCCCCGAACGCCTTGGTTGGAACCGGATATTGGCGTTGCGTTGCAAGAGCTTGCTGCGGAAGGCGTACACAACGTTGTCGTGTCGCCGATAGGATTTATCTGCGATCACATTGAAGTCTTGTATGATCTTGACACAGAAGCCAAACAGATTGCCACTGAATATGGACTGAATATGCTTCGGGCCGGAACCGTTAATGATCACCCTACCTTCATTCGTATGATGGCGGATGTCGTACAAAAGATGATTAAACCCTGATCGGAAATGTCAACGTCTCGGACTCCTCACTTTGTCATTGTTGGGGGTGGCATTACCGGATTGGCCGTCGCGCATCGATTTGTTGAGCTAAGTCGCGAGCGCGAATTGCCGTTACGCTTCACCTTACTTGAGGCCAGTGACAGGATTGGGGGAGTGATTGGTACTGAGAGGCGGGGAGACTTCCTCTTAGAGCTTGGGCCAGATTCGTTTATTTCCGAAAAACCCTGGGCGCTGGCGCTCTGTCGTCGAATTGGTCTCGAGTCAGAGTTGATCGGAACACGTGATCAGTATCGCGCCACTTTCGTTGTGAGAAACGGCAAACTTGAACCATTGCCCGAAGGCTTTATGTTGTTGGCGCCCACCAAGTTCTTACCCTTGTTGCGCTCTCGCATCTTTTCTTGGCCTGGAAAACTACGTATGGCGCTTGATCTGGTGTTGCCCCGGGCTGGTCAGAAAGATGATGAGAGTCTCGGCTCTTTTGTCCGCCGCCGCCTTGGTCATGAGGCATTGGAGCGAGTTGCCCAGCCTCTTATTGGAGGAATATACACGGCGGATCCAGAACATTTGAGTTTGGCCGCCACGATGCCGCGTTTTCTCCAGATGGAAAGAGAGCATCGCAGCGTGATCTACGCCATGTGGCGTATCGCTCGCAATCGGCCCCAAGAGGCAATGAATGCTAGTGGCGCCCGTTGGAGTCTTTTTGTGACCCTCCGTAACGGGATGCAGCAATTTGTTGATACGCTCGCGCCACGACTTTCACTTGGAGAAGTGCGCCGCAGCGCTCCAGTGTCTACTCTCCGCCAAACAGACGGGCATTGGGCGGTTATTTGTGAAGACGGTTCTACACTTCACGCTGAGGGAGTAGTGCTGGCAACGCCAGCCTTTCAGACGGGAAGGATTGTGCGTGAGCTGAATCCTCAACTTGCCAATCTCCTCGCGACGATTACGTACAGCTCAGCGGCAACTGTCAATCTTGCGTACCGGCGGGATCAGGTGCCTCACCCTCTGAATGGTTTTGGTTTCGTTATACCGCACCTTGAGCGACGGGCGATTATCGCCGGATCGTTTTCCAGCGTGAAATATGCGGGGCGAGCGTCTGCGGGCCAGGTGTTGTTACGAGCTTTTGTCGGCGGTTCACTTCAATCCGAACTCTTTAATCTAGATGATCAAGCTATGGAGCGAGCAGTCCGACGCGAATTAGAACTATTACTCGGTATTCACGCCGCCCCTTTATTGAGTCGCATTGCTCGTTATCCTCATTCAATGCCGCAATATTTTGTGGGCCATCTCAAGCTAGTCGACCAGATTGAACAACAGGTGTCTTGCTACCCTGGCCTCGCGTTTGCGGGAAACGCGTATCGTGGGGTCGGGATAGCAGACTGTGTGCGTAGCGGCGAAACCGCGGCGGAAGCGATATTAAAATCTATAGGATCTATAGAGTCCCTAACGTCAAAAACCTAAGAACTCAACAGATATCATAGACTTAACAGACTCAATAAACGCGATGGACTCCACAGACTTATTTTTTCTCCCAATCTTGAACGATTCGCTGTTCTTCTCCTCCTGGAGCCCATATCACCAAAGCGCGAACCGGCTCCTTTGAAGTGACCTTGTGGTGGGTTGTGGTATTTGCGGGAACGAACGCCGCCATTCCTGCAGTGAGTTTCTGGACTTTTCCTTCGCTCGTCTGTTCTAATTCGCCAGACAAAACATAGAAAATTTCCGTGGATT
>JBFWZL010000259.1:0-9143 GCA_050185455.1 Binatia bacterium | reverse complement strand
CCGGGGTGTGGGAATACCGAAACGCGAAGAGCCGGTCAGGAAAAGAGTTGAGGATAAGCGTTCTGCCCATGTATGAAATCTGTGCACTGTTCACAAAAAGAAGCCTCACCCCCTCTCTGAATGTCCGTTTCCACGGGCATGACATCATTACCACGCAGACGAAAGTCCAGGCTATTGCTCCTGGATTCCGGGTTTCACGATTTGCACGAGCTGCTTGTCCGCCCGTGCATCGCCTTTTTCGGGAGACTGACAGGTCGACACAAGTGGCCAGTGCGGGTCGACGATGTTATTTCTGAGCAGCGCAGCGTAGGATCTCACCGCGAGACCCTGCGTTTCTCTCAGGATGATTTGATTTAACAAATTTCCCTATCGAGACGCACGGCTTCGCACGCCCACACCCAACCGCAGAATCTCCCGTATAGCCGTCTCCGACAGGTCTACCGCCGCCGAATCGACCGCCTCGTGGAACGCTGCCCTGCTGAGACGAATCGTCTGGTCATAGCTCTGCAGATACGCCGTACATTCGTCACAATTGAGAAGATGCGCTTTCGCGCTCGCGCGTTTTATGGAATCGAGAGTGTGGTCTCGATACTCACCAAGCATTGCTATGAGTTCACGACACGTTAACGCCATTGCGCTTAGATGCAACGGCTGCCGGGCAGTTTCAGGTAAGAAGATTCTAGAATTGCCTTTGGGTTGTTTTTTAGCATCCTGAAACCGCAAGGCTTCGGGCAGCATCGAAGCTGGCGTGGACAACATAACAGTATTACCGCGCAGGATCCGAGTCATTCCCATGGAACAGCCAACACCAAAAAACACCTCGCCCCTCTCCATCTTCCAAAGACATTGGCCTGAGTATCTCATGGAAGGCGCAGAACTTGGACTGTTCATGATCTCCGCCTGCCTGTTCGTCGCCTTACTCGAATATCCCGCGTCGCCCATCCATCACGTGCTCCCACACCCAACGTTGCGTCGCGTGCTCATCGGCGTCGCCATGGGTATCACAGCGATCCTCATTATTTACTCGCCTATTGGGCAACGTTCAGGAGCACACTTTAATCCTGCAGTAACGCTTGCATTCTGGCGCCTCGGGAAAGTCGAAACCTGGGACACGGTGTTCTACACCCTTTTTCAGTTCATCGGCGGAACGCTCGGCGTCCTGATTTCAGCCTTGCTGCTGGGGATGGTCATCACTGATTCCACCGTGAATTACGCCGTCACTATTCCAGGTCCTGATGGCGTCTGGATCGCTTTCATTGCCGAGTTCATCATCTCGTTCATCCTTATGTCCATGGTGTTGCGCGTTTCCAACACTAAACACTTAGGGCGATTCACCGGAGTGTTCGCTGGGATCATGGTAGCGACATACATCAGCCTCGAAGCGCCCTACTCCGGCATGAGCATGAATCCGGCGCGCACCTTCGCCTCCGCGTTTCCAGCTCAGCTCTGGACTGCCTGGTGGGTATATTTCACGGCGCCGCCTTTGGGCATGCTCCTGGCCGCGGAACTCTATCTCAGGCAGCACAGTGTTTACAAAGTCTTCTGTGCAAAATTACATCATCACAATAACAAGCGGTGTATTTTTCGCTGTAACTGGGATGCATTAGGGGCTGGAGACTAGGGGTTAAAGGTTGGCTCCCCCTCCCCCTCTTTCTCTAATTCCCAATCCCTAACCCCCAACCCCTATGAGGAGGTTCTATGTCTCAATCAACACATTATGACGTCATCATCATCGGCACCGGCGCGGGCGGCGGAACGCTTGCCTACAAACTTGCTCCATCCGGCAAGCGCATCCTCTTACTCGAACGCGGGCCCTATGTTCCGCGCGAAAAAGAAAACTGGGATTCTCACGCCGTTGTCGTCGAGAACCGCTATCACATAAAAGACGCGTGGCTAGATAAAAACGGCAACGAATTCCACGCCGGCGCCCACTACTTCGTCGGTGGAAACACCAAATTCTACGGAGCCGCGCTTATTCGACTGCGCAAGCAGGACTTCGGGGAAATTCACCATAAAGGCGGCGTCTCTCCCGCATGGCCCATTAGTTACGAGGAATTAGAACCGTACTATACGCAGGCTGAACATTTGTATCAGGTACACGGGCAACGTGGGATCGATCCAACCGAACCATTGGCAAGTGCGCCGTATCTTCATGCACCGATCAGCCACGAGCCGCGTATTCAACAGCTCGTCGATGACTTAAAACGGATTGGCCAGCAGCCCTTTCCCATGCCGGTCGGCATTCTCCTCAACGAAAAAAACCCGCAAAAGAGCAAATGTATCCGTTGCGACACGTGTGACGGCTTTCCCTGTCTCGTCCAAGCCAAGGCCGACGCACAAGTTATTTGCGTCGACCCCGCGCTTGAACATCCGAACGTTACGCTTGTGACCGACGCGTATGTTGAGTACCTGGAGACAAGCGCTTCCGGCCGTGAAGTAAAAGCCGTGCAAGTCATACGCAATGGCGAGCGGGAAACGTACACTGCTGACATCGTGGTCTCATCCTGCGGCGCGATCAATTCAGCCACGCTCCTTCTTCGCTCTGCGAATGATCAGCATCCGCACGGCCTTGCCAACAGCTCGGATATGGTCGGACGGAACTATATGTGTCACCTCAATTCCATGTTCCTCGCCGTGTCGTTGGACACCAACCCCACACGTTTTCAAAAAACCTGGGGATTAAACGATTTCTATTTTGCTTCGAAGGAATGGGATTATCCCATGGGTCACATCTCAATGATCGGCAAAACTGATGCAAGCATCCTGCGCGCCGGCGCGCCGCGGATTGTCCCCGGCATGACGTTGGAAATCATGGCGAATCACACGCTATCCTTCTGGATGACCTCGGAAGATCTTCCTGATCCGCACAACCGCGTAACCGTCGCTGATGACGGCTCCATCAGGCTCTCATACACTCCCAACAATGAAGAAGGTCATCAACGCCTTACCGCCAAACTTAAGAGCATGCTCAAGCAGATTGGGTGTCACGACCACCTTATTCCTTTACAAGCATACATCCCGGCGCGTATCCCGCTGGCTGGCGTCGCCCATCAAAATGGCACGGTGCGCTTCGGTCAGGATCCGCGCACTTCAGTACTTGATGCCAACTGCCGGACCCATGATGTGGACAATCTCTATGTTGTGGACGGAGCCTTCTTCCCTTCAAGTGGAGCGGTAAATCCCGCCTTGACGATCATGGCAAAGGCCCTGCGCGTCGGGGATCACCTTTTAGAACGATTGGGATAAATGGGGAAAAGAATATGGAACCGGGGAAGCGGAGAATCGGGGAAGCGGAGAAAAGGCCAAAGGAGTCCTATCTCAAGCTTATTAGGAGGTCGCACTTCTGTCTCTGTCTGGCAGCAGCCCTGTGGTCGACAGCCACCTTTGCCCAACAGCCCCTAGCACTCAACACCCAACGCCCAACATCCTTCGTGGAAGCGGTGGCAGCCGTAGGCATGACCGTATCCGATATGGATCGATCAGTAGAATTTTACTCGAAAGTCCTTTCTTTTGAGAAAGTTTCCGATGCCGAGGTATGGGGAACGGACTATGAACGACTGCAAGGCGTCTTTGGCTTGCGGATGCGAGTCGTACGTCTACAGCTCGGCAATGAAGCGATAGAATTGACGGAATACCTCACTCCAAAAGGGAAACCCTTTCCTTCCGATTCTCGGGGAAACGATCATTGGTTCCAGCATATCGCGATTATTGTCAGCGATATGGAGAAGGCGTACGCTTGGCTCCGTACGCACAAGGTCCAACACGCCTCGACCGGCCCGCAACGCCTACCGGATTGGAACCCCAACGCCGGCGGCATTAAAGCCTTCTATTTCCGTGATCCCGACGGTCATTTCTTGGAGATTCTCTGGTTCCCTCCAGGAAAAGGCGATCCCCAATGGCATCAACCAACGGACAGGCTGTTTCTCGGCATTGATCACACGGCTATTGTCGTGAACGATACGGATGCAAGTCTGAAATTCTATCGCGACACTTTAGGCATGAAAATCGCCGGAGAAAGCGAGAATTACGGCGTGGAACAAGAACATCTTAACAATGTGTTTGGCGCGCGACTGCGCATTACAAGCCTGCGCGCCGCCTCCGGCCCGGGCGTCGAGTTTCTCGAATACCTCGCGCCGCGCGACGGTCGTCCATTGCCAACGGACGCAAAAGCCAATGACCTTGTCCATTGGCAGACACGTTTCGTCGCCAATGTGGAAGACGTATTTCAGCAACTTCGTGCTGGCGCATCCGCTTTTGTTTCTCCTGAGGTAATCTTTTTTTCGGAACCCCAATTAGGCTTCACGAAGGCGCTCCTGGTGAGAGATCCGGATGGGCACGCGATACAGATCATTGAGAAGGCAGTAGGCAGTCAGCAGTAGGCAGCTCTATCCCTTCGTCCCTTGGGGGAGAGGGAACATCTAAACGAACGGAGGAATACATTGTGACGCAGGAAGAAATTCGCCTCCAGGAAACACGGGAACGCAAAATAAACTGGAAGCGCTGGGGACCATATCTCAGCGAACGCGCCTGGGGGACGGTGCGCGAGGACTACAGCCCTTATGGCTCGGCATGGGATTATTTTCCTCACGACCATGCTCGCTCACGAGCTTATCGTTGGAATGAGGACGGACTTGGCGGCATCTGTGATCGTCAACAGTTTATCTGTTTTGCCTTAGCGCTGTGGAACGAACGCGATCCCATCCTCAAAGAGCGCCTCTTCGGTCTCACTGGTTCTGAAGGGAATCATGGCGAAGATGTAAAAGAATACTACTTCTACCTCGATTCCACTTCCACACACTCGTATATGAAGTTCCTCTATAAATATCCCCACGCCGCGTTTCCCTACACTAGGCTTGTGGAAGAAAATCGTCGTCGTGACCGGCGCGCGCCGGAGTTTGAACTCATCGACACCGGCATCTTCGATGACAATCGTTACTTTGACGTTGTCATCGAGTACGCGAAAGCAACCCACGAAGATATTCTCATCCGCATTCACGTAACCAATCGTGGGCCGGAGGCGGCTCCAGTGCATCTCTTGCCGACTCTGTGGTTTCGTAATACCTGGTCCAGTGGCCTCGACGTGCGTCGTCCGCGCCTGCGCGCGCTGAACGGCGCGACTATTGAAGTTGAGCATGAGTACTACAGGCAACGGTGGCTATACTGTAAAGATCCTATGGAATTGCTCTTTACAAACAACGAAACTAACCTGCACAGGCTTTATAACGTCGAGAATTCCACACCTTACGTCAAGGATGGCATCAATGATTATATAGTGCAGGGCGTACAAGAAGCGGTGGATCCTCGGCTGACAGGAACAAAAGCCTCCGCCCATTACCCACTCACCGTTGGTCCAGGTGAAACCGAAACCATACAGCTCCGCTTCTCTAACGGCGCGCCCACTGGCGTCGATCCATTTGCTGCGGAGTTTGACCGAATTTTTTCCCTCCGCCAACAAGAGGCGGACGAATTCTACGCAGCGGTCACTCCGGAAGGACTCTCGGACGACGCCCGCAACGTAATGAGGCAGGCGTTCGCCGGACTGCTATGGAGTAAACAATTTTACCATTATGACGTGAACCGTTGGTTACGCGGTGACCCGATGGAGCCTCCTCCTCCACCGGAACGACAGCATGGGCGTAATCATGAATGGGCGCATCTGTACAATGCGGATGTAATCTCCATGCCAGACAAGTGGGAATATCCTTGGTATGCGGCGTGGGATCTTGCCTTTCACTGTATTCCGCTCGCGCTCATCGACTCTGATTTTGCAAAAGAGCAGCTCATTTTGACGTTGCGCGAATGGTACATGCATCCGAATGGCCAGATTCCGGCGTACGAATGGGCTTTTGGGGATGTGAATCCGCCTGTCCACGCTTGGGCGGCGTGGCGCGTGTACAAAATTGAGGAAAAGAGACGTGGGATCGCCGACCGAAAGTTCCTGGAGCGTATTTTTCACAAGTTGCTGTTGAATTTCACGTGGTGGGTCAACCGTAAAGACGCCGAAGGCCGCAATGTCTTCCAAGGCGGATTTCTCGGCTTGGATAATATCGGCGTCTTCGATCGCAGCGCTCCACTTCCGACAGGCGGGCATCTCGAACAGTCCGACGGAACCAGCTGGATGGGGATGTATTGTTTGAATATGCTCACCATCGCACTCGAACTGGCGCAAGAGGATGCCGCTTATGAAGATGTCGCCAGTAAATTCTTTGAACACTTTGTGTATATCTGCGAAGCCATGAATAATCTTGGTGGGGAAGGCATTTCGCTCTGGGACCCGCAAGATGGGTTTTACTACGACGTGCTGCACCCAGGCCACGGGAAGTCATTCCCGCTGAAGATCCGCTCGATGGTCGGACTGATTCCTCTGTTCGCCGTGGAAACCCTCGACTCTACTATCATCGACAAATTGCCCGGCTTTAAGCGTCGTCTGCAGTGGTTCATAGAGAATCGTCCAGCGCTGAGCGAGCATCTTGAAACTCAGACAACCGCTGATGAGCGGGTCTTACGTTTCCTCTCGTTGGTAAATCGTCAACGCCTCCGTCGTGTGTTGCACTACATGCTGGACGAACGCGAATTCTTATCTCCTTACGGTGTCCGCGCGCTCTCGCGTGTGCACCTTGAGCAACCATATACGTTAGCCATCAATGGAACGGAACATCGAGTCACCTATGAGCCCGCGGAATCCAGCACGGGGCTATTCGGCGGTAACTCCAACTGGCGTGGGCCTATTTGGTTTCCCGTCAATTATCTCTTGATCGAGTCGTTACAGAAGTTCCATTATTACCTGGGCGATAGCTACAAAGTGGAGTGCCCGACAGGTTCTCGACAACAGGCCACCTTGTGGGAGGTCGCTGCCGACCTTTCACGACGACTTTCTCACGTCTTTCTGCAAGACACCAACAAGCGTCGGCCAGTCTATGGCGGCACGGAAAAATTCCAGCACGATCCGCATTGGCAAGATTTACTCCTCTTCTATGAGTACTTTCATGGCGACAACGGCGCCGGTATCGGCGCGAGTCACCAAACCGGCTGGACGGGGTTAGTGGCGAAGTTATTACAACAGAGCGGCGAGGGGTGAGTCGGCGGTGCAAGCGCACCATATGAGATTAGCGACTCAGCGTATGAAGGGCGCGGCACATATTCCCTGAAAATTCCACTAAAACTCCACCAAAAGGCTGGCGTTTCTGCTTGCTGTCTCATTCGGGTCGGTCTATGGTCCTTTCCTGTCGAGAGTAGCGCTTCCTCCACCTCTCCCGTCTCTCCCTCTCGCACACACTCTCGCACGGGACCCAATAGAGAAGGGGCGTTTCGATCAAAATCCGCTCGCCGGTTATGTAAAGAGCGGCGCAACTAAAAGAGCCCTTTCCGGGAACGAGGGAAACCATGACGCTCCCCAGTACAAATCTTGCCCCGCCTTTCTCTTCCGTTGCTTCCGCAATGCAAAAAACGCCTCTTCGCAAGCAACCTTTCGTCGACAAAACCTACGGGAACTTCGATCCCCTGCTCTACCTTAACGAATATTACGCCGATCTGGGTGAGGAAAATCTTGAGCTTCTTCGCTTTTATGTCGATGTGTTTCGGAACATCCCGGCCAAGGGAGTCATGCTGGATTTTGGCAGCGGTCCCACGCTGTACTCATTAATTTCCGCCGTCATAAAAGTCAAAGAAATTCATATCGTCGAATATCTGGAAGCAAATCGCTTGGAGCTGCGAAAGTGGCTCCAGAAAGATGATGACGCGTTCAACTGGCACCCGTTCATCCAAGCTGCTATTGAAATGGAACAAGATAAGCGCTGTTCAGAGCTCGACATCGCCAGACGTGAGGCGCAAATTCGCAATCACATTGTCTATATCGGACGATGCGACATACGACGCTGTCCACCTATTTTGGGACCGCAATATGCGTACGAGGTGGTTGCTTCCAATTTTTGCTCAGAATGCGTGACGGACAATCTGGAAGAGTGGCGGTTTTTCGTGGCCAATATCGCTTCGTTAGTCAAACCCGGAGGCATATTCCTCATGACGGCGCTAAAAGGGGCAATAAGCTATTCCGTGGGTCCCATGCGTTTTCCTGTCGTCCATATTGATGAAAACGATTTACGTCAAACGCTCAAAGAGCTGGGGTTTTTTCCCCATAGCATCATGATTCGCAGCGTCCCCGCTGACCGTCCAGGGCGACACTATGAAGGCCTTATGTTTACGTCGGCAATCAAACGTCCGCTATAATATGATCATATCTGCACAATTAAAAGTTGCACTTATTGCCCTGACGCTTACCGCGATCTCAGCACTTTGTGATTCACAAGGATTCACCCATGCCGCGGCGATATGGAAAGACGATCGGATTCAATGGAAAGAAGTTGCGCTAGCTGTCAGCGGCTTCGTTTTAGGAATCGCCATATACTGTTATACGATTCGCTATTTCCTGGCGCTCGGCGTTGTATCCGCCGAGTTACAAGCCTTAATTTGGTTTGCGACAGCTATGGTCGGAGTGGCGTTGTTCAGCGGCCAGTTCCTCCGCTGGCCGGCAACGGAACAAGGAGTGGCCATATTCGTGTTGATTGGTATTGGCTGGTTGCTGGTGCGCGTGGAGCACTGACGTCAGCGGCAAGAAAATTTCACAATCGCACTTCGGAATGAGATACATCTTTCGGAAGCCACACGCGAAACGTTGAACCGTGTCCAAGAGTACTGTCAACGCTAATAGCTCCGCCTAAGAGTTCCAGCATCCGCCGCACGATATACAGTCCGAGACCAACGCCCTGGAGTTTCTGTTCGCGCCCATTCTTAAGCTGACGGAATGGTTCGAAGATTGTTTCTTTCTCCTCAGGCGCAATCCCGATCCCGGTATCCGCGATAGAGATTTCTACTCCTCCCTCGCGCGCATGAGCGTCCACCGTTACGCTTCCTTTGGGAGTAAACTTCACTGCGTTGCCGATTAAATTCTTCAAGATAATCTTCAGCTTCAACGGATCAGTCAGCACCGCCGGCAGTTGCGCATCCACATTCCAGGTAAACGACAAATTCGCCATGTCCCGGAGTCCGCGGGTCTCAACCTCAACGTCTTGTACGAGTTCAGCAACCTGCACTGTTTTTTCCTCCACTGGTAGCCGTCCGGCTTCGAGACGACTCACATCCAGCAG
>JBFWZL010000258.1:0-9149 GCA_050185455.1 Binatia bacterium | reverse complement strand
CTGTAGCGCGTCTCTTTTGAATCAAATCAGGGGAAGTGTCTCTCATTATTCTTCAGCCACCGCAAACATCTTCCACAGTCCATTTTGCCGAATGAATTTTTTCGTCAGGTCGGCTCGCACCTGCACCTCCTTTCCTGTCCATACATCGATGAAATTGTCCCATCGAGTAAAAGTGGCAATTGCTTGTCGGTCGTCTAGTTGCCTGATGCGCACACCTTCAATCCGAACCGTTAAATCTTTGACAGTCTGGCGATATTCGAACAACGCAGCACTCAATGTCGGAGTGTAATCGGCATATACTTCCGTCAGCAGGCTAGGGTCTGCATGTTGATACCCCACTCGATAACGTTCAATCAGCTCTTGGATCGCTCGCTCGTCAGTATTTCCTGTCTTTTTGCTGGTATTGGCTAACACCACATAGCGTTCAGAATTTGCGTTGTCAGTCGCCCAACCTGGTTGCGGGATGTTCATTGTCGCTACAAGAAGCCCAGTGGTAATCATTAACAGCATACACTTCATGGCAGCCCTCCTCGGCGGTAACTACTCCAGAAGGATGAAGCGCAAGAATGATGCCTGAAAAACGACCCCAATTAGCAGGAGAATTTTTCAAATACGGAAAGAAAGGGGAATTTTCTGCCGGGTCAGTTTTGCCGGGAGAATAGACAGATAATAACACCGGAAACGGTCTATGAAGGAGAAGCTGTCACATAGCTCCGTTTGCCCCATATCGCCCTCTCCCTCGATGGGAAGACACGGGACGAATAGCACCCAAGCTCAAAATTTGTATCGAATACTACTGCAGTCGCTCAGCGAATCAAGCGTCGCAACTCGGCCATATGTTGGGCAAAGGTTTGCCGATCAAAGCGTTCACGATCTTTGACGTCATCGTAGAGTTTATCGATCGTACGATTCACTGGCCCTTGCGCAATTGCCGGATTGTCACGCGCCATAGCGCTCACGAGCGCATTGATCGCCAGGATGGCTTGCTCAACCGAATGCACTTCGGAGTCGATCAGATAGGGGACATCGCCAGCGATAGCGTCGATCATCTTTCTCGCAACGGTGTCGTTTACATCCGCTTGCCGGATACGGGGAATCACCCGCTCAATCGTAGCTGCTAAATCCGTCGCCACCGCGGCTACCGTGGCTGGCGGCGTACTCATTTTCGCAATGGCCTCCGCTAAACGATCAACTTGCATATCCAGACGGGCGCGCTCCTGAGGGGCAAAGGTGGCTACAATATGACGCAACACGGCATAACGAGCCGGGTTCCAATGAGGCAGCCCAGCTCTATATTTGTAGCCACGGATCTGCCGCCACTCACTCTCTTTCAACGAATGATGACAGGCGTAACAATTCATCTCGGCGAACTCAGGCCAATTGGCCGAACGCGCTCGGCGTGCGACTTGGAGCATACCTTGGCGGAACGCCACCGCCTGTCCCACCGCCCACGCGCGCCCGCCCGGCGTCTCCTCGAATCCCTCTCGCTTGCGCCGATCAGTATAGGGCGTCCAGTGCGCCGGCATCACCACACTATAGTTGTCCAATTCAAAAATCAGATCAGGATGTCCCGCGGCGATTAACTCATGATTCACGGTCTTCTGTTTATCGCCAAGATGACACCCAAGGCAAGTCTCCGCACGCGTCGCCAGATTGCGCAGATTTTTCATGCCCGCCTCGACGGACTTTTCGTGCGCCCACCCATCCTCCGTGTGTCTCGCGATCCAACCCCCCGCTGGGCCATGACAGGCTTCACAAGAAACGCCTTCCGTCAAGTCAATCTGCCGTGCTTGATCCTTGGGCGACGGATTCAACGCGTGGCAGTCGAGACACACCGCGCTTTCAAAGGCTTTGTTCTTCAGCTTCATGTTGCGTGCGATGCGCGCCGATTTCTCCGAGAGCAAAACGTTATACGCCTGCGTGTGACGATCCTGATTCAGCCAGGTAAAGTATTCATTTTGTTTGACGTCATATAGGTCACGTGGTTCTGAGCTGGCGTGACAGTTTCCTGAAGCACAGGATGCCGCCCCCAGGTATTGTCCCGGCTGGGGGGCGACATCAACGAAAGGAGACGCGCTCTCTTTTTGTTCTTGCGCCAGTATATTCAACGGCTCGCTCGCCATGCGCATCATACCTGCCGTCAATGTTAATCCTACAATGATGTAGAGCTTCTGTCGTTTGCCCATGATGTTCTCCCCTTCATCCTGGTTCATCACTCACGGCGCCCCGCGCCCTGCTGCCCAACACTCCCCTACTCTTCTGGCGGTCCAGGGGGCGTATCACTCACCTGAAACACTGTCCCCTCACGCAAATAGATTTTTTGCTGCTCCGCCAAGGTAAAGGGTCGGGCGCCAATACGGTTAAAGACACTTACTTGATTCCCGCTCTCATCCACGGCGCGGTCGCGATCCAGTCCCTTGGCCAAAGCCAGTGCTGGACCATCAGTATGTCGCGTAGCGATCAAGCGCGGCGCTGGACGCGGACTGAAACCAAGATAGCCAGGAGTCGTATCAGGGGAGGTAAGTTGCAACACACGGAGTCCGTTTTTGCCGTCCGCCACATAGGCAAAGAGGCTGACGTCCGTTGACGCCACCTTGACGTCATGCACGTCGTTGAGTTGACCTTCAGCGGTGTACATTTGATCAATAAACGGCTGATCAGGACGTTCCACATCGACGATTGCCATACCTTGAGAGCCTGCCGCCACATAAGCATAGGTGCGGGCAACGTATATCCGTCGCGCGCCGGCGATCGGCACGCGTGCGGCGACTTTCGGTTCGCGCACGTCAGTAATATCAACCACCACCAGTCCACTTTGGTCAGTAATAAAGGCATAACGAAACTGCACGGTTACCGACGTCGGTTTCGTCAGGCTGGAAAGCTGCGCAATCACCTGAGGATTGAGTGGTTCGTTAAAGTCAACAATCACGAGCCCACGGTCACACACCACGTACACATAATTACCGACAATGGTCAGGTTCTCCGCCCCATTCAATATCCCATCCGGGTTGTACGTCAGGGCGCGTTCGAAGAAATTATTTTTTGGATCACGATCCGCTAGCGTGTCGACGTTGACCAGAATGAGTCCTTCACTTCGATCCGAGACGAATGCATAGTGATAGATGGGATGAAACGGCTGCTCCTCATTCTCCGGCAGATGCTTCCGATAGGGGGCAATTGGCATGTTCGTCGGCAGCGCTACCGCAGTCGCATAAGTGCTGCGTACGTATGTGCGTTGACCTAAGGGAGACACAGGAGCCGTGACGATCCGCTCGGAAAAATCCTTGTTATCGACATTGGCTACATCAAAGACCTCGAAACCGCGCGGTCCGAGAGCGGCATAGAGAAATTCACCGCGTTTTTCCAACCCTAAGACTTCGCCGCCGCCATGGTGATGTCGCGCCTCTTCAAGCTCAAGGTTGCGCTCTTGATGCTGGCGATAATGATCGGGATAGGCAAGCTTGTGGAGCGAACTGCCGAAAACGGCTTGCGGTTCTTCCCATTCGGTAATCCCGATCGCTTCGAGCCCGTGTTCTCCTTCCGCCACCCAAGCGAAACGTCCCATGAAGTTGACGAAGTTCGTGCCGAAGGTCAACAGTTGCGCCATCCAGGCGTTGTTGTCGTTGCGCTGAGATAGGTGACAGTCGGTACACGTCTTCGTTTCCGTACTGCGCACGGTATGGGGGACATGCGCATTGAACGCCTGACTACTGTAGCCTGGCGAGGAAATTGGGGGTTGTTGAATGTAGAAGCGCTGTCGGTTGAGATTCACCGAACTGAGCACCAGCGCGCTGGAAGAGCGCAACGGGCCGATTTTGTTCCCCTTGACCGTGCCATTAATGCCGAGCATGTACACATCTTCTCGGACAACTTGGGGATTATACGAACTGTATTGTCTCGTCTTCCCGCCCTCAAAATGGTAACTTTCTGACTTGACGTTCGCCTCTTGTGGCAGATGACAGCCAAAGCACGACGTCATCCACGACGAATGACAGGCGTAGCAAGTCATCTTGTCGTCCGCATGCGCCAGGAGCGGAGCCGCCACATCGGTTTTGCCCCAGGTCTTCCCGTCCCGTTGTATAGTTTTGGCCAGACGTGATTTCTCGTTATAGCGCATGTTGCCCGGCGTGACGCTGTCGAGCACTTGTACCACTTCCCATTCTAAGTCTTTTTCCACCATCGAACGCTGGAAGAGTTTGTCGCCGCGCCAGCTAAAGCGTTGACGACCAAAAGGGGTTGTGCCCATAAGCAGGTCGGTCCCACCCGGTGGAGCAGCAGGGCCGGATGTCCTCAAGGTCGCTTTTGCTTTCGCCGTGCCGTGGCAGTCCTCACAGCCAATCTCAATGGCATTTCCATATTCCGCATAGATCTTATTATTGCCGTGGACATCCTGGGAAAAATGGCAATCTACACAGTGCATGCCTTTTTCCAGGTGAATATCTTTTAGGTGTACGGCCTTACGAAAACGCTCAGGATCAGAAAAATCAATGCGGTTTCCCTCTTTATCGAGTAAATTCCCTTTGCGGTCGCGTTTGAACACCGCCTTGAAGATCCACCCATGGCCGTGGTAGTCGGCGAACTGAGTGTGTTTGAGCTGCGGATTGAGTTCACTGACCTTGGCCAAGAAATCTCGGTCCGTCCACAAGCCTCGCACCGCCGCCGCTTCAGGATTATGATTCAGACTTAGGCGTTTCTCTTCTTCGGTCGGGTTCTTTTGTGTTTTCGGCCAGAGGAATTCGCCGTCTGATTCATAATCCCACATGTTATAGCCATAGTAAGTGTTCACAAACGAGTTCGGTTGGTGCATGTGGCAAACCATGCACTGACTAGAAGGAATGGCGCGCGTCAAGCGATGCCGCAATGGGTGGCCGGATTCGTCCTTCAGAATCGTTGGGTCGTTCGTCACGCTTTTTCCGAGATGACCGAAGCGCGCATAGGGCCCGGAGTGCAAGGGTTCACGATCATTCGCATACACAACATGGCAGGCCGTACACCCGCTTGAACGATAGTCGCCCGGATGATCGTTCGTGCCTAGAAACGAGAGATGGGGGTCGTTGAGCCGAGTCTTGTGGAGATTGAGGACCGGGATGCTTACCCGCAAGCCTGTCCCAGGTCCTCGGCTGCTCAGACGGATATCGGGCTTTCCAGATTCATCCGTTAAATTAGGGTTACCGATTTCCGGAAATGCCGAGGGTTGCAAGAGTCCGCCGTCCTCAAATGCGCGGAAATTGTCTCCAGGCTGCATAATCTCCCAACGTGGCAAGGGAACGAGCGAAGAGACAACGCCCTTTTGTTTTTGCGCTTCCGTGGGCGGCGTGACAGGCGCGACCATCTGTGGCTCGCCGTTGCGCGAGTAACTCTCGCCCAAAAGACCATTCTTGGTGGAGATAATGCCGTTTGCATACCCAGCCGCCGCCCAAAAAATCGAGCTGGTCTTCATCGGGCTCTTGTTCACCGCGTTCACTTGGGTTTGATGGCACGCGCCGCACGATTCTTGCGCGACACGCAGATCACCTGGATTGATAAACCGGATAAAGGTGGGATCTTCTTTATTCAACAACGTGTAGGTGCGCTCGGGATTCGCCGCGCTGTATGCGCCACTCGCCGTAGCCCACCGTTCAGGAAAGCGCGGAGCCACATGGGCTTGCTTCTTTACCGCTTCATAGTCCGCCGCATCTTTCTCACCGCCAGCGGCAAGCTTTGCCTGACTATTTCCGCCATGGCAGTCCGTGCATCCCAACTTCACAGCTGGAGACGCATGCATCGGCTCGATGCCGCCGTGACAGCTCACGCACCCGTTGCTTTTGCGGTCCGCTTCTTCCTGTGATTGCTGCATCAGCGCGGTTTGGTTTACCGCTGGAGGCATTGCCTCCCGACCAGAAAGCGCTTGTCCCAACGAAGGAGTCCATGGAACGAAGGACACGAAGGAAAGCAGCACGGCAGCGATGGCCAATCCCACTCCAGATCTGACGAACCCGGCTTGTGACATCGATACCCTCCACAGGCTCTTTCTTAGAACGTCAAGATAATATTACTAAAAGCCTGAAAAATAGTGTTTCCACGGCCATAGATATCGCGGAACCCTTCCCCAGGCAGGAACACAGCGGTGCCGACCAGAAAGATCACGTTGTTATTCAGGAATGGCCGGTAACGAAAGCCTAGATTGATATCCCAGCCAATTTCGTCGGAAACGTCACTCTGAAAGAGCAAAAAGCGTAGAGGCGCCGTCGTATCGAACCGCAGATAATTGACGTTGAACAATCCCTTGAGCTTCGGCGTCAACTCGGCGTCAACCCCGACATTAAAAAGATGGAGCCCAGGATTGACAAAGTTTGGTTGCCCCTCTTCTTTGCTACTGCGCAAGTCGGGAATCAGACTGCCGCGATTGACCAGGTTCACGCCGGTTCCCGTCAATTTGATTCCCAACCGATTCCAAAAGCTAAATCCGCCCCCGGCAAACAACGGGTTATCAAATATTGCATCAAATCCATGCCCGCGACTGTCCAGTGGATCGCCGTCGCCTGAGGCGTGAAAATACGACGCTTTGGGGCGGAACCAGTCGCGGTCGAATGACACCTCAAGCGCCGCCATGTAGGCAGAGATATCAATACTCCGTCCGGCAATGGGATTACGCGTGTCATGGCCGCGTACGTAGTAGAAGGCGTGATCGATATTAATGCGTTCTATATGGCCAAAGCTGGTCCAGCCAAAATAAGTCGCGTCGAGCGAGTGCGGCCGGAACGAGCCAACTGGGTCGGGACGTGCTAGAAAATCGTTTTGATCAAAATGAAAACTCTTCCCGTCCCACAAATGATGCACGCTAAATTGGGTGGTGTAGCCTTTGAAAAGAAAATCTTGACGGTAAAAATTCGCGATCAATAAGCGCTGATTACGATCTCTCAAGCGATTGAGACCGCTGTTCGTATCTTTCTCTAGACGGTCGAAATAGACCAAGTTGAACTGATCCCGATTCGCCTCGTAGTTGCCAAACAGGCGAAAGCCCAAGTTTGTATCCGAAAAGACAAAGCCTTTAAAATCGCTGTTAAACGGCTGAATCCCAGCTCGGACTGAGACGAAATCAAAATTTGGACTGAGATCCGCCAGTTTTGCCTCAGCAAAGGCTTCTTGTAGAGAAGGAATGCCATCAAGACGGTCAGTTCCTCTCCGTACATCCGGATTAACGATGCCGTTCTCTTCGACTTTGAGATAGTTGATATTTCCGATAAGCGTCGCCTTGAAGCGCCAATCGAAAGGCTTGAAGGCGGTATCGCCTTTGAATAGATCGGCCGAGACCACAAAGTTCTGATTGAAGAAAATTTGGTTGTCGGCGCCCTGAAACTGGGCGCTGCCTGGACTATCGGCGCTGGCCCCACTGGGCGTTGGGAGTTCACGGAATTCGACAAGTGTATCCCACATCCCCGTGAGATTCAGGAAAATATCTTGTCCATAGACGGGAAGGTCGCCCTTCAATACGTTTTGGTTATAGGGGTCCCACAAGCTGCCTTTGACATTGACTTCATAGGGAGGGGGAGTAATGCGCCATCGGTCGGTCACTGCTTGAAAATCAGCGTCCGCTGCTTCGTCTAATGGGACGGGTTCTTCTCCTGGAGCCGAGACGAGAGGCTGGCGCAACAAGCGTTCCCCCCTGTTGATCTCAACAGTCTGCACGGCGACGCCGGTTGCTCCAGAAGAGTCCTCGACTTGGACTTCAATCCGGTAAGACCCGGATTCCAGTGACGTTGGCCAGTCCACGCTCCAGGCCCCGCCAGGAAGGACGGTAGTGGCGACCGTCTCCTTATTAATCGTCACGCGGACCTGGGCATCGACTAGCGCGTCAGTCGCCCCACTGATAGTCGGCGTAGGGTCACTCGTGCGGAGAGGAATGCCGCGATTGATCACAACCACTAATTTTTGCGCGCCAGCGCCCCAGGCGAATTGAGCACCGACTGAGAACAGTCCTTGCACGACAAGCGCATAACTGAGCAGGCGCCGCAGCCATCTCCCCTTGCTTGTATGCATGCTCACCTCCCCTTTACGCGTATCCCACTCGATTGGGTCCGTCACTGACCGCTCAACATTTATTCTTCAGGATTTCGTGGAAACTTTAGATAAGCGGCGCGCACACCGCGCACAAAGAATTGGTCGGCGCGAAGAGCGTTTGGAGGCGTAAACCCGCTTGCTCCTAAGGCAGTCACATAATCATCCTGTTCTACCCCATCTCCGCTGACGCCTAAGCCGCCCACCATCTGACCGTCTTTATACAGCGGCAGACTGCCTGGGAAAAACACGATACCACTTTGATTCTCGGGATTCTCTTGTTGTGTCCCCTGGGTGCAGGCGTTCAGAGTATCGCGGACGTAGAGACTGCGGAAAAACGGGCCTTCCCCACTCGTGTCAATACCAGGAGGATAGAATGGTTGGCTGCCAAAGCTGATCGTGCGATTGGTAACTGCTGTTCCAGGTGGGAGACCAGGGAGATCAAACCTGACGTTAGGCTCAGGGCCGCTAAAATACACGACATTACGCGCCTTGGCGGTAGCGACATCGATACTAAAGATCGTAGCGTCAGGCATGCGGTACACCGCTAGCAAAGCGCCATCAATATCACTAACAGCGATCATCATCCGCGCCTTCGAGCCCCTGGGAAAACGAATGACGGCGCGGGTGCGATTCGCCCCATCCCGCGATTGTTGGACAATCTGTGAAACTTCTTCCAGAGTCAGTTTTTGCCCAGCCTTGGGGCCGATCAGATAACCTTCTGGCGCAGCGCGGCAGACTCCCTCATTTTCGTCGGTATCAAAGCAGGTCCCATCTCGCGCAGTAAGGAGAAATTCTCCATCGGCAGTACCAGGTCTGGTTCCCGACGGACGTTTGCCTTTAATGACTTCCGGCACGTCCAGGGCGACAAACGGTAAGCGGACGCCGTCAATGAACACCCGTTCACGCAGATCGTTGGTAAAGGAAAAAGGAACCGGCAGAATGCCAAGCGGCTGGGGGCACCCAGGAGTGGACGGTGGACAGAAAGCGCCGACAAGTGCAGTAAACTCAGCAAGGTCATTAGGAAAAACGCCAGTGTCCCCGACCCCACCGACGAGCGTGTTTCCTTTAAAAAGGGGTAAGCCGCCCGGGTTCACCGCAGTTGAATCGCT
>JBFWZL010000257.1:0-9167 GCA_050185455.1 Binatia bacterium | reverse complement strand
CGAGTGCCTGGTGTTGAGACCGTGCGTCGTGTGGGAACCGATGGGAAGAACACATCGTTAACGCTTGTCCTCGAATATCAAGGAGAAGACATTCGCAAACGCGTCAGCGCCATTATTATGAAGAATGGCTGGGGCTTGTTGGAAATTCGTTCGCTTGAACCGACGCTGGAAGATCTGTATTTACAACTCATTCGGGAGACAGAATTGAGTCATTGAAGGATTTTATCCTTGAGTGAGCGGACCATCGGATCATTGAGTCTGAAAATCGTCGAGCCCTAAGGTCTTAAAGGAAAAAACAGTACGCAAGTATACCCTATAACTAAAAGCTAAAAGCTATTTATGAAATTTCTCTGCGTCTTCAAAAAAGAGCTTCGTCTCTATTTCGGTTCGTTCATCGCTTATTCTTTAGCGACAGCCTTTCTCCTCCTGACGGGATATTTTTTCTACACCGACATGGTCTTCTACGACCTGTTTGGCGATTTCATGGACATCACGGCTTCGCTCTGGGCGTACTATTTTCAAGATGTCCGTTTCGTCACTTTACTCATCCTCCCGCTGCTGACCATGCGGTTGTTCGCTGAAGAAAAAAAGCTGGGTACGATAGAACTACTATGGACCTATCCGCTGAAAGATCCACAGATCGTACTGGGCAAGTTTTTGGCCTGTTTCCTGGTCTTTGTCCTGGTAGTGCTGTGCACCTTGGCGTATCCCCTGCTCCTTTCAACTATCCATCAGTTCGCTTGGGGTCCGCCTCTTGCCGGATACTTAGGCGTCATACTTTTAGGAGCGACCTTTATTGCATGTGGGACGTTTATTTCCTCTCTAACGGAAAACCAGGTTGTCTGCGCCATGTCTACGTATGGCGTCCTTGTCTTCTTTTGGTTCTTGACGTGGAACGAGGAGGCAGTCGGGCCACAGCTGATTGGCACGATCAGCCGCTTCTCTCTCTTTGACCGCTTTGAAGCTTTTTCCAAGGGAGTCGTTAACACTCAAGACATTGTGTTTTTTCTTCTGACCACGATGTTTTTCTTGTATCTGACTCTGCAGTCTTTGGAGTCGCGGAAATGGCGCGGAACCCGATAGAAAATTTTTCTTCCACGGAAGAGACAAGTTTATTGAGCCGTGAGTCAACTCGACGCTTCCTGCTCGTCGGCTTGGAGGTGGTGTTCTTGTTGATCATCGCCGTCTCTATTGAGATGCTCGTTTCTCGCATCAACCTACGTTTCGATCTCACGCCGGAAAAGAAATACAGCCTCTCGGAAGTGACCAGGCAAGCCTTGCATGCCTTGCAGCAGCCAGTGCAGGCGACCGTTTTTTATCGCCGCGGCGATCGGGAGAAACATGACGAACTCCTCGGACTCATGGCGCAAGAAACGTCCTCATTTTCCTATCAACTGTTTGATCTTGATCGCACGCCCGGCTTAGCGCAACGGTACGGCGTGACCGCGTATGGCGCGACGGTGGTGGAGACGGCGAACAATCGCCTGACGATCCCGCTGGCAGACGAAGAACGCATGCTGAACGCGTTGCTGCGCGTCATGCAAACAGAGAAGACCGTCTACTTTTTGCTGGGGCATGGGGAAAATGATCCGATCGACTCCGAGGAACGCGCGGGCTATGGCGTGCTCAAAAAGGTATTGGAGACGGAGAATTATAGAGTTCGTCCTTTATCGCTGATGACGGTTCGCACGGTGCCGGAGGATGCTGACCTCGTCGTTATCAGTGGACCCAAAGGCGAGTTTATGCCCGGAGAACTCGACGCCTTATCGACCTATCTCAACGCGGGTGGGCATGCGCTGTTCATGTTGGACCCGTACACTGTGCCAAATCTGTCGCGGTATTTGACGCAATATGGCTTCGACCTTGAAGAGAGCGTGATCGTGGACGATCAGAATCAAGTAGCCGGTGGAGAACCTTTGATGCCGATGATCTCGCGCTTCGCGCAAGAAGTGTTCCCGCGGCAGCCGCGGGGAGAGCCGATGCTTCCGGTGGTGCAGCCAGTGCGAGTCCTGGATGGGAAAGCCCAGACGTTCGCCTTTTCCAGTGATTCGAGTTGGGTGGTGAAAAACCGTGCACGAGCAGAACAAAATGAGTTGGGCTTCAGAGCCGGAGAAGATGAAAAAGGACCGGCGCCGGTTGCCGCCGTCGCGACGGTAGGCGCAGAAAAACAAGGGAAAGTCGTCGTGTTTGGAGATTCTGACTTTGTGAACAATTTCTACGTGCGCGTCCCGGGTAATGTTGATTTCTTTATGAACACTCTTGGCTGGATGCTTAATCGCCAAGAATTAATCGCCCTCGGGCGCACGGCGAACGCACCGGTCTCAAAGCGGGGAGCCACCCCGCAACAGAGCCTGTATATGACGGCGGCGCAGTCCCGTTTGTTCTTCTGGATTATGGTCATCATCGAGCCTGCGTTGGTCTTCCTCGTTGGTATGCTCGTGTTCGCTCGCCGGAGGCGAAAAGGATGAGCGCGGAAATCCGTCGTGTGGCGATCTTCGGAGTATTGGCGCTTATTCTTGGTGGGTATACATACGTCACCATGCCTGAGAAGAAAGCGATCGGAGCGAATGCGGCAAAAAAAACCGATCAATCGGTCCTTGAATTTTCTCTAGACAAAGTGAAGCACATTAACGTGGTATTTGAGGGCAAACATTTGGTGTGTCAACGCACGCCTCAGGGGTGGGTAAACTCATCGAGTGGAGCGTCCGTACGCCAAGACGTCGTTGTTGATTTTCTTACGAATCTCCAGAAGCTGCTGAATCTTGGCGCGGTTGAGATCGAAGAAGCCCAGCTCTCCGATTTCGGACTCCGACCGCCAGTCTCTCGCATTATGCTAGAGGTTGAGGGAGAAGAGACTCGCATTCTCTCTTTGGGGAAAAATAATCCCGTGCAGACGAGCTTGTATGCGCAGATCAATGAGAATCCTCAAGTCGTGTTGGTCGGCTCAGTCGTGACCTGGGACATACGCAAACTCTTTACCGCCGCCGGATTCGCTGGATAACCAAGCGAGACAGAGAAGACAAAGAGAAACCTAAATCCGTTTCTCTTTGTCGCAAATCTCTCTCTGATTTCCCCTTTACTCTGATAGTCTTCTCCTATACCCTCCCCTGGCCTTCGACGTGCTTCTACGAAGAGTCGATGGAAAGCTGGGAAGAAGGGGGAGACATGGACAGACACCAGAGGGGGCGCTGGTGGCGCTGTGTGGGTCTGAGTTTCGTGATCGCCGTTAGCCTGGGGGTAGGAAAGGTTGAGGCGATCTTTCTCGATAAAGCGGAATCGTTACGGTTTAACGGAAGAATATACAACCGCACTTCGTTCGCCACGCAGGGCGCCGAGGATAACACACGTCTGCGCACCCCATACAACGATTGGAACATGCTGCAGAACCGCACGTTCATCCAGATGGAGATGCGGCATAACCTGACTGATCTGGTCCACGGACGGTACGACGGTCTATTGTCATTTTTACAGTTCCCGTTAGCGCCGTTGCGTTTGCTTGATCCTGACGACATTGATTATTTCGTTACTTATCGTGGGGAATACGATGGCGTATGGGATTACGGTCCGGATGTGTTTAGCGAGCGTTACGTACGCAATGCTGCCGGGGATCGGCTCCAGACGCGCCAGCGTTTACGCCATCGTCACCGCCTGTTTGAAGCGTACATGAACTACACCAAAGGGCCGCTCTTCCTGCGCATTGGTCGCCAAAATCTCTCGTGGGGGGAAACCGACGTGTTCCGTCTGCTTGATCAGATCAACCCACTTGATGCGAGTTTTGGCGGATTCTTAGTGGCGCTGGACGAACGGCGCGTACCGCTTGATATGCTACGCATGGTGTATGGCCTAGGCAGTCAAGGGCCATTCTCCGAAATTGATTTGGAAGGCTACGTGGCGCTGGACGATAAAGTGGCGGATCCTGTGCCTTCCGGCTCTCCGTGGGCGACGCCGAATCCGCCTGGGATTAACGGTTTCGTGAAAAGGCCGGCGAAAAACCTCACCGATGCGCGCGGCGGAGGGCGTGTTATCGGCGTCCTGGGCGATTTTACGTTGAGTGTTGCGCACTTCTATACCTACCTTGATGCGTCCACGCTTCGGGTTGTTTCTCCTATTAAAGCTCCAGGCACGCGGCCAGGGCAGTCATCGCCCAGGAATCCCCCAATCAATTTGGGAGAATTCGAAGAAGCGGTGCGTATGGGACAAACTTCTCGCTATTTGGTTGATAATTTTCACGCGAATGTCATGTTTCCCAAAGTGCAAATCAGCGGCGCGACCGCCAGTTTCAGCGTGCCACAGCTCTACGCGGTGGTACGGAGCGAGTTTGCTTATTTCTACGCCGAACCATTTTTTTTGAATTCGGCGTCAAACCAACTGCTGGGCCCTGTGCTGACTGGGCAGGTGACGCCTGGCTATAAACAGGTTGGGACCGACCCGGTGAGCGGCAAGCCTCTGCTCCGCTATAAGAGCAACATTGACCGCTCTGATGTCGTGCGCTGGTCGATTGGTCTCGATATCAACCGCTATATTCGCTTTCTCAATCCTTCGCAGTCGTTCCTCATTAGCGCTCAGGCGTTTGGAACTCACATTTTGGATTTCGACGATACGTCGCTCACGAAAGTTTCTCCTGACTTTGGGTTTGCGCATTTCGCCGTGCCTGTGCGTGACCCACATCACGAAAACCAGGCGAACGTCAACCTTGATCCGTACCAGATCATCAATACACTGCTAGTATCGACTTCGTACCGTTCGGGACTCATCTCTCCAGCCTTAGCGTTTTTCTATGACTGGCATGGGGCGTGGGTCGTGCAGCCAGGCATTACCTTCACCCGTGATCCCTTCCGTTTTACCGTGCAGTACAACTACATCGACGGGCAATTTAACGGGATCGGATTCCTGCGCGACCGTGACAATCTCATTTTCCAGGTGGAGGTGGTGATCTGACAAAGCAGATGGCTTGTTCGCTACGCTCACTCTGTGGCGAATAGCTCACTCGCTGCACTCGCTTTACGCCAAGCTTTTCTCCTGCCATAGGCCGTGGGCTATAGAACGCACGAAGTGCGCGAGCTCTATGCCTGCAAAGGGGACGTGGACAGGTCGATGAGGTGACCGTTATACTTTGCCCACTTTTTTTATTGAGGAGAAAGTCATGGGTCTGCGCACTCCAGAACAATATAAGGCGAGCCTGAGAGACGGACGTGAGGTGTACTATCGTGGCGAACAGGTGGAGGATGTCACTACTCATCCGATCATCGGCGTCGCCGTTGAACACGCCTGCATCGACTATCACATGGCGGAAGATCCACGCTACCGTGATCTTGCCGTGATGACCGACCCACAGACGGGTGAACCCTATTCACGGTACTACCATTTACCCCGTAATACCGAGGACTTACTCAAACGCAGTCAACTCATCGCCGCCAGCACGCGTGAGGGAGCAACCCTTGTCATCCTCATTAAAGAAATTGGCACTGATGCGTTGTATGCACTCCATATTGTCGCTGAGGAAATGGCGAAACGCGGCAAGCCTGAATATAAAGAGCGTGTCGAAAAATATTATCGCATGTGCCGGGATCGTGATTACGGCGTTGCGGTCGCACAGAGTGATGTGAAAGGCGACCGGAGCATGGGGCCTCAAGGCCAGGAACATCCGGATTACTACCTGCGCATTGTCGATCGCCGCTCTGATGGCATCGTTGTCCGTGGGGCCAAGGTGCACACCTCGGTGTTGACGAATACCGATGAAGTAATCGTGCTGCCGACGCGCGCGATGAAGGCGGGTGACGAAGATTACTCTGTAGCGTTTGCGGTTCCCGCTGCGACGAAAGGGCTAAAGCTAATTGCCAGTTCATATGGCGGTTTTAAGAGGGACCCCTTCGAGTATCCCATCAGCGCGAAGCACAAAATGATGGAGACGATCACCGTCTTCGACGACGTATTCGTGCCGTGGGACCGTGTCTTCATGTGTGGAGAAACGGAAGCGGCGGGGTTTCTAGCGTTGACGTTTGTGAAATTTCACCGTTTCACCGCCGTTTCCTACAAACTGCCGTTACTAGAGATGCTGGCTGGTTCCGCTCGGGCAATCGCTGAGTATAACGGCATTGAGAACGCCGGTCACATCCGTGAAAAATTGACCGAGCTTGCCGCCTATCACGCGACGGTGCAAGGGCTGATCGTTGCCGCCGCACAGAACTGTGTGGTGACGCCGCCGGGAATCGCCATCCCGAATGTGCTCTTCACGAATGTTGCGAAGTATCAGTTCGCCTCGAATTATCATGACGCCGTGCAGATGGTGCAAGACGTCAGCGGCGGGCTTTTGGTGACGGGGCCCAGCGTGGAAGACTGGCGGAGCGAAGCGACTGGCCCGCTACTGAAAAAATACCTGGGTGGGAAAAAAGGGGTTCCCACCGAGCACCGCCTCCGCATGATGAATCTGATTTCCGACTTGACGGCCTCGGATTTTGGCGGCTATCAAGAAGTCCTCGCTGTTCATGCGGAAGGGTCGCTGGAAGCGGAAAAATTGCAGACCTACCGTGAATACGATTTCAACACTGCCGCCGCATACGCGCGGGAAGTGGCGGGAATTAAGTAGGGGTTGGGTCTTAGGGGTTAGGGAGTGGGGAAAACTAATCCCTAACCCCCAATTCCTTTTCGTAACGTCCCTTAAACCTGCTGAACAGCGCCAGCTCCTCTGCCGTGTATGTGGTGTGAGTGTGGCTGGTATGGGGAAAATAAAAGCGCATCACTGCCTGTCCTTGCGCATCCGTAAAAACGGCAACCGGGCTGATCGAATCAGCATACCCGGATTCCTCCGCGAAACGCACTTGCACAACGCTGGTCAGGTTAACGTGCAGATGCCATCCCTGACATTCGATAGCCGCCCAACCGTCGCTGAACTCGACTTTTCGCGGAGTGTCGCGAAGCATGAGTTCTCCGATTGCATCACTACGTCCCACCGTGCAGATCAGTGATGGAGTGTAAGCAAGGGCGGAGAGGAGTTGTTGCAAGGAAGATAACATGACGTCTTACGTTCACTGAACGTCGCCGCCTGCGAGCATCCACGCCTTCACGCACTTTTACTCAACCGTTACGCTCTTCGCCAAGTTGCGCGGCTGATCCACATCCGTGCCGCGATAAACAGCGATATGATACGCCAGCAGTTGCATGGGGATGGTGAGCAGAATCGGCATGAGCAAGTGATTCGTAGTAGGGACCTGGATGACTTCCCAAGCAATATCTTCAAGCTCTTGTGAGGGGGAGTCCGTGATAGCGATAATCCGTCCGCCGCGCGCTTCGACTTCTTTCATGTTGCTCAACGTCTTGGCGTACACGAGATCTTTCGGCAGCAAAACGACGACCGGCATCTCTTCGTCGATCAACGCAATGGGGCCATGCTTCATTTCTCCGGCTGGGTAGCCTTCGGCATGGATGTAGGAAATTTCTTTGAGCTTCAGGGCGCCTTCGAGTGCGATCGGATAATTTACCCCGCGACCGAGGTACAGAAAGTCTTTGGCGTGTCCATATTTTTTGGCGATTTTTTCGATCGCTTTCTCTTTTGCCAGGATCTCGCGCACCTGAATCGGTAAGTTAAGTAAATCCGCCAAAAGGCGACGCCCCTGCTCCTGATTAAGAGTTCCGCGCCGTCGACCTAGATATATCGATAACAGGTACAGGGCGGTTAGCTGCGTGGTAAATGCCTTGGTCGAAGCGACACTAATTTCCGGACCTGCATGTGTGTACAAGACAAGATCCGCCTTGCGAGAAATTGAGGAATCCACGACATTGCAAATCGCCAAGGTCGGAAGATCGTAGCTTTTTCCACCTTCCAGAGCAGCCAGAGTGTCCGCTGTTTCGCCCGACTGAGACACGGCGAGCACGGCGGTGTGCGGTTCCATGGGTGATTTGCGATAACGAAATTCACTGCCGTAGTCCACTTCCACAGGCAGCCGCGCGAGTTCCTCAAGGTAAAATTTGCCGGCGAGACAGGCGTGCCACGCCGTTCCGCAAGCGACCAGGGTGAGGCGTTTGATAGCGCTCAGCGTAGCTGCGTGCTCGTCAAATTCGCCCAGCCATACGTCACTTTCCTCGGGAAGGATACGACCGCGCATGGTATCGATAATCGCCTGCGGCTGTTCGTGGATCTCTTTGAGGAGAAAATGTTTATAACCGCCCTTTTGCGCGGTGATCGTATCCCATGTAATCACTCGGGGTTCCCGTTCGATCGGATGACCCTGGAAATCGGAGAGTTTTACGCTTTCACTCGTGACCTCCGCCATCTCTCCATCGTCAAGGAAGGTGACCTTGCGGGTATAATCGAGCAGCGCCGGAATATCGGAGGCGACGAAATTTTCGCCTTCCCCTAACCCGATCACGATGGGCGTGGCGTTCTTCGCTGCAAGAATTTTTTCCGGTTCGCTCTCGCACAGGACAACAACGGAAAATGCGCCTTCCAGGCGTTGTAGGGCGGCGCGCGTTGCCTGGGTGAAGGACAAGCCGCTCTGAATACACTCATCGATCAAATGCGAAATCACCTCGGTGTCGGTTTCCGAGGTGAAGGTGCGACCTTTCGCCTGGAGTTCATGGCGTAATTCAAGGTAGTTTTCGATGATCCCGTTGTGAATCACCACCACTTTGCCAGCACGATGGGGGTGTGCATTTTCTTCCGAGGGACGGCCGTGCGTGGCCCAGCGTGTGTGTCCCATCCCGGTGGAACCGTGAACCGGATTGTCATGTAACAACCGGTCAAGGTTGGTGAGTTTTCCGACTGAGCGGCGAACGAGGATGCCGTCATTGGAACCCCCATTCGCAAACACGGCGACTCCCGCAGAGTCGTATCCACGATATTCCAAGCGCTTGAGTCCCTGAAGCAGCACGGGAGCCGCTTCGCGAAAGCCGATGTAACCGATGATGCCGCACATGATAAAAAGTCCTTTGAGTCGGTTGAGTTTATTGGGTTTGTTAGGTGCGTTGAGTTTATTGGGTTTGTTGGGTGCGTTGAGTCCTTCGAGTCTTTGCCTCTACGGATTTAATAGGTTCTATAGACTTTATCGACTCTGTGGACTTGGCTTCGCGGACTCTTCTAAGCAGGTGGGTGATGAGCCCGCTAGTTAGCCGAGCGATTATTTCTGTACCGAAACCGAAGCAGCAGTAAGTTGGTCGCGGAAACGATAGTC
>JBFWZL010000256.1:0-9169 GCA_050185455.1 Binatia bacterium | reverse complement strand
CTGATCCCGCCCACATTGGTAGCGATAGAATTTGTACCGCAGTGGATTCTTTTGATAGTAGTCTTGATGATACTCTTCAGCTTTGTAAAATTCTCCGGCTGGAACGATTTCTGTGACAATTGGTTTGGTGAACCGACCTGATTGCTCCAGCGCCTTCTTCGAGGCTTCAGCCAGCCGTTGCTGTTCCTCACCGTGATAGAAAATAGCGGTGCGATACTGCGAGCCGTGATCACAGAACTGAGCGTTAGGCGTGAACGGATCAATGTTGCGCCAGAACACGTCAAGGAGTTTGGCGTAACTGATTTTTGCGGGGTCAAACACCACTTGCACGGCCTCCGTGTGGCCGGTCACGCCGGAAGAGACCTCTTCATAAGAAGGATTCTTCGTCTGACCGCCCGTATATCCGGAAGTCGTCGACATAACGCCGTCCAACTTGTCAAACGGCGGCTCCATACACCAGAAACAGCCCCCGGCAAAGATGGCCGTTTCTAGCATCTTATCATTCACTGCCTGCGCCGTGGTCTCCTTCTTCGCAGGAACCGCGATAAAAAATCCGAAAAGAAAGAAGATTGCTACGATTCTCAGCCAGTTTTTCATACTTACGTCCTCAGAGGGGGAAGCTGTTCGCCAGCAGGCACGAAGTTAAGCGCCACGCCATTGTTGCACCAGCGTTGCCCCGTCGGCGGCGGACCATCATCGAACACATGCCCCTGATGGCCGCCGCAGCGAGCGCAATGATACTCCGTGCGTGGGAAGATGAGTTTGTAATCTGTTTTCGTTTCAAGATGACCGGAGATCGGCTGATAGAAACTCGGCCACCCCGTACCGCTCTCAAATTTGGCCGTGGATTCGAACAGCGGTAAATAGCAGGCGGCGCAGATGAACACGCCTTCGCGCTTTTCATCGTTGAGCGGACTCGAACCTGGTCGCTCAGTCGCCTCTTCGAAGAGCACGGCGTAAGCTTGGGAAGGAAGGAGTTTACGCCATTCCGCTAGCGGTTTGCTCAACTTAGGAATAACGGACTCAGGGTGTTCAGCCGCAGCACTCGCTTTCTCGTTTCGCGCACACGCCGGGGATCCAATCGAGGCGAGCGCCACAGCACACAATTGCCGGAGAAAATGTCGTCTTTGCATACTCATCTTTGATGCCTCTGTCTAGCAAAGGATTCAACCGAGAGTAACCGACGAAAGTTCCACGGCGTGTCACATCCTAGAACGATATCCCTTTGAGCCTAAGGTTGTTCTGCCCGCTGCGAATCAAGCCGCGACCGTTAAGGAACGACCTCTCGCCGCTTGCTCACGCGCGCGGCTCGGACAGTCCAGAGGTGGCGCTTAGGTTTGGCTTTTTTCATCGACATATCGTGGCCGTTCGTCTCGACCTTGGGTTTGCACCCGCCGCCAATATCCCCAGGGAAAATGCACGAACTCTAACTTCATACCATCAGGATCGGCAAAAAACACGGCATAATAGTTAGGGCCGTACTGAGGATACTCAGCGGGAGGGTCGAGAATACTAATGCCTTCCTGCATGAGAAATTGGTAGAATTCATCAACATCCTCACGGCTTTTCGCCCTGAGCGCCAGATGATGTAACCCAACCCGATAGCGGTTAAATGCGACCTCCTTTTCTTCTGGCGGCGCGGCGCGGAAGCCAATGCCCATATGGCCGTTGGACCAGGCAATATAGTTTTCATGCGCAACTCGTCTAAATCCCAGATACTCAAGAACTTTGGCATAAAAAGGGAGAGAACGCTGGAGATCGTTGACGGTGAGATCAAGGTGTTCGATACCCAAGACTTCGAGGGACATATACTGTCTCCTTACCCTTTGCATGAGCGATTATGATCAGTGCGTGAGCGAGCGGTCCACCCCGGTTTGTTCCACTGCGGCAAATTTCTTCAGGTACGGATCCACATCAGGAGCGAACGCCGGGTGCATACGCAGTCTCGCGAGATGGGCGAAAGCATGCGGAAATTCCGCCTCAATCTTGGCGTGGAGGATTGGCGTAAGGTCTTTCTTCTCGATTTCTTTAATGCGTCTCTTCTCATTGAAGAACAAACTCAATTCGGCGACAAAGCAAATATCCGCGATTGTGACGGTATCACCTACCAGAAACTCGCGGTCGGGCGCTAAGGCCTGATTGATGCCAGCAACGTAGACTGCGAAACCATCGCGTGCTCGCGCGTGAGTCTCGGTCGAGACGGTTCCATTAATCAACGCCAGCAAGTACATTTGCGCGTCGCGCGCGAACACCAGACTCGCGTCCAGGAAGCTGTCTATCCGTGACGCCTCATAAGCGTCACAGCCATAAAGGGGAAATTCGCCTTCACCAAGGCGGGCGACGGCCCGCATGATGCTGTTCGATTCAAAAATCCCGGTCTTCCCATCAGGGCTGAACGCGGCTGGAACGGCGCCGAATGGATGCGCTTCCAGAAAGGCGTCGGTCTTGTGCAGACGAGCTCCAGAAAAGCCGACTTTTCCGACTCGTGCGTCTGAGGATTCCGCAAGTTCGTCGCTTGCGAGTGGCCGTGCGTCGAAGTCCCACAGCCAGGAGGTAAGCTCTTTTGGTGAAGCGCCGCGCACTTCCACATCGATCCCGCACAGACGCGCAGCAATCGTCGCCTTCCAAATACGGGGGTTGGGTAGGTAGGAGAAAATTCGTAGCTCGCTCATGATCCCTCCTCAGTTGGGTTGTCCTATGTTTATTTCCCGTGGTCGATCGTGAACGCAGTTGACTGTTCACCACGTCTCACCAAACGGTCGGAGTTCCACATTGAAAGACCAAGCGCTTCGGTCCTGATGTGCAACATGCCAGACTTCCTCGGCAATGGCGGCAGGTTTAATGAAAAAGTCTTCGGGCGCATCCGGCCACCTTTTGCGCGTCCATTCCAGATCGATGACCGCGTCAATCATCACGTAGGCGACGTGCACCCCTTTCGGTCCGAGTTCGCGGGCCATTGCTTCCGCGAGAATCCGTTGCGCCGCTTTGGTCGGCGCAAACCCAGCAAAGTTCGCTTTGCCGCGGAATGCCGAAGTATTGCCGGTGGCAATAATGGCGCCTTCTCTCGCCGTAACCATGGCTGGAGCTAGGCGTCGAGCAAGATACAGCAGCGCCATCGTATTGACCTGAAAGTTGTGGTTCAGCACCTGAGGATCGATTTCGAGAAAGTTCCCAAAGGCGCCGCCTACAGCGTTGTGGATCAGCACTTGCGGCGCTCCGAGATCAGCCCGGATCGCCTCAAGAGTGGCGTCGAGTTGCGTTTCATCGGTGACATCGCATGGGTAGGCGTGTAAATGCGCGAGCTCGCGCTCCAGTTCAACGAGTCGCTCCCGATTACGGGCAAGCATCGCCACCGCATATCCACCGTGCGCAAAGCGGCGAGCAATCGCCGCGCCCGTCCCTGGACCTACCCCAGTCACTACTGCCACTGGACTTGTTTGATTCATGGAAACTTCCTTTCTCTTTTATTCTTCAGCAGGGTGCGTAGATGTCGCCACACCCACATGCCAATATCGTATTTGCTGGATTTTTTGTGTTACTCGCTCAGCGCAGTAGCAGATTGATGATACACGACCCGTTTGCGTTCGAAGCGTGCAATATCATCTCCGTTATACCCCAACTCAGTGAGAATGGCGGCGTTGTCTGCTCCTAAAAGAGGCGCGAGCTCGCGGATGTTCGCAGGAGTGCGGTCGAATTGAGCGGCTGGGCGTGGCTGCCGTACTCGACCAAATACGGGGCTCTGCTGTTCCTCAAGAATATGAGCAGCCTGCACTTGGTCATCCTTGAGAAGCTCAAAGCGACTGAGGACCGGCGCGGCGGAAACGTCATTGTCGAGCAGGCGAGGAAGAATTGCATCTGCAGGCCACTGTTCCAGTTCAGCGGCCATGATCTCGCGGCGTTCCACGGCATTGCGGGAGCGTGCGCCCGCCGTCTTGAATCGGGGATCGTCTATGAGGTCCTGACGATTCAGAGCCCGGCACATACCGGCCCATTCGTCATCCGACAGCGCGGCCGCGGTGAGGTAGCGGTCTTGCGTGGCGAGCACCAGGTCCGGGTCAATCTCACCTTCGGAGGGATCATGCTCATCACCCACAAAAGTCAGGCTGGACATCGCCTCGGGCCACAGATAAGAGACCATCGCATCCAACATCGCGATTTGCACATGCTGTCCTTGGCCGGAGCGTTCTCGTGCAAACAACGCCGCCGTAATCGCCTGAGCTGCAGTCAACGCTGTGGTGTTGTCCGCGATGATGGTGCGCACCATTTTGGGGCGGCCAGTGTCTCGATCAGTCTGAATTTCCGCCAGGCCAGATAACGCCTGAATCACCGGATCGTAAGCGCGTCGACCGGCATACGGACCACTGTCGCCAAACCCGCTGATTGACACATAAATAATATCTCGTCGTATCTTACGCACTGCGTCTTCGCCGAGACCAAGGCGCTCAGCGGCTCCGGGACGAAAGTTGTGGACTAGCACATCCGCTGTCGCGATCAGCCGCTGGACAATCGCAAGACCTTCGGCAGCTTTGAGATCAATAGCCACTGATCGCTTGTTGCGGTTGCAGGACAGGAAGGATGCGGACATCCCGTTGCGAATAGGGTTAAAGTGACGCATCAAGTCGCCACTTGGTGACTCGATCTTAATGACGTCGGCGCCCTGATCGGCCAGCATCCTTGTCGCGACCGGACCCGCGACCATTGTTGTCAAATCCAGCACTCGCCCCGTATCTAACGGCCCTGCCATCTCTTTCTCCTTGTTGAGGGGTACTGTTCGTAGCCATGTGGGTCAAGGAAAAACATTCGCGTGTCAGACTCTCCGCGGTGTTGATCGCTACGGGGCAAATGCTTCTTCCCTACTTTGCGAAGTTCTTTTTGAGCGCCGCCTGGTAGGCTGGGCGCAGCGCGACCCGCTGCCGATAGTGTGACACGGTTTCGGGTAGAGGGATGTCGCACAACGTCGCCCAATCGAGACACGTCATCAAGAGCATGTCGGCGACGCTCAGTCGTTCACCAAACAGGTAGGTGTTGTCGCTGCCGATTCTCGACGCCATCGCTTCGAGATTGTGAAGAAAGTAACCCTTCGCGGCCTCGACCGCGTTGGGGGCCGCGCCATAAATCTGTTTTAGTCCGTCGTGACGCCGGATCACGTACAGCGAACCTGCATCGAGTTCGGACATGATGAAGTAACACCACTCGTTCAGTCGAGCTCGACTGGCAGTGTCGCTCGGTACGTATATTTCTCTGGCATTCGGAAAAGTCTCGCTGAGATACTGAATAATAGCGGCGCTCTCGGTCAAAATCAGCGACCCGTGACGCAGCACCGGAATCTTATGCCGTGGATTCAACTGCTTGAATTCGTCGGTTAGTGTCTCTCCGGTCCGCGACTGGATCGGATGACACTCGTACTCTAGTCCAAGCTCCAATAACATCCAGTGCGCTCGCAGTGTGCGACTGGTGCCGATTCCCCACACGGTCAAGTCGTGTGTCATTACCATGTCTCCCTCAGGTTCGTTTAGAATTTCTTAGAGCAGCGCGCGTACAGCGCTGGAATTTGCCTCAGCCGCCGCCGTACTCTCCGGATCTAACGGCGTCAAACGCACGCGGACATTCTTGTGGTATGGGGTCGCCGCAATCGGATCGCAATCCTCGCTCGTCGTAAGGAAATTGAGGCGTGGCCCTACAGCCACTCGGCCTTCCGCTCCAGCCGGGTAGGTCTGCCCATAACCGTGCGGCAGGGCAACGACGCCGCGCCGCAGTGACTCGTCGGCCTCAATGCGAGCCACGATGCGTCCAGCGCGTGTCTCCACAGCCATCCAACCACCCTCTATCGCACCAACGGCGGTAATGTCGTCAGGATGAATACGGAGCGCACCGTCCGGATCATCCTTGCGCCAGGCCGGAGTGCGAAAGATCTGATTCGCGTTATACGACCGCCGCTGCCCGGCAACAAGTGTAAACGGGTAAGCGGGATCTTCCTGATCTCGCGCCGGGTCGAGGGAACGAATCCAGTCGAGCAGCCGTGGAACCATGAGATGGATTTTCTGGTCCTTGTGCTTCACCAGACTCCACACCTGGTCATAAATATGAGTACTAAAGGCGGCGCCAGAACGACTCGTACGGATCTTCTCAAACAGGGCTTCACCGAGCACAAAACCTTCTCCTGCAATCCCAGCGGCTCGCACCGCCTCGGCCTGTTCCGCGGTGAAGCGGTGCGAGGCAAGCCAGAGAAGCGCTGCCGCGCCGGATCCGTCGGCAAAGGTACGACCGAGCGTCTCGTAGAGTACGACCGGAGCGATAGCGGCCAGCTCAGGGCGACTGCCGAGGAATGCGATAAAGCGCTTCATAAATTCCTCCCGATCAGTCGCGGCAAGTGTACGCAACTCCGTCAGATCGGCTTCGGCGGGGAGTTCACCCATCGTCCGGAGCAACCTGGTATAGATCTCAGGCTCAGACAACGTACCTGGCAATGGATCGAAAAGAGGAACCCGGAGATGGAAATAGTTCGTGGGAAACTCAAAGTTGAAGAGCGTGTATTCCCACTTTTCATACTGAGATGCGGCGGGAAGCACGTAATGCGCCAGCGCCGCAGTCTCTGTCAGCGCCACATCGACGACGACCACGAGATCGAGAGCACGGAAGGCCTCTTCCATCGCCTTAGTGTTGGCCGCCGTATTGAGTGGGTTTGAGCTATCCACCCACACTGCGCGTATGCGACCTGGATGATCGTTCAGGATCTCAGCTGGAAAGCGATTGGGCGGGTAGAGACCCGCGATCTGCTCTTGGCCGGTCACGGACGAGCGCTCGCCACGTGAATTGCCCCACAAAGGCTGAAGCCAGGTATGTAAATTGTTCGTCCCTTTGCGACCGAAATTTCCGGTCAACAAGAAGAGGAGCTTCTCCAGATAAGAGTTGAGAGTTGAGTGTCGCCCCTGCTGAATGCCGAGCTCAACGCGGACCGTCATTGCGTCCGCGGCAAGAATCATATCGACGGCGCGCTCTACCTCAGCGCGGTCGACTCCAGCATGCCGCACCCAGTCGTCGACCGGCACGTTGCACAAGACCTCATGAACTTGCGCGAATCCAAGCGTGTGAGCGTGGAGAAAATCAGCATCCTCACCACCGCGACGCAGGATCAGGGCGAGAATCGCACTGAGAAGGAATGCGTCCGTCCCAGGACGGAGTTGAAGGTGAAGATTCGCCACCTCCGCCACTTCCGTGCGGCGCGGGTCGATGACCAGGAGTTGGCGACGTGGATCCTTTTTAATTTCGTTGACGAGGTTGCGCGCGTTGCGGAACCCGTGTGCGAGCCACGGATTACAGCCAATCACGACCAACAGGTCACAGTGTTCAACGTCCTCGGCGGTGTGCGCTGTCTGGGAGCCGAAGAGCAATCCATTGACCCAGAAGTCGCCAGTCTTTTCTTGCGAGAGGGCATTATAGTAATTGGCCGATCCCAGCGCGCGCAGGAGCGACACGCCGTAGGCGCCACCGAGGTGATTCCCTTGACCGCCACCACCGTAGAAAGCGAAGGCCTTGCCACCGTATTCGTTACGGATCTCCTTCAGCCGCTGGGCAATCTCCGCGAATGCCGTATCCCAGTCGATTGCCGCGAAGCTACCGTCGGCGCGCCGTCGGAGCGGTGTCGTCAATCGATCGGCGTGGTTCTGATAAAAATTAAGTCGCTGCGCTTTCTGACAGAGATAGCCCTGCGTGCTCGGGTGCGCCTTGTCGCCGCGCACGCGGACAATGCTGCTCCCATCGGTCATCACCTCGATCCCGCAGTTGACGTAACAAAGAATGCAGGCGGTGGGACGCCACATATTCGCCGTTTGCTGTTCGTTCATCACGATACTCCTGTTCCTTAAGAAAGCTTTAATCTCCAGTTGATCTCTCTCTGTACGACCAAGATTCTGCTTCGCATCCATGCCGTCCGTCGTCGCCGCCCAACACTCGTAGACTCGATGTGGTTTGACTTGTGGTCGTTTGGGAAGCGATATATATTAGTGGCGCTCGTCATGTTTAATGAATTCATAACGATCGTAATCAAATGAATCAAGTATGATTGAGAAAATCAGGAGAGTCCTATGCGGGTATCGAAGGAAAAGGCTGCGGAGAATCGTCAGAAAATTTTGACTGCGGCCGCGCGTTTGTTTCGAGAACAAGGCGTGAGCGCCACTGGCGTTGATGCGATCACCAAAGACGCGAGTTTGACGCACGGTGCGGTGTACAGCCAATTCGGGTCCAAGGAAGCCATCACAGTCGAAGCGATCCGCCTTGCTTTTCGAGGCTCAAAGCGTCTCTGGCAGCGACTAATGGAGCGGAAAGGGATAGAGAAGACGTTTCCCGCCATCGTGGCGGAATATCTATCTCGAGCTCACCGAGACGCCGTCGGTCAGGGCTGTGTCGTAGCCGCTCTTGGCGGCGAGATCGCCCGACAGCCACAGAGTGTTCGTGATGCGTTTACCGAGGAACTAAAAGACGCGCTCGAATTCTTGGCTGGGCTGATGCCCGGGGATGACCCTGCAAGTAGATACGAGGATGCAATCGTAGCCTTTGCCAGTATGGCCGGCGCCCTGATGCTCGCACGGGCTGTGAACGACGAACCCCTTGCGGACCGCATACTAAAAGGTACGACCAAACGGGTGAGTGATCTTGCCAACGATCGTGGACCGGCCCGCCGTTCCTAACAACGAGTAGATACTTGGCGGCTGTACCGGCAGCCCCGCGATACCTGGACATTTGAGCAAGAGATTCGTCCTTTTGGAGAAAAATGGTGAGCTTATGATCAAAGCCGAATTTCATTTCGACTTCGGTAGCCCTAACGCCTACCTGAGCCACCTGGTGCTGCCTGATATTGAGAAGCGCACGGGAGTGAAGTTTGAGTACGTTCCAATCCTACTCGGTGGAATCTTCAAGCTGACGAACAACCGCTCACCAGCAGAAAGCCTGGCTGGCATCAAGAATAAGCCGGAGTACGAGCGGCTTGAGATGAGCCGATTCTTGCGCCGTCACGGGATTATCCGCTTTCAGAGCAATCCGTTTTTTCCTGTCAACACCTTAATGCTGATGCGCGGCGCCATTGCCGCGCAATCACTAGGAGTGTTCGAGCGGTACGTCGATGAAATGTATCGCCATATGTGGGCCGACCCCAAGAAAATGGACGACCCGA
>JBFWZL010000255.1:0-9170 GCA_050185455.1 Binatia bacterium | reverse complement strand
CTACCTTCATCAAAACTGTAGGCAGCGACCAAGCCGGAAGGATCTGGCGGAGGCGGCGCTGTGTTGCTAACCGTCACCGTCACTGCCGTGCTGGTAGTTTGATTACCTACTGCATCTCGCGCCCGGGCCGTGAGGGTGTGGGGTCCATTGGTGACTGTAGTGGTGTTCCATGTCACTGCATAGGGCGCGGTTGTATCTTCGGTTCCCAGATTCGCGCCATCTAACAAAAATTGCACTCCGATCACGCCGACGTTGTCTGATGCATTGGCGGAGGTGGTGACCGATGATCCCGAGACGGTTGCGCCATTACTGGGAGCCGTCAGGGAAACAGTTGGGGTTTGGGTGTCAGCGGAAGCCGTGCTGCAGGCTTCATTGGTGTAGCCGGAGTCACCCGCGGTGTTATGCGCCCGTACACGATAACAGTATGTTGTCCCGTTTATTACACTGCCATCCGCATACGATGTGGCATTGGCGCCAACAGTGGCCAGCTGGGCGAAGGCGCCTGTAATCCCAGCCTTACGCTCGATTTTGAAGCCGTCTTCATTATTTGACGTGTCCGTCCATGTTAACGTCAGTTGCGCCGCCGAGGCGTTGGAACTGCTTACACCTTCATTAAACAATAGGAAAATAAGAATTCCTAGATAAACAAAATTTGAGAGCAAGCGAATCACTGGACTTCCTCGTTCCTTTACCTGTTTTACCGGTGCATGACAGTGATCTTTTCGATTTACTGCGTTGCGGGATGAACAGTATGCAGAAGGAATTTTACGGAAATTTTGCCTGAAGTTAGCATGTTGACGAGGGGCTCCTAAGTCTTGGCGAGATAAGCGCCGAGACTTGCTGGATCGCCCTTTTCGTTTCGCGAAGCTTTCTCTGTCACACAATTGTAACAAAAAGTGCCCTGACCCCGTACATTAGGGGCAATTACTAACACACGTGAATGCACACACAAGAGGGGGCGTGTTCTGAAAAAGACGCCTCATCGACTTGCAAAAGCAGCTTACTATCATGCGTTGCGGTACGGCGGTTGGAGTTAACGATGAAAAGATTTCCTGTTAGTGTCTTGTTTGGTGGGACCGGCTTTATTGGCTCCCACTTCGCTCGCCACTTGCTGGCGAACGACTTGACGGCATGTGTCTATGTCGTGGATCTGCATCCCTTCAATAGCGCTGTTTTGCCTGTGGAATTACAAAACGCGGCGAGGGATGGACGGATCCGCTACGTCCAGAGTGATGTGCGCCGCTCCCTTCAACATAGCGAGCTTCCCGATCAAGCCGACCTGATCGCTAATTTCGCCGCCGTGCATAGGGAACCTGGCCACGAGCCGTGGGAATATTTTACGACAAATCTGCTGGGGGCGGAAAACGTGTGCGCCTGGGCTGAACAAGTCGGATGTCCATGGATTGTCTTCACTAGTAGTATTGCTCCTTACGGACCAACAGAAGAGTGCAAAGACGAGACTGCCGTGCCTATGCCGGCGACCCCTTATGGTTCCTCAAAATTAGCCGCCGAGAAAATACACCTGACGTGGCAACGGGGAGGCGCTGGTCGACGGCTCACCATCGTACGGCCCGGTGTCGTCTTTGGGCCGGGAGAAGGAGGGAACTTAACGCGTCTCATTCGTGCGGTTTTGGGGAAGTACTTTTTCTACATGGGGAACCGCTACACGCGTAAGGCTGGCGGTTACGTTAAAGAATTGTGTCACGCCCTGACGTGGGTGATGGAGCGCCAGCACAAATACGAGGGGGCTATTGCCTTATTCAACTTTACGATGAATCCGGCTCCGACCGTTGAAGAATATGTAGCGACCATTTGTAAGGTGGCTGGAGTGCGTCGTTTCATTCCTGCATTACCCTATCGCCTCTTACTTGGTGTTTCCTATCCGATTGAAGCGCTCAGTCGTCCTCTGGGAATTCAGCAACCCATTAGCCCGGTGCGAATCCATAAACTGGTGCATTCGAATAATATTGAACCTCGGGTGCTGCGCGAGGAGGGGTATACATATCACTACACATTGGAGTCCGCGCTTGCGGATTGGCGGGAAGAGCGACCGGAGGATTGGAGGTAGGGTAGAGGGTGTAGGGTGTGCGGACCTCCGCTATGTTCCGCGCTACCCCCACAACATGCCGCCGAGCACCACGACGAGGGAGCCAAGCAAAAGCTGGAGTAAATTCATGACATCGTCAAAGCGCTGATCCATCCGCTGAATCATATCAGCGAACCGCTGATCTAGCTGATCTACATTGGCGAACCGTTGATCCATTTCCCGGCGCAGGTCGTTAAGTTGCTGTTGCAACGCTTTTTGTCCGGCTTTGAGTTCAGCGAGGGACTCGATGATTTCGCGGTCCGATATGCGCGGCGCACCTCTACAGCTTGGCTTTCCAGAAAGGTAGCGCACAGGCTAGCCAGCAAAAGAACGGCGCGCGCGTCGGCCAGAATTTCGCATGTCTTGCTTATAGCAAGCAACCGTAGCGGTTCCTATCCCTGGTTTTGTCAGAATTCCTGCCTTTCATCGCTTTCTTTCCCTCCTTTTTCATCCTTCCTACATCCTTCTCTCAGGTTAGTATCTGTTTTTCTCTCAACGTTGTCACTTCTTGTTCGCTATATTCCAGGACCTCACGTAAGACGTAGTCCGTATCCTGCCCTAGCAATGGTGCTGGACGGACGGAGAGGGGAGTTTTCGAAAGCTGCCACGGGATGCCAACGTGTTGTTTTACGCCGACTTCCGGATGTTCGTTGTACACAAAAATCGGACGACTGTTGAGATGAGGATCGGTAGAAAGATCTTTGTTGTTCATCGCCGGCGCGGCAGAGATACCTGCCGCTTGTAATGTCGTCGTTGCTTCTTCTGGCGAACGGGAGCGTGTCCATTCCGTGACGACGGCTTCGAGCGCGTCCTCGTTCTGCTTGCGAGCGACGAGTGTTGCGAAACGTGCATCGTTGTTGAGTTCTGGGCGGTCGATTGTTCTACAGAAACGTTGCCATTCTTCATCATTACGTATTGCTATACTGACCCAGCGGTCTTCTCCCGCGCTTCGGAAAACGCCATGCGGCGCCATGTAGGGATCACGGTTGCCGTCACGTTCAGGTTGCGCGCCATTCATGCTGTAGTTGAGCAAGCCTTCCGCCACCATCGCTGTCGACGTTTCAAACTGTGACAGGTCGATGTATTGACCTTTGCCGGTGCGCGCCCGGTACATGAGCGCGCACATCACCGCGAATGCGCCATGTAATCCGCCGTTGGGATCTCCGTACGATATGCCCACATGCATGGGCGGCCAGCCTTTATAGCCGGTCAGAGAAGACATACCGCTCATCGGCACTTGCGCCGGTCCATAAGAGATATGCTCTCGCTCCGGTCCGGTGGCGCCGTAGCCGGACAGCGCAATCATGATGATATCCGGCTTGATTCGCTTCAGGACGTCATAGCCAATGCCCATGCGATACATGACGCCGCAGGCGAAGTTTTCGGCGACGATATCACTCTTTGCTATGAGTTTCTTCGCGATGTCCAATGCTTCTGGAGTTTTGAGATTGAGCGTGAGCGATCGTTTGCTCTGACTGTATTGGTTGAAATAACCACTGCGATTGACGCCAGGCTTATTGTCCGGCCAAGGCGGTAGGAGGCGAGTGATGCACGGGCGAGAAGCGGTTTCAATACGAATGACTTCAGCGCCAAGGTGGGCAAGTTGCAATGTACAAAACGGCCCAGCCCAGACCCAGCTGAAGTCAGCAACACGAATGCCTTCAAGTGGACGTTTACTGTTCATCTTTTTTCCCTCTTGTAACTGTGCCTCTTTGGCTTGCATAAACAGAAGTGGAGGAACGGAGATAGGGAGAACCGGAGAAAAAAGTATTGTCTCCGCTTTTCCGATTCCCCGCTTCTTGGTTAAATGACTCCCTGACTTTTCAGGTTCTCGATTTCCGTCTGAGATAATCCGAGCCGTCCATACACCGCGTCATTATGCTGTCCTAACAATGGGGCGGGATGACGAATCTCCCACGGGGACTCAGAGAATTTGTACAGCGCTCCTGGATAGTGCAACGATCCCGTCTCCGGATGTGTAATCGTTGCAAAGAATCCTCGCGCTTTCAGATGTTCGTTGGCAAACAAATCACCCATGGTGGAAACCGGCGCAATCGGCACGCGACGCGCCTGGGCTTTGTCGTATAAATCCATGACCGATTGGTTTTGTATCCAGTCCTGCAACAGCGGCTTGAGCGCATCCCAGTTAGCGCCGCGATTGATGCGATCGGCAAAGATTTCTTCGCCAGCCCATTCTGGATTCCCCATGAGGCCGAGGAAATTTTTCCATTGATGTTCTTCCACGCAACAGAGGAAGATCCATCCATCCTTGCATTCGAGGAAATCTAACGGTTGGATTGGTTTCTGCCCGAGTCGTGAAGCAATAACGCCCATGTACGGGTAAAACTCAAAGGTGAGTTCGAGAATGGCAAGCAGGCACTCTTGTACCGAAACCTCGACATGCTGTCCTTCTCCCGTCGACAGCCGCGAGAACAGTGCGCCGAGCGTAGCGAGGCTGGCATTCACCCCTGCTTGAAAGCCTGCTTGTTGCCCAAAGGCTTTGAGAGGCGGCATATCATCCGTGCCTGGTCCGCCGCCGTTCAGCCAGGAAATTCCACCGGCGCTCCACAACGTCAAATCCGTGGCCTGATAATCTTTGTGAAGACCACTCAAGCCAAACGGGGCGATAGAGGTCATGACCACGCGCGGATTCACCTTCTCAAGTGTGGCGTAGTCGAGTCCGTGGCTCGCCATTTCTGAGGGATGATAGTTATGAATGAGTGCGTCGGCGTTTTTCAATAGACGGTGAAAAATTTCCTGGCCGGCTGTTTGGCGCAGGTCGAGTGTGACGCCTTGCTTATTGGTATTGAGATAAAGAAACAGTCCGCTCTTCTCTGGATGTGAGATGTTGCCAGGGTAGGGCCCGCGCTGCCGCGCTTGGTCTCCATGTCCGGGGTCTTCAATTTTGATGACTTCCGCTCCCATATCGGCCATGAGTTTGGCGGCGTAGGCCGCAGAGACGAGATGACCACATTCAAGAATTCGGACGCCTTCCAGGGCGCGTTCCGCCATACATACTTCTCCTTCGATGACGATAGTGTACGGTTGTGTTCTGCTGCGGAAGCAGATATGGGACCCCCTTTAGCAGTCAGATCGGCGAGGGTCTAGGGTCTAGGGATTGAGGGAAGGCTGATGGGGATTCTTGCGCAACTCGGATTAGCGCTCACGCGCTTGACTGAACGGTGGGTGCCTGATTCGTGGGTGATCGCTGTTCTGCTCACGCTGATCGTTGCCGCTTTGGCGATGGCGGTCGGCGGCGCCTCCGCCGCCGACACACTCAATGCCTGGGGTAATGGATTGTGGGCCTTGCTGGCCCTGAGCATGCAGTTCACCCTGATGATGGTTGTGTCCCACGCTTGTGCGGTGTCTCCGCCGTTGAAGCGGCTGTTTGTCTGGTTAGCTTCTCGCCCGGATCCTCACCGTCCTCGGCAAGCCGTTGCTTTGATGGCGATATTCTCTACGGTAACCGCCTGGCTAAATTGGGCGTTCAGCCTAGTTGTGTCAGCCGCGTTTTTGCCGTTTTTGGTGCGCGCCAATCCGCGAGTAGATTTTCGCGTTGTCGTTACCTGCGCCTATCTTGGTCTCGGGACAGTGTGGCATACCGGGCTATCCGGCTCCGCCCCTCTCATTATCGCCACACCGGAGAATTTCCTGGTGACCTCCGGAGTGTTGACTGAAGTGATCTCCACCTCTCGCACCATGTTTGCCCCTTTTAATCTCGCTTACGCGCTTGTCGCTGGCTTGATCGGCGTGGCGTTGGCGACAGCGTTGACGCCCACGGACGAAAAGACGGTGCGGATTTCTGCTGAACAACTTGGGCGCTTAACGCAAGGGGAGCACGAATGGAAGCCGCCGCACCCAATGCGCCCAGCCGATCATTTAGAGTGGTGGCCGGGGTGGTCCCTCGTTGTCGGTCTTGCCCTGCTCGTCTATTTTGGATTGCAAGTGCGAACGGTGGGCTTGGGCCGCGCTTGGACGATCGACAATTACAATCTGCTTTTTTTGGCGTTAGGACTCTTGCTCCATTGGTATCCGAAGTCGTTTCTCCGCGCGTGCGAAGAGGGCATTCAGCATACCTGGGGGATTGTGGTCCAGTATCCCCTGTACGCCGGTATCTTTGGTTTGATGTCATACACCGATCTTGGGAAAGCCTTGACGCATTTCTTTGTCACTGCGAGCTCGCCGCGCCTTTTTCCTGTCGTTGTGTATATCTACTCCGCCATATTGAATTATTTTATCCCTTCAGGCGGGTCGAAATGGATTGTTGAGGCGTCGTATCTTATTCCCGCGGGACAAGCCCTCGGCTTATCTGTTCCGACCGTTACGCTCAGTTACGCCTACGGAGATATGACGACGAATTTGATTCAGCCGTTTTGGGCGATTCCCATATTAGCGGTGGCGGGACTGCGGTTTGGGGATATTATGGGCTACTGCTTCATCCTGAGCAGCTTGATGTTTGTATTCAATCTGGCGGCGTTGTTGTTAATCCCTCTACAACTGTAAGAGGTAAACGCACTCTGAACGTTGACCCTTTTCCTGGAGTGCTATCCACGGTGATGGAGCCTTCCAGCAGCTCGAGCATGCGGCGTACGACGTAAAGTCCTAAGCCTATACCTCCATATCGCCGGGTCATCGGATTCTCTGCTTGTCGAAACGGTTCAAAGATAACGGAGAGGGATTCTGGAGTTAGGCCGATGCCGGTGTCTGTCACGCTGATTTCAATGCTGTCTTGCTGTGTTGTGACTGCGACCGTAACGCTGCCGGATTCGGTAAATTTCACCGCGTTGCTGAGCAGATTCTTCAACACAACTTTGACCTTCACCGGGTCGGTAAAAATGGGGGGGATATTGGGCGACGTGCGCCAAAAGAATTCGAGCCCCGAGTTTGCTTGCAGACTTTCCGCCTCGCGCTGCAATTCTTTCAGTAACGCAGTGAGATCCGTCTTCTGGATCATGATGGGGAGCCGCCCTGCATCGAGCCTGCTCACGTCAAGCGTAGCGTTGACAATCTCGCTCAGCTCGCCTGCACTGTGTTGAATGCGTTGAAGAATCTCTACCTGTTCTTCTTGTAAGGCGCCGAACTCGCCATCGAGCAGTAAGTCATTGTACCCCATGATGACGTGTAGAGGAGTGCGCAGTTCATGCGAGATGGTCGCGATAAAATCAGATTTCAGGCGGTTTGCGCTTTCCGCTTGTTCAAATAATTGCGCATTGCCTAACGCGATGGAGGCGAGATGGGTGATACCGCGAGCAATACGTTGTTGTGTCCGGGAAAGGGGAAGGGCAGGCATATGATAGCCGACGCTTTGTAGCCCTATCAGCGTATCGCCATGCCGGAGCGCCATGTAGACGCTAGCGGTAACGCCGACAGTCCTTTGTAAGGCGGTGAGCAAAAGATCGTCATCGCTCTCTCCAGTCTCGACCAGCCCTTCGCGCTCCAGCCGGACAAGAAGGTTTGGTATGGTCGTGCGATCCAGATGAAACACTCGAAGCGCTTCCCATTGTTCAGGAGTATCTCCCCAGTGTGCGACTGCAACAAAAGCATGCTCCTCGACGCGCCACAAAAAGGTATAACTGCAAATGCTTCCCAGCTCCTGTGCGGTGAGGCGGCAGAGGTGGTCGAGAATAGCCGGCGTATTCAACAATGAACTCAGCGCTTCTCCCACCCGCACTAGTGCCGAAGAAACTTGGGCTTCTTCTTGTAAGGCTACTTCCGCCTGCTTGCGAGCGGTGATGTCACGTGAAACCACCATGACGCGAATTTCACCAGCGGCGGTGCGAAAGGGGCGCCCCGTGCTTTCAAACCAGCGCCACTCGCCGGTTTTGTGTCGATAGCGGAACACTGCCTGCTCGGAAGTGAATTGGGCGAGGCCGTGGCTGAACGCTTTAAGTGCGGAGGACTGGTCCTCCGGATGCATGAACTCGAAAACGTTTTTCCCTAGTAGCTCGTCCGGGTCGTACCCAAGAGTCTCAGTATAGTCAGAACTGACATACAAAAAACGACCATCTATAGAGGCCTCGATAACAAAATCGTATGTATGCTCAACAAGGGTGCGGTAGCGCTCTTCGCTTTCACGCCGCGCGTCCTCTGCTCGTTGATGGGCAATAGCCAAATTCTGCAGGCCGGTAATCTGGCGGCGTAACTCTTCAATTTCCCCGCGGAGCTGTGCTTTTGTTTTTTGACTTTCGCCCATTGCTCCCTTCCTCGGTCTCGCGTCTCCCTTCGGGTCTTTATCTTACTCTGTTTGTTATGGGGGAGTCAAAAATTATTCTTCTTGTCCTTGCCAAAAGAAGAATTGTCAATGCTTTGACGAAGCGTGAAAGGAATAACATCCGCAGCGCAACTGAGTAGCGTCGCGATTCCGAGAAAACCGGCGAAAAGCTAGCTGTTTGAGTTTTTTGTCGTTTGGCCGACAGTTTGCAGTATATATTGAAAAGGCTACCACAAAGGCCGGTACAAATTATCACTCATAGGGTGAGGGACCACACTCATGGACGCGACTGACGCTGTTTTCTCCTCTTCAGAAAAAAACATCTTCCAGATGATGACTGGGTTCTTTACGTCCAAATTGCTGTCCGTGGGCGTGGAACTCGATCTTTTTACGTGGCTGTCGTCACGCGCGCGATCCTTCGCTGAGATTCAAGCTCAGTTCAATTTTGCCGAGCGCCCTTGCCGTATTTTCCTGGATACCCTGGTCAGCCTCGGCTTGTTGACCCTGGAGCATGGTGTGTATCGAAATTCTCCCCTGGCGGATATGCTGCTGGTGCGCGGCCGCCCCGATTTCCAAGGACCTCACGTCCAGTTATTCGATCATCTCTATCTTGCCTGTGACAACCTAAAAACAGCGCTCTGTGAAAACCGCCCGATCAGTCAAGACTATAGTTACTTCTTCGAGTCAGAACGAAAGGAAGTGACGCGGTACAGCTCCTTAATGCACGAATCCAGTGTCGTCCCGGCAATGGTGTTGCCGCAATACTGGGACTTCTCGGATAGTCAACGTGTCATAGACGTTGGCGGCGGGTATGGTCGGGTATGTCTTACGTTGGCGTCTCAGTACCCGGATATCGAATTGACGCTCTTCGAT
>JBFWZL010000254.1:0-9200 GCA_050185455.1 Binatia bacterium | reverse complement strand
CGCACCAACGAACCAACTACGCAGCGTCCCGTCGGAGAGACTGATGCAATTTCGCTCTAGCCGATGCGTTTCAATACGTCGGCACGTCTGCAAGCTGGTCGGCGCGGGGTGGAAGAAGCGCTGGGGGACAGTGAAATTCCCTACCGAGAACAGCAACGCATTAGTGAAAATCTCAAAAGTGGCTTGCCATTTCCCGGTGCTGAGTTCTTGCTGCCGTATCTCTACCCTGAACTGGAAAGCGTGATGGATTATCTCCCTCGTGGGACAGTTGTCTGGTTCATTGATCCAGCGAACGGGACGGCGGCGTTGAACGCTTGCTGGGAACGAGTCGTCGCGTGTGCGGCAACTGCAACAAAAGCCGGTCGGCTCGCGCTGCCGCCCGAACGACTTTTTTGTCAGACGCACGAGGTGACTTCTCGCCTGGCGTCTTATTGCACTGTTGCCTGCGAGGGCTTGGAGAATGTTGATACTGACCTTTCTGTCTCCTCCTCGCTTTTGACTGATTTGAGGCCTCAAACGCACGCGAAAGGAGGAGAGCGTAGTCTGGCGCCGCTGGCGGCTCGCATTAATCAGTGGCGGGAAGATGGGGTGCGGACCCTTCTCGTGGTGTCGAGCACTGTCCAGGCGATACACCTACAGAACTTGTTGCTCGGATATGAACTGCGGCTGCCTCTGCTGACTGATCTTGAGTGGGATCAGGAAACAGGTACGCCAACCGCCGCGCTTACGGTTGGTCACTTGTCGCAGGGGTTTTCTCTTCCGGCGGATCGGTATGCGTTTGTCGCGGAAGAAGAGATTTTTGGCGAAAAGCGTCACCGCCGCCGCTCACGTCCCCGACCGGTTGTCGATTATCTGACGGGATTGAGCCAGCTCACTTCTGGTGACTACGTGGTGCATATCGATCACGGCATTGCCGTCTATCACGGACTGCGCCACCTGAGTGTTGCGGGAACGGAAGGCGATTACCTGCATCTGGAATACGCCAATGGCGATCGGTTCTATTTGCCAGTTGAGCGCATTAATCTTGTGCAGAAGTACAGCGGCGCCGACAGTCGCACGCCAGCATTGGATAAGCTAGGCGGGCAGGGCTGGGAAAAGACCAAGCGCAAGACGCGAGAAGCAATCTTGGCAATGGCGCGTGAACTGCTGGAGATTCACGCGGTGCGTGAAAGCACGGAACGACCGCCCCTCAACAGCATGGACGGGGATTATGAAGAATTTGTCGCTCGCTTTCCCTTCGAGGAAACGAAAGGGCAACGTACCGCGATCGAGGACGTGCTTGCGGATCTGCGCACCGACAAGCCGATGGATCGTCTTGTCTGCGGAGACGTCGGCTACGGAAAAACCGAAGTAGCGCTGCGCGCGGCGTTCCTAACCGTGCAAAGCGGCAAGCAGGTTGCCGTGCTCGTCCCCACGACGATTTTGGCGCAACAACACGCGGAAACTTTCACGCGCCGCTTCGCAGAATATCCCGTGCGTGTGGAACTGCTGAATCGATTCCGCACCGCGCAGGAGGTAAAAACGGTCGTGCAAGGACTTGCGGCGGGAAGTGTTGATGTCGTGATTGGCACCCACCGCCTCCTGCAACGAGATATCATTTTTAAGAATCTTGGATTGATTGTGATCGATGAAGAACATCGCTTCGGTGTGGCTCATAAGGAAAAAATTAAGAAGCTGCGACACTTGGTCGATGTGCTTACGCTCTCAGCTACACCTATTCCACGGACCCTTAATATGGCGCTGATGGGGTTACGAGACCTGAGCGTCATTGAAACCCCGCCGATGGATCGGCAGGCGATTCGTACCTATGTCTCGCGCTATGAAGACGACTTAGTGCGGTCCGCGGTTCTCAATGAATTAAGTCGCGGCGGACAAGTTTTCTTTGTCCACAATCGCGTGGAGACGATCGAAAAAATGGCGCGTCAACTGCGGGAACTGGCGCCGGAGGCGGCTATTTCCGTTGCGCATGGGCAGATGCCGGAGGGAGAATTGGAAAAAGTCATGCTGGACTTTCTCCACCATCGCGCCAATGTCTTGCTCTGTTCGTCGATTATTGAATCCGGACTCGATATCCCAACCGCGAACACCATCATCATTAACCGGGCTGATCAGTTCGGTCTCGCGCAACTCTACCAGCTTCGAGGTCGCGTCGGTCGGTCGGCGGCGCGCGCCTACGCATACTTGCTTATTCCTGGAGAGCATTTGCTGACGGATGACGCACGCAAACGTCTGGAAGTGTTGCAAGAGCTGGACGATCTGGGTAGTGGATTCCGGCTCGCGGCGCATGATTTAGAGATTCGCGGCGCCGGTAATCTGCTGGGAAGAGAACAACACGGCAACGTTGCCGCCGTGGGATTTGAACTGTACGCGCAAATGTTGGAAGAGACCGTACGTGAACTCAAGGGCGGCGAAATCCACGTACAAATCGAGCCGGAAATCCAAATCGGTCTCCCAGCTTATATTCCCGAAGCCTACATTCCTGATGTCAATCAACGGCTCGTCTTTTATAAGAAACTTGCCAACGTACAGGACCGAAAAGATCTTGAGGATCTGGCATACGAAATGGAGGATCGCTTCGGACCATTGCCGGAACTAGTGCTGATGTTCATTGAGGTGATGGATCTCCGCCGCGTTTTACGTGAGTACTTGGTGACCGGAGCCTATAAAAAGGCCGAGAAAGTGACGTTACATTTCCATCCTGATGCGCCGATCAAAGGAGACCGTTTAGTCGCGTTCGTACAAAAGGACAAAGGACGTTCGCAGTTAAGTCCTGATTTGCGTTTGACGCTCACGCTCAAACCTGAAGAAGATGTCATGCTGGCGATCAAGACGCTCTTGCAGAACCTGAGCGAAACGGTGTGATGGTTCATGTGAATTTCCCGGCGATTATGACGTTGCCGAGAACGGTGTTGCCCTAGTTTAGCCGCTGTCAGCCTTCATCCAACGCGTCGGTATCCCCTATCTTGACCATTCCCCGAGAAACTCTCTACATACGAAACAGCAGATTTTTATTCTGTTGCCTGTGGGTGATGGACAACTATGCCACAACTTGAGCACATCGAAGCCATGGAAAAACGCCTGTGGAGTAGCGCGGATAACCTGCGCGCCAACAGTAACTACGCCAGTAATGAGTACTTCTTGCCGGTAATGGGACTCATCTTTCTCCGGCATGCCTACAGCCGCTATCTCGCTGTCAAAGACGGTATCGAAGCGCATCTCCCGAAACGCGGCGGCAAGACGCGCCCTCTGACCAAGGAAGATTTCTCGCGCAAAAGCGCCATCTTCCTGCGCCCGGAAGCGCAGTTTGATTATCTGGTTGAGCTTCCAGAGGGGGCGGACCGCGCGCAAGCTATTATCGATGCGATGGAGTCCATCGAGATTGACTACGAAACCCTGAAAGGCGTGTTGCCCAAAGGTGAGTATCAAGAAGTAGATAATGCCGTCCTCGGACAACTGCTGCGCACGTTCAACGATCCCGCCTTGAAGTCAGCCAGCGGTGATATCTTCGGTCGCATCTACGAATACTTCCTCACCCAGTTCGCCGATTTGAAGGCGCACGATAACGGTGAGTTTTTTACCCCGGTTTCGCTAGTGCAAATGCTCGTCAATGTCATCGAGCCTGATCACGGAACCGTGCTGGACCCGGCGTGCGGCTCGGGCGGTATGTTCGTGCAAAGCGCCCATTTCATTGAACATCTCCACCTTAATCCCCAAGAACGCGTGACCTTCTACGGCATGGAGAAGAACGCCACAACCATCCGGTTGGGGAAGATGAACCTAGCCGTGCATGGGCTGGAAGGCAACATTCAGCAAGCCATCACCTACTATCAAGACCCGCACGAACTGTTGCGGAAAGCCGACTTTGTCATGGCCAATCCGCCCTTCAATGTCGATGAAGTCGATGCCGACAAGGTCAAAAATGACCCACGTCTGCCGTTTGGTCTGCCTGGCGTGAACAAGAAAGGCGCGGTCTCTAACGGCAACTATCTGTGGATCTCCTACTTCTACAGCTACCTGAACGAACGAGGTCGGGCGGGGTTTGTCATGTCGTCGCAAGCATCAAGCGCTGGACGCGACGAGGCGACCGTGCGGCGCAAGTTGGTGGAAACCGGCCATGTGGACGTAATGATCGCCGTGCGTTCCAACTTCTTCTACACCCGCACCGTGCCGTGTGAATTGTGGTTCTTTGATAAAGGCAAGCCAGCACACTTGCGCGATAAAGTGCTGATGCTCGACGCGCGTAATATCTACCGCAAGGTCACGCGCAAGATTTACGACTTTAGCCCTGAACAACTGCAAAACCTCAGCGCCATCGTCTGGCTGTATCGCGGCAAGATCGACAAATTTCTTAGTCTGGTGCAAAACTATCTCGACGCCGTCGGCCAGGAATGCGCGGTGATTCCCGACAAGTTGACTCGATTTGAAACGGCGCTGAACGCGCTCCGTGCGAAGTTCACCGCGACCGAGTCATTGCGAGCGGAGCGAAGCAATCTTTGCTCGAACACAGAGATTGCTTCGTCGCTTGCAGCTCCTCGCAATGACAGTAACCTGGTGGAGCCAGTCGCAGGAGATAACGACGCTCCACTCTCAGACTTTGCTCAAGCCTTGGCGGAGTTACAGGAAGCCGAAAAACTGTACGAAGGCGACAGAACGCTGCTCGTGCAAAACATTGCGGACTACCGAAAAAAGTTTTGCGCAACCCTGCCAACAAAAAATAAAGAACAGCATGCGGCGCGGGCGGCGTTCGACCCCATCGACGAACGACTCAAAGGACTCATCAAGCAGATCGACCTGCTGTACAAACTAACGGCGCGGTTGGTGGACCTTCATCCTGAGTCCTTCGCTTCCGCTCATCCTGAGCGTAGCGATAGCGGAGTCGAAGGACGCGCAGAGGTGGTCTACACTCATCGTGCTGCTACCCAACTCCTTAAACAACTCGACGAAACACGCAAAGATGCAGTCGAACAACTTCGTCAGGCAGTGTACTTCCATCGCCAGGTTGCCTGGCTGCAAGAGCGTTTCCCCGACGCCGCGCTGCGACCCGTCCCAGGCTTGGTCAAACTCGTAGACCGTAAAGAAATCGAAGCTGCTGACTGGAGTCTCACGCCGGGACGCTACGTTGGCGTCGCGCCGCCGGAAGTAGACGAAGATTTCGACTTCGAGGGAACGCTGCGCGATATTCATATCGAGTTGGCAAGCCTCAATGAGGAAGCGGCTGAATTGGCGAAGAAGATTCAGGAGAATTTTGAGGGGCTGGGAGTATGAAGTGGCGTGACTCAACTCTTGGGAAACTCACTGCGGAAGACGACGGGCTGATTCAAACTGGCCCGTTTGGATCACAGCTGCATCAAGCGGATTATCAGCCCGAAGGTATCCCTGTAATCATGCCCAAAGACATTGCTGACGGGCGAGTCTTGGTTGAATCCGTCGCAAGGGTGTCAGAGGAGACAGCAAACCGCCTTGAACGTCACAAGCTCAAGCCTCGATCGATCGTGCTGCCGCGCCGGGGAGAGGTGACAAAGCGTGCATTCATCAGAGCTGAACAAGAAGGTTGGCTTTGTGGAACTGGTTGCCTCAAGATTGAACTCAGCGGGAAGGAACTCGTCCCGGAGTTTCTCTACTACTTCATGGAGCAAGGCCACGTCGTGCAATGGTTGGAGCAACACGCCGTGGGGACGACGATGCTCAATCTCAGCGCCGGAATCGTTGCCGACTTGCCAATCCACTATCCAGCAATTGAGGTGCAGCACGAGATTGCCGATGTACTCTCCTCCTACGACTCCCTCATCGAGAACAACCTGCGCCGCATGAAACTGCTCGAAGAATCCGCGCGGCTGCTGTATCGCGAGTGGTTCGTCCGCCTGCGCTTCCCCGGCCACGAACACACTCGCATCGTCAACGGCGTGCCGGAGGGGTGGGAGAAAAAATCCTTATCAGAGCTAACTGACTACATCAGCAGGGGAATTGCTCCTCAATATGATGACGATGCAGAGGGGATTGTGATCAACCAGAAATGTATTCGGAACGGACGGCTTGACCTTTCATTAGCTCGTCATCAATCGAGAGAATTTACTCCCGTTCGTCAAGTTCAAGTTGGCGATGTTTTGATTAACTCAACTGGTGAGGGAACGTTGGGTCGTGTTGCCCAAGTGAAAGCCCCGATCCCAAATTGTACAGTTGATACACACATCACAATCGTTCGGCCAAAAACCGGCTTGGGAATGCAATATTTCGGCATGGTTCTAATGGAATGGGAGTCACAATTTTCGACAATGGGGCGTGGAGCAACAAACCAAACCGAATTGTCTCGTGCAACAATAGGGGAAACGGAAATTTTGATTCCAACACACGCTCTCGTTCAAGAGTTCGAGTCATATGTCGATCCGATCTCCCAGCAAAACACCAACCTGATTGAGCAAAACCAAAAACTCAAAGCCGCCCGCGACCTGCTGCTGCCCAAACTGATGAGCGGGGAGATTGCGGTGTGAGCAAAGAGAAAAGGTTTGTTTCAAGGTTGTCTTGATATATCCTTTTTGAAGTTTTCAATAAGCGAGGTGTTTCCTATGGCGACTGTCAATTTTAGTGTCCCGGACGAGGTGAAAGAAGCATTCGATCGTACTTTTTCGGAGGAGGAAAGGAACACTGTCATTGCCGAGTTGATGCGCAAGGCGGCGGAGGAGTCGGAGCGGCAAAAACGAAGGGCCGAAGCAATCAGGCGGCTCACGGAAGGTCGTATGAAACGGAGGCTTGTCACGGATGAGGAAATCCGCGCCGCCAGAGAAGAGGGACGGCCGTGAGACTCGTGTTGGACGCCAGTGTGATCGTGAAGTGGCTTGTTGCTGATACGGAGCATGAAACTGATGTAGATCAGGCGTTGGTCCTCATGGAAAAGGTGCGAACAGGCGAAGTAAGCCTGATTCAGCCTGTGCATTGGTTGACAGAGGTCGCCGCCGTATTAGCTCGGTTGAATCCGGAGACAGTCGAATCTGACCTCGAGTTTCTTCACGAAATGACATTGGATGTGGTAGATAGTCTCGCACTGCAGCGTCGCGCATGCCGCCTTGCCATTGACCTCAACCATCATCTCTTTGACACGCTGTACCATGCCGTCGCCCTGGAAACAGACAAGGCCACGCTGGTAACGGCAGATCGACGGTACTTACGCAAAGCGCGTCAGGTAGGCCGGATTGTCGCCCTCACGGAATGGGAAACTGTTGCGTAAGTAGGCCAATGAAGGCATGAGCGCCGAGAAGAAAATCCTTATCATCGCGGGGCCGAATGGAGCAGGGAAAACAACCTTTGCCCAGGAATTTTTGCCCAACGAGGCGAACTGCCCGGCATTTGTTAACGCAGACCTGATTGCCGCTGGGCTCAGTCCGTTCGCACCGGAAGTTGTCGCAGTGAAGGCCGGACGCCTGATGCTGGAACAAATTCATGAGTACAGCCGTCGCGGGGGCAGCTTCGCTTTTGAGACTACGTTGAGCGGACGGGGCTATGCGCGTCTCATTCCGCAATGGCGAGCGGCAGGATATCGAGTCAAACTGATCTTCTTGCGCCTGCCAACCCTAGAGATGGCTATTGAACGCGTCCAGTTACGAGTCAAAGAAGGTGGGCATAACGTATCTGAAGAAGTTATCAAGCGCAGGTTTACGGCTGGTTGGCGTAATTTTGAGGCGCTCTACCGTGATATTGTGGACGAGTGGGTTGTATACGATAATTCCGGCGATGAGCCGGCTTTGATCGCGGAGGGAACCCAACATGCATAACTCAGATAATGATCACAGCCGGAAAGAGCGCGATTCTGACATCGCCAATGCGGAAATTGCTCTACGCCGCGCCGCACTTAAGGCAAGAGAACGCGCCAGAAGGGCGGGTCTTAAGATCCCAGTTTTTCGCAATGGACAGATAGTCGAAGAGTGGCCTGAGGAGCAAAATCTATCGGATGGAGAGCGGCCACGAGTCGCAGAGCAGGAAGTATTGGATCTTCTTGATGAATCTGCAACCTAGAACGATTTTCATTTGCGTGTGGCCCTTCCCGTTCGTGCTGAGCGTAGCTGCGATAGCAGCGAAGTCGAAGCGGGCGCTCACCTGGGAGACGGTGTCCTTCGACTTCACTTCGTTACGCTCGGGACGAACGAGAAACCTTTAACCAATTAGACAAAAAGGCGGTCAAGCGTGACCCGGTTCACCGAAGATACCCTCGTCCAGCAAACCACCGCTGACTATCTACGCGACGAACTCGGCTGGGACAGCGTCTATGCCTACAATGACGAAACCTTCGGGCCGGAAGGTACGCTCGGACGGCGAGACGACCGCGAAGTCGTATTGACTCGCTATCTCGGCGAGGCGCTGGTCACGCTGAATCCTGGCCTGCCGCAAGAAGCCTATCAAGACGCCATCCGACAAATTACTGCCTACTCTCTGTCGCAATCGCCGCTGCAAATCAATCAAGAAAAGCATGATTTCCTCAGAGACGGCGTCCAAGTCTCATTCCGCGACGATAAAGGTGAACTGGTCAAACGCCGCTTGCGGGTATTCGACTTCGACGAGCCGACGAACAACCACTTCCTGGCGGTGCGCGAGCTGTGGGTGCGCGGCGCACTCTATCGCCGGCGGGCGGACCTCATCGGGTTCGTTAACGGCCTGCCGCTGCTGTTCATGGAACTCAAGAATGTCCACAAAGATATTCGCGCCGCCTATGATCGCAACTTGGCCGACTACAAAGACACCATCCCGCATCTCTTTCATCACAATGCCGTCATTTTGTTGGGCAATGGCGTCACCGCCAGGCTTGGCTCGCTCTCCAGTCGCTACGAGCATTTCCATGAGTGGAAGCGTTTGGACGAGGACGAGCCCGGCGTGGTGGACATGGAAACCCTGCTCAAGGGTGTGTGCCACAAGCGCAATTTTCTTGACCTGTGCGAGAACTTTATCGTCTTTGACGACAGCTCCGGCGCGTTGATCAAGATTGTCGCCCGCAACCACCAGTTCCTCGGCGTGAATAAGGCGTTGCAGGCTGTGCGGGAACGCAAGGAACGCCTCGGCAAATTGGGGGTGTTCTGGCATACGCAGGGTTCGGGCAAGTCCTACTCCATGGTGTTCTTCACCCGTAAAATCCATCGCAAGCTGGGCGGGAACTATACGTTTCTGATTTGCACGGATCGTGACGATCTCGATACGCAGATCTACAAGACCTTTGC
>JBFWZL010000253.1:0-9201 GCA_050185455.1 Binatia bacterium | reverse complement strand
GTTGGGATTCTGCTCAATCTCAGCACCCAGTCCTCATTACTGTATGTGGCTAACAGCTAAAAGTTAATGGCTGACAGCTCTTGTGAGGAGAAATCATGTCGCAAACGGTTGATTGGTACTACCATCGCCCAGGGTGAGTAACCTGCGGTAAGACGCAAGAGTTTCTTGCGAAAAACGACATCACAGTCAAAACTCAGGTCGATGCACGAAAAGAACGGTTCGGACCAGACGACGCCATCAAGCTCACCCAAGAGGTCTCGGAAGTCATCGCGGCAAAAGGCAAGAAAGTCGTGCGTTACCATCTAACGAAAGACAAACCTAGCCGAGAGGATCTGCTCGCGGTCATGATCGGCCCCTCCGGCAACCTCCGAGCGCCGACCTTACGAAAAGGGAAGCGACTACTGATCGGTTTTAATCCAGAAACCTACAGCGAAGTGTTAGGATAATCGCTCCTCTTGGAGAGGAAGAAACGATGAGTGCGGCGGCGCCACAACTCCGACTCTGGACTCGCAAAGAATATTACAAGATGGCTGAGGCTGGCGTCTTTCAGCCCAGCGAACGCGTGGAACTTATTGGAGGGAGGATCGTAGCAATGGCCCCACAAAATAGTCCTCATTTCACGACTATTTGCTTGGCGGCGGACGAATTACGAGCGATTTTTGCAACTGGTTTCGTCGTGCGGATTCAAGATCCTCTAGATATCAGCCCATCTGCTCAACCTGAACCTGACGTTGCCGTTGTTCGTGGAGCGGTCCGGGACCATGCAAAGACCCATCCGGTACCAGCCGAGCTGGTCATGGAAGTTACGGAATCCACCACCCTGGCCTATGATCGTGGTGAGAAAGCCAGCTTATACGCTAGCGCAGGCATTGCCGACTACTGTGTGCTGAATCTGGTCGACCGTTGTTTAGAGGTCCACCGCGATCCGATTCCGATGACCAGTCAGCCGTACGGTTACAGTTACCGTACCCGAGCGCAATATTTTGCAGGTGACACAGTTACGCTGTTCGCAGCTCCGTCAGGAGCGGTGAAGGTTGCGGATTTGTTGCCTTAAAAAGTAATGAGGACTGAGGGTTGAGGACTGGGAAAGCCATACGGAGTCGCGCGTTGCCCATACTCAGTCCTCGTCACCCATCACTTGTTAAAGGCCTTCCCCCACTGATCCAGACAAGTCACTTCTTCCACTGGCAGACGCGACACTAAGCCAAATTTCCCGAGCGGATAGCCGAGGGGAAGCAACGCATACGTGTTGACATCGTCGGGCAAACCAAGCACTTTTTTCAACTCTTCTTCATGCAAAGAGCTAACAGTCGTCAGCGTGGCTCCTATCCCTAACGCCCGACAGGCAAGTAGTATATTCTGCACGGCGGGATAAATACTCGATCCCGCCAAACGCGCCAATCGCGCGGCAAGTTGCGGCGGAAGCGGACGTTCTTTAAGACAGGCGAAAATCAACACTGGCGCTTCCGCCAGATGTTCGGCCAAATGGGTGGCTGCATTCAGCAGGCGGCCAAATTTCTCCGCCGCCATGTGCTCTGGCCCTGGGCGGTTATCGTACATCGCTCGGGCTTCATTCCAGCCTTTCTGGTAGATCGCCTGTACTTTCCTTTTCACTTCGGGGTCTTTCACAACTAGAAAACGCCAATGCTGGGTATTCGTGCCACTCGGCGCGCGCGTACCAGCTTCAAGGATCTTGTAGAGAACCTCATCAGGTATGGGATCAGTCTTCAGCTTGCGCATACTCCGCGTTGAATACATGATCTCGAACAGTTCTGCTTCAGCCATATCTCTCTCCTTTCCTCTCCTGTTTATCAGAAGATATGCACTTGTCGTTCAAAACAAGCAGCGCTAAAGTGACTACCCGGAACGGCATACCCTCATATCACACGGTCGCGGCCTTGTGCGAATCCCACTGAAAGCCATCACGCCATTAAACGCTGCACATGTCATGTTAAGGAGCAAAACAAACCCATGAAATACGGGACGGCGGTTATCGGATTAACGCTTATACTCATGCTAAGCCTTGTCGGATGTGGGTCTCCCCCGCCAAGCCTTACGGCGGACGAGTTGCAACAAAAATACCCCGACGCGAAATATGTGCAAATTGACGGTGCTGCCCTTCATATTAAGCAACAAGGGCTTGGACGCCCACTCGTGCTCTTGCACGGATTACCAACGAACACATATCTCTGGCGCAACATCATTCCAGGTCTGACGTTCGGCAATACAATTTATAGTTTGGACCTGATGGGGTTCGGGCTATCGGAAAAACCACAACACCTCTCGTATAGTATCGAAACCTATGTGGCTCAACTGACAAAATTTCTCGAAGAGTACCACCTGCAGAATCCCATTCTGCTTGGCCACGACATCGGCGCTCCTATCGTGACGCTGTATACCCTGCGAAATCCGGACAAAGTCCGTAAGTTGATTCTTATGAACGCGCCGCTGTATCCTGAAGCGCCCTCGTTCAATGTCCGTTTGTTACGCACAAAGCTCGTCGGAGAAATGTTTACCGGCGATTGGTTCCTCAAACGCATCTTTCGTGACGGTGTCCAAGACAAAGCAGCCATGCCCGAGGCTCTTATCGAAGAGTATCTCGAACCATATCATGATGACCCGGGCGCGCGGACGGCGCTATTGAAATGCGTCCGCGAGTTTGACCTGCGACCCACGCTAGAAAAAGAGATCACGCCCAACTTGGGCAAGATCCAAATACCGACGTTAATTATGTGGGGCGACGGAGATCCTTACGTGCCTCTCGCTTTTGCCAAGAAACTCAAAGACGATATCCCGAATGCCACGCTTCAAGTCGTGCTTCGCACCGGTCATTTTGAAATCGAAGAGCGTCCTGAAGAAGTACGCGCTTTGCTGAAAGAGTTCATTGACAAATAAGGCGAAAGTCATCAAATTGTTAGGTCGCCAAATCTTCCTATTCTTGCCTTCTCCTCTCTCACCTTCCGCCTCAGGCTTATCGCTTCACTTCTGTTCCCCAGGCTTGTAGCCCATCACGACCCCCTTCTGGTCCTGCTTGATCAGTTCCGAACGCACGAGCCAGGCGCCGTCGGCTAGGGCTTTCATTTTTCCCCGAGCTGCCGTACGGGAGCGTGGAATCATACCGCAGTCTGTACAGGGATACAGATGCATCGGGTCCACATACGGTAAGGCTTTAAGAATGCGCGACGCGACGGTTTCAGCACTCTCAATTTCTTCCGTACCTACGTCGATCACGCCCACCATCAAGTCCTTGCCTTTGGCTTCCGCCAGCACGGCAGGATCAACGCCAGAAGCGGCGCATTCGACGGAGATCATATCGATGGAACTGGTGCGCAAAAGTGGCAACGTACGCGCGTAGTGGCTCCAGTCAGTGTTCTTGGTTTTCCATTGCAACACAATCGGCACGCCGTAGCCGTAACAAATATGCACGGCGGTTTTGGCGTGCACGCCTTTGGCGGCGTCTTCCAGGGTGCGAATGCCCCACTCCTCGACTTCATCAAGATAAATGTTGAAGCATGGCTCATCGAACTGCACGATATCCGCTCCCGCCTCAACAAGTTCGATCGCTTCTTCGTTGAGTTGTACCGCTAACGCGGCGGCCAACTTTTGCCGACTGCCGTAGTGTTCGTCAGCCAGCGTATCGGTTGTGGTCATTGGCCCCGGTAAAGTAACTTTGATCGGCTTGTTAGTATGCTTTCTAAGGAACCGCACAGCCTCGCGCATGATCGACTCGCGCCGCCGCACAGGACCAACAACGCGCGCCGCATCAACCAAGTTATCTCCATAGCGGCCGCCGCGAGTGGTGATTTTCACCATACGACTGAAGTCAATACCAGCAAGCCCTTCTGTGAACCCCCAAATGTAATGCTTACGGCGCTGTTCGCCATCCGTCAGAATTTGTAAACCCGCTTCTTCCTGATCGGCAATCACCAGCATGACGGCGTCGTCCTGTGCCTCGCTAAGCGCAGCATCTTTGACGTTCCAGTTGACATGCATCTGTCCCGCCGGCGCGAGCCAAGTGGGACGGGGAAGACTACCGACGATCATAGTTTGGAGCATAGAGAATTCTCCTCAATTCAATATTCTTACTCTACTGCTCGTCTTTGCTCAGACAGAGATTTGAGACAGGAGGTAGCAATGCTGGTTCTCTGCCTTTTCCCGTCTCTGTCAAATTCCTACATCACCTGCTCCCTCTCCCACTGAAATGTCCTCATCACCGGCGTGTCAGTGAAAGAGAACAGAATCGCATCTGTACTGGCGGAGAGATTTTCGTGCGCATGCCAGCACCAGGTGGGCAGCGCAAAGACATCGCCAGGCGACCATTCGTAGGTTTTACCTTCAATCACCGTTCGTCCGTATCCCTCCACCGCCAGATAGACTGCGCTAACGCTATGACGGTGCGTCGCGGTTTTCCGTCCAGGCTTCAGTTTTTGTAAAAAACTCGCCATCGTCGCTAGTGACGGTCCACCGGTCACTGGATTGACGTACTCTACCATCGCGCCATCAAATGGGCTCTCTGAGCTAGGGCTTAAACTCGCTACGGCTTCGCGCGCTTCTTTCCAGGCGTATTTCAGTAACGGTGAGTATGCGCTCGTCGCGCGTTGCCAGGTGGGTAGCAAGCCGCTCTTCCCATATTCCGCGACCGAATTATTCACAGGTTTCGTCCACGCTTGCGCCTCTTGTGGATACGGTTCGAAGAAGATGCCCTCTAACAAAGTCGCTAACGGAATGTCTAAACCATCAAGCCACACCACTGGACCGCTCGACTCGCTGCCATGATCATGCCAGGTCCAGTTAGGTGTGAGAACAAAATCACCAAACGACATCGTCATCTTTTCTCCATCGACCACGGTGTAGGCTCCCTCACCTTCCATAATGAATCGTAGGGCATTAGGGGTGTGACGATGCGTGGCGGCGACTTCGCCGGGCAGAATCAACTGCAACCCGCCATACAGCGTATGGGTTGTGGCGATGCGACCTTCAAGACCTGGGTTGAGCAGCATAAGCACGCGACGCTCGGCCTCAGCCGCCGATACTAGCTCTCCCGCGCGTAGGAGTTGCGGTCGGAGTTCTTTCCATCGCCAGAGGAACGGTTTTGCCTGACTCTTCGGTTCTGGGGTTAATGCTTGTCGGAGAAATTTCCATAGCGGTCCAACATTGTACTGACCGAGACCGCAAAGATACTCCTCGACCTCTTGAGGATTCGTTGACGGTTGAACGCCGTTTGACATAGACGCGCCCTCCCACGGAGGGACCATACCGCTCAATCAGTCTCACAGTCAATCAGTCCGAACCGGGGACTCTTTTATGGTCGCGACTCAGAAAGTGCGGCCGGCAGCATCCCTTTCACGCTACTCTCGCGCAGATGCTCAAAAATTCGCTGCGTCGCATGCGAACGGTTCATAGTGTAGAAATGGATCCCTGGAGCGCCGCCGGCAAGCAGTTCTTCACATTGTCGAGAAGACCACTCAATGCCAATATCCAAGACCGCTTGTTGATCGTCGGCTACCGAATCTAACTTCTGGCGCAATTCAGTAGGCAAGGTCGCCCCGCACATCTGCGCCACACGCTGGATTTGCTTATAGTTCGTAATCGGCCAAATGCCGGGAATAATGCGCTGACGGACGCCAAGCTCACGGGCGCGCTCACAGAAATCGAAATAATCCTTGTTGTCAAAGAAGAGCTGTGTGGTCACAAAATCCGCGCCACAGTCCACCTTTTCCTTCAGATGCTGTAGATCGAGCGCTTGATCTAGGCATTCGGGATGCAGCTCGGGGTAGCCCGCTACGCCGATGCAAAAATCGCCCAGCGAACGCGCCAACTGCACCAACTGGTAGGCATTGGCGAACCCGTCCGGCGCAGGCACGAAGCTCGTCTGTCCTTTCGGCGGATCACCGCGCAAGCACATTAAATTTTCAATGTCACGCTCTTTGAGTTCCTGGAGAACATCCCGCAATTCAGCCTGACTATGACCGACACACGTCACGTGAGCGACGGCGACGATCCCCAATTCTTCTTGCATGCGGCAGACAATATCGATCGTATTCCTCCGAGTGGAGCCGCCGGCGCCATAGGTAACCGAAATGAAACTGGGCCTGAGGGGCTGTAATTCCCGCGCTCGCTCAAATAACAGGTTAATATCCTCCATGGTTTTCGGCGGGAAAAATTCAAACGAAAAGGTCGGCATTTGTGAACGAAACAGATCACGCACCTTCATGCTGTCATTTGCTCCTTCATAACTTTTTTTGTCTCTCTTTTTATTATTGCGCAACTTACCTGCTCCGCGCGAGTCATTCCAGCAATGTCCATCTTCCCTACAGACTACTGAGCGCGCCCTGCCCTCGCCTTTGCAATCCGCCTCTTCCCGGTATACGATCCGCGCCGGTAGTTGATCCACACGAAGGAGGATTTCTATGTACTCATTAAAGGATCAAGCCTGCATCGTTGGTGTCGGTGAGACAGCATATACGCGCGGCTCCGGCAAAACCGATCTGGCGCTTATGCTCGAAGCCTCGATGAAAGCCATCACTGACGCCGGTCTCAAACCACACGATATCGACGGCATTATTCCCCCACCTCTTCCATCCACCGCCGAACATTTCGCCGCCAACTTAGGTGTCGAAGACTTGCGCTATTCCGTCACGGTTCACATGGGCGGCGCGAGTCCGGTCACTTCTTTGCAAAGCGCGGCGATGGCGGTGGCCTGTGGCGTAGCAAAGAATGTTCTTGTTCCACTCGGTTGGAATGGCTATTCCGCCATGCGAGTGCGTAATCTTGGTAGCAAGGAAAACGGCGGCGGTGGCGGTGGAGCGCCTGGAGCGCTCGCCACAACTATTGGTGAATATTACCTGCCGTATGGCGCGTCCGTGCCGGTGCAGTGGTATGCGTGGCTCGCGACGCGTCACAAACAGATGTACAACGTGCCGGACGAGGCGATGGGCGCAGTCGCCGTCGCGTCCCGTAAACACGCTCAACTCAATGACAAAGCGTACATGCGCGGCCGCCCTCTGACGATGGACGACTACATGAACGCGCGTTGGGTGGCGAAGCCTTTCCGCTTATTTGACTGTTGCCTGGAAACCGATGGCGCGGCGGCGGTTGTGGTCACAGCGCCGGAACGAGCAAAAGATCTGAAACATACTCCGGTGTACATTTCCGGCGTCGCTGAAGGTCACCCCTACCCGGCTGACGATATTCCCGCGCGCCCCGATCCCTTTGTCATTGGTCTGAGCTTCGCGGCGCCCAAGGCGTTACAGATGGCGGGGATTGATCGGAAAGACCTGGACTTTATCGAGATCTATGACTGTTTTTCCTATGTTGTCTTGCTCCAACTTGAAGCGATCGGCTTCTGCAAACGCGGAGAAGTAGGAGATTTCGTTAAAGGCGGACGTCTCGAACTGGGAGGTGAACTGCCCATTAATACGCACGGCGGACTCCACTCCGAAGCCCACGTATGGGGCATGAATCACATCGTTGAGGCCACGCGGCAATTGCGCCACGAGTGTGGCGAGCGGCAAGTACAAGACGCCCAACTTGGGCTCGTTAGCGGCTGGGGCGATTTTGGCGACGGCAGTCTAGCAATTTTGCGGAGGTAGACCAATATGGCAGAGACAGCATATAAACGGCCCGTCCCTAAAGGGCGCGGCATGGCGGGAGAGTTTTATAGTTTTTGCAAACAACACGAATTGCGTTTTCAACACTGCAAAGCGTGTGGAACCTGGCGCCACGTGCCACGCGACATGTGCGCCAAGTGCGGCTCATTCGACTGGGAATGGGCGAAATCTTCGGGTAAAGGAAAACTTTTTTCCTGGACGACGGCGGTCCAGCCGATGCTGCCGCAGTTCGCCGACCTTGTCCCTTACAGCCCGGTCATCATTGAAATGGATGAGGGCGTGCGCATGGTGAGCTGGCTGGTCGACACGCCAGACGAGGAACTGCGCCTGGGTCTACCGGTCGAGGTCTGCTTCGACGATGTCACACCAGAAGTGACACTGCCAAAATTTCAGCGTGCACGCTGAAAAAGAACCGGAGAAACGGAGACGGGGAGAATCGGAGAAAGAATCTTTGACTCTCCGATTCCCTGATTCTCCGGTCCCCCGATTCAGTGAAAGGTTTTACCATGAACCCCTTCCCTGGCTTCACCCTCCCACAAGAACTAACGATGCTGCGGGAACAAATCCGGCGCATCGTGCGCGACGAAATCATCCCCATCGAACAACGCATCGATCCCGATGCCCCCGACCTTCCAGAAGAAGACTACCACCGCCTCATGGCCAAGACCAAAGCAGCAAACCTTTGGTGCTTGAGCGCGCCGGAACAGTACGGCGGCGGCGGCATGAACACCTTTGGTATGTCCGTCTTGTTGGAAGAAATGTCGCAGCATCGCATGGGGTTATACAACGCCGGCTGCGGGGTGTTCGGTCGCTATCCACCTCCGGTGATTTATGGCGGCACGGAAGAGCAAATTCAAAAATACGCCGTACCGACGCTGCGCGACGGAACATATACATTCTTCGCTATCACCGAACCGAGCGGCGGCTCAGACCCGGCGGGCGCCATCCAATGTCGCGGCGTGAAACAAGGCGACTATTGGGTGCTGAACGGCACTAAGATATTCATCTCCCATGCCCACGAAGCGGAATGGGGCGTTGTCTTTGTTCGCACCGACCCCTCAAAAGGTCGGAAGGGCATCAGTTGCTTCATTATTGACAAAGGTACTCCCGGGTTCACGGCGCGACCATTTCGCACGCTTCGTACCGTCTCTTTGCCGAATGAAGTCGTTTTTGAGGATTGCCAGATCCCCGCGACCAATATGATTGGCAACGAAGGCGACGGGTTAGGTCTATGCCTTGACCTGCTCACGAGGCAGCGATTCCCCTATTCTGCCTGTAACCTTGGGGTATCAGTCGCGGCGCATCGCATGGCGGTTGCACATGCGAAACAACGCTCCACTTTTGGCGTGCCGTTGAGTCAGCGGCAAGCGATCCAGTGGATGCTGGCAGATGCGGAGGTCGAACTGCGCGCCACACGCTGGCTGATTTGGGAAGGAGCCTGGAAAGCCGACCGCGGAGAAGACGTGCGGGTCGAAGCATCAATCGCCAAACTTTACTCGAGCGAAGTGTTGGGACGCGTGATTGATAGCGCGGTACAGATTCACGGCGGCTACGGCGTCTCCAAGGAATTTCCGTTGGAGCGCTGGTACCG
>JBFWZL010000252.1:0-9210 GCA_050185455.1 Binatia bacterium | reverse complement strand
CCTTCCTTGAGCTGTGTGTTCCAGCCGGTGTGATCGAGATGCATGTGCGTGCAAAAGACGTAATCGACGGACTCCGGAGCACAACCCACAGCGGCGAGATTCCGGAGATAGGAGGCGTCTTGCCTTCCATTCCACTGGGGAAAGGCAAGCTTCTGTTTGTCGTTGCCGACACAGGTGTCGATCAGAATTGTGTGATGTTTGGTGCGTATGAGGAACGTATGAATGCTTAACAGCATACGTTTCTCGGCGTCGAGAAACTGTGGTTGCAACCAATCCAGGTGTGGATCGAAATCGTCCTTACGTTTTTCAACATACAGGACTCGAGGACTCGTCGGCTCTATACAATCGATTACTTTCGAGACCTGAGTAGCGCCGATCGCGAAGGTTTGCACGGATGGAGTTTCTGGGTTGTTCATAGGCTTTCCTCTCACGTCCTTTCCGGAGACTAGAGCTAGAGCTTGGAAATCTGCCTAGCAACTAGCATGCGTATTGCGTTGTTCATAGCAGAACTTGTAAGGCCTGCACCACAAGGTCAGGTTGAAATCTACTCTTTGGCGCCGCCGCCCCGGTCGCATTGATCCATATCGTCGCCAGTTTCTCCATTTTCGCTCCGACAATATCTCGCATCCAGCTATCACCCACGAACACAACCCTGCTGCGGTCGACCGTGAACGCTGCAAGCGCTTTCCTGAACAACCGAGACGACGGCTTGACACAACCGTGATCTGAAGAGAAGACGATGACATCGAAGAGGCTCCCGACATTTACTCGCTCGAATTCTTGCAGGAAGAGATCCTTCTTTGACCAAATATCCGACACCACTCCCAGGCGATGAGTGTGACGGAGCTGCTGGAGCGCGTCCGCGTATGGAGCCGGAATTTCTCCAACCTCGTGTAGCGCGAAGACTTGCTCCAACAGGTCCAGCTCGTGGCGTGGCAAAGATCGGGAACTGGGAAGGACTTTCAGATAGCTGCTGACGTCCGAGAAGTATTCAACAGAGCGAGGATCTTGATAATCGGGCTCAATTGTGGAGACCAGGTCTGTAATGATTTGCTGCACCATGTCGTCGCTGAGAGTCGTTCCTCCAATCTGCCGATAGGTAGCAGTGAAATCTTCTTCTGCGGAAAACCGGTCGACGTTGAACATAAACGTGCGCGCCATGTCGAGCAGAATGACGTCGAATTGGTCGATGAAACGTGATGGCATGAGAGAGTCTGCTAACAGTCTGCCCAGTCGCTAAAGCCCTACGCCCATGGTTCATCCGTTTGATTTCGGGCGCTTACTCCCCAGTCTTCTATAATTTTGCCATTTGCAAAACGATAGATACTAATCGCGACGGAGGTAAACTTCTCGCCGGCTGTCGGTTGAATGCTTCAGGAATGCGGCGAAGAGTGGCTTTGTTCCCTGCAATGGACATACCTGCTTCCTTTGCGGGTGAGAGTGAAAACAACTATACCATGCTTCTCCCTTGACCTCATACGGGCGGACGCGCTAGCGTCTGCCTAGCGACAAAAGGGGGGAGTTATGCAGCTGGTAGACAAAGACATTCCAGGACCCAAGCGTGATTTTGTCGGCTATGGGAGGCGTCAACCGCGCGTCTTTTGGCCCAATGGCGCTAAAATCGCCGTCAATCTCGTAGTGAATTATGAAGAAGGTTCCGAGTATTCCAAGCCGGCGGGAGACGACCGCAACGAGGGGTTAGCAGAAATCAACTACAATCTGCACCCGCAATATCGTGACCTCTGTGTAGAGTCTGTCTATGAATATGGCAGTCGCGCCGGCATCTGGCGACTCATGCGGCTGTTTGACGAGTATCAGGTGAAGGTGACATTTTTTGCATGTGCAGTCGCCTTAGAGCGCAATCCCGAAGTAGGACAATGGCTCCATGAAAGCGGTCATGAACCTTGTTCGCATGGATGGCGTTGGAGCGAACACTGGCGACTCACCCGTGAAGAAGAACAACAACACTTGCAATGGGCGATTGAGTCGATCAAGAAGACGTGTGGAGAGCGTCCGTTAGGGTGGTTTGCCGTTACGGACCGAGTGTCCATACGCGGGAACTGATCGTAGAAGAAGGTGGGTTCGTCTACGATTCTGACGCCTACAATGACGACCTGCCATACTTCACGCAGGTGAACGACAAACAGCATCTGATCGTGCCGTACTCGCTGACGTATAACGACGCGCGTTTCGTGCTGGCGCAGGGATACAGCAACCCGGGCGATTTCTTTGAGACCTGTCGGCGAGGATTAGACGAACTGTGGCGCGAGGGCGCGGCGGGTTATCCTAAGATGATGTCGATTGGGCTCCATCCTCGCATGGTGGGACAGGCTGGACGGACCGCTGGCTTGCGGGAGTTTATTGAATACGCCCTCAAAAAAGGCGATGTCTGGTTTGCGCGACGGGTTGATATCGCTCGCTGGTGGCTCGAACGTCACGCACAGTTTACTCGGTAAGGAAGGACCATTCTCATGGCGGTTACTGATATTGTTCAGCTTGGGATCTCGGATGTTCTCCAGCGAATGCGTGCTGGTGAACTCTCCCCGGTGGAACTCGTGCGTGTGTATCTCGAACGCATCGAGAAACTGAATCCCGATCTGAACGTGTACCTGACGGTTCTTGCGGAAGGAGCCTTAGCGGCGGCAAAAGCCGCGGAACAAGCGCTCATGCGGGGAGAGGAAGTAGGTCCGCTGCATGGCATTCCCATAGCACTGAAAGACAATTGCGAGGTGGCTGGCGTACGCATGACGGCGGGAACGAAATTCCTCAGGGACCATGTGTCAACAACTGATTGCGAGGTTGCCAAGCGTCTGCAAAATGCTGGGGCAATTCTGCTTGGCAAACTACACATGCATGAATGGGCGATTGGCGCCACGACACGGAACCCACATTTCGGTCCATGCCGTAATCCTTGGGACCGTCAGCGCATCCCCGGCGGCTCAAGCGGCGGCTCAGGAGCCGCAATTGCCGCTGACATGACGTTAGCGGCGATTGGCACCGACACTGGGGGGTCTGTGCGTATTCCTGCCGCACTGAATGGGATTTCCGGTATTCGTCCTACCATTGGTCGGGTGAGCATTCGTGGCGTTGTTCCAGTGAGCTGGACCTTCGATACAATTGGCCCCATGGCGCGATGCGCAGAAGATGTGGCGCACCTTCTCCAGGTGGTCGCCGGTTATGATTCCGAAGAACCTACGTCATTTGATGTTCCCGTGCCCGACTACTTCGCCGAGCTGCGGGCTGGAGTAAAAGAGCTGCGGATCGGCGTCGCTGGCGGCCATTTCCAAACGGAGCCTGAACCGGCGGTGACCAGTGCGGTGCAAAAGGCGGCTCGGATATTCGCTGGCCTTGGTGCGCAAGTTGAGGAGGTCGTGTTCGAAAGAGCCGAAGAAATGATCGATCGCATGAGTGAATTGATTTTGACTGACGCTGCCGCGTTCCATGAAGCTAGGATGGAAGAGAAGCCGGAGGATTTTGGCCACGATGTGATGACACGACTACGACGCGGCGCTTCAGTCTCTGGAATGCGGTATGCACTCGCGCGGCAGGAGCAACGTCGGTGGCAACGGTATATAGAGCAGACCTTCAACCGCTATGATTTGCTGCTTGCGCCAACGTGCGGCATCGGGGCTCCGTTGATCGAGGAGAGTGATGGGGTGGAGACGACCCGGTTGTTAACTCGCTTCACCTATCCGCTCAACCTGGCTGCTGTGCCAGTAATCAGCATCCCTTGTGGATTTACGCCGGCAGGATTGCCCATCAGTCTGCAAATTGCCGCCCGTCATTGGCAGGAAGCGCTCATTTTACGCGCCGCCTGGACGTATCAACAGGTGACGGACTGGCATTTGCGGCGGCCAAGGTTGTAAGGACGATGAGGACTGTTGGCGTGTTGTATGTTCTGTGCACGTATTACGCAACACGTAACACGTTACTTGTTTGTCTCTGGTATGTTCATTTTTCCATTTCAAAAAGGAGGAAGTATCATGGCTATTTTCCGTATGTATACCGGTAGTGACGGACAATCTCATCTCGAAGAGCAAACTATCAGTGCTCACCCTGTTCTCGAGCAAGAACGATCCGCTGCGCATATTCAATTTCGGGAGATCCCCGTGGGAACCCTTATGGACTGGCATAACGCGCCACGACGACAGTATGTCATCGTGCTCGCCGGTCAACTGGAGATTGGCTTTAAGGATGGGACGACAAAGCGTATGAATCCCGGAGACGCCACCCTGGCGGAAGACCTTACTGGATCAGGCCACACCACTCGGGTAGTCAGCGCGACCCCAGCTATCGCCGCGGTGGTGCCGTTAGCGTAACGTTCCATACTTCTTCCTCCCCAACTTTCCCTCGCAAGAGAGGAAGAAGTATGGAACCTGAATGAATCGAAAAATTGTCCATTCAGGTTCTCTTTGTTCGCAACACTCATGTCACGACGGACGCTCATTCAGGCTGGATGTGTTGGGCGCAGTAGTTTTCGTAGCCGACCTGTTCGAGCAAGAAAGTTTGCGACTCTAGCCATTGGATGTGTTCTTCCGCGCTCACCAGGATATGCTCCAGGAGTTCTCGCGTACCGGTATCCGTCTGCTCCAGGCAGAGACGAACGCCTTTCTTGAGTTCCGGGAGACCTTCTCTTTCCAGGTTGAGATCGTTTTCCAACATCCCTTTCACGTTTTTTCCTATCGCGATTTTGATCGATTCATTCACCGTTGGCATGCCGCCAAGAAAAAGGATGCGGTCGATCAACTGCTCGGCGTGCTTCATCTCTTCAAGCGATTCGTCGTAGATTTTTTTGTAGAGGCGTAGATAACCCCACTTTTTACACAAGGAGGCGTGCAGGAAATATTGATTGATGGCGGCCAGTTCTCCCTGCAACAGGCCGTTGAGCGCTGTAATCACTTCAGGTGAACCTTTCATTTTTCATCCTCCTTTGCTGTCTGTTTGACTGTACAAGCGGGATAGTGCAGGAGAACATCATGGTATACTCGATGGCGGACGTGTCAATCTTTCTTCCAGCCCCGCGGATCATCTTTCTTGACAGGAATAGGAAAGCTGGTTTATGGGGAATCCCGGACTGAAATCAGTCAGGTAAATAAGGAGGAGCGCGTGGAGCCAAAACGAGTGAAGGGGAAGGCCAGTATCGTTGTCTTTTCCGTCCTGATAATCGGACTAAGCTGGGTGTGGGTCGTCGCCCAAGAGCAAAAATTTCAACAAGGGGGTCGTTACATGAAGGTAACGCGCGTTTATACCGGAGCCGACGGGAAATCTCATTTTGAGGATCTTGAAGTGCCTCTCAAGGATGGAGGAAAAGCCGGGTTCATGTCGGAACTCATGAAAGCGACCGGCGTCGTGTTTCGGGAAACTGATGGGTCGTATAATTTTGATTTCCACAACGCGCCTCGAAGGCAGTATGTGGTCAACCTGGAGGGCGAGGTTGAAATTGAAGTAGGCGACGGAACGAAGCGTCTTCTTCGCTCTGGAGATATTTTGCTGGCCGAGGACACTACGGGACAAGGGCACATCAGTCGCGCCGTTGGCGGCAAGCCGAGGAAATCATTGTTCATTACGCTAGACTGAGTCGCCAGCATCCGATGAAGGAGCGCAACATGACCAAGGTGTGTATTGGCTTTGCCGGTTCTGCTGGTCTTGGCGGGTTTCCCGATTTTCCTGCCTCTTTGGCGCAACAGCTGCAAGACGAATTTCCTACCACTACCGTGCGATTCCTCTCTGATCCAGCGCAGCGGCGGCAAGAGCTGGCTGATGCTGAGGTGCTCTTCACGCTTCGGTTAAGCGCGGAAGAGTTTGCTGGCGCGAAACAACTGAAATGGCTCCATCTTCCTTCCGCCGGAGCCACGCATGTGTTGTTTTCCGAGGTGGTCGCAAGTCAGGTCATTGTCACCAATTCTCGCGGGTTGCATGCTATTCCGATCGCCGAGCACGTGCTGGGGGTGATGATCGTTCTCGCGCGCAAATTGCACGACGCTTACCGTTTCCAACTGGAAGGGAAATGGGCGCGACGTGAGATGTTTGAGCGCTATCCGACGTTTTCGGAGTTGTATGAACAGACGGCAGGAATCATCGGCCTCGGTAGTATTGGCCTCGCCGTCGCGGAACGCGTCAAGGCTCTCGGCATGCGAGTAGTGGCCACGAGACGAAATCCGACCGCGCGGCCTGCCTGCGTCGATGAACTCTATGGCGCAGGAGGACTGCCGGATCTGCTGCGCGCCTCGGACTTTGTGATTATTGCGGCTCCGCTGACGCCCGAGACGCAAGGGTTGATTGGCGAGAACGAACTCCGTCTGATGAAGCCGACCGCATATATTCTGAACGTAGGTCGGGGCGCGATCATCCAGGAATCGATTTTGATCCGTGCGCTCAAAGAAGGGTGGATCGCCGGCGCTGGTCTCGATGTCACCGAGGTCGAACCGCTTCCGGCGGAGAGCGAACTGTTTCACTTGCCCAACGTCTTTTTGACGCCGCATTATTCGGGCTTACGCTCGCGCTATTGGGATCATGCCGTTGTCATCTTTCGCTCGAACCTACGGAAATTCTTGCAGGGCGAGCCAATGGATAATGTTGTAGACAAACATGGCGGATATTAAGTTGGATAATAAAAGGAGGATTGCTGATGAAACTCACGAAACCGCGCATCACGCCGCTGCCTGAGTCTGAGTGGACCGACGAGCAACGGAAAGTGCTTGAGCCGCGCCACAAGGAAGGGCGCGTGTTCAACGTGTTGGGCACGTTGGCCCGACATTGGGAAGCGTCGAAAAAATTCGGCGTCTGGGCGTTTCATGTGATGGGGGACACCTCCACGCTGCAGCCGCGAGAGCGGGAGCTCTTGATTCTGCGGATTGGCTGGCTCTGTCAAGCGGAATACGAATGGGGACAACATGTCATCTTCGGTAAAGAGGCGGGTCTGAGCGATGAAGAGATCGCTCGGATCAAAGAAGGCCCAGACGCTAAAGGATGGGCTCCGTTTGACGCCGCTCTATTGCGCGCAGCTGACGAGCTGCATGCCGACGCGTTTATCAGCGATGCAACCTGGGCCGCGCTGAGTGAGCGCTACTCCACCGAACAACTGATGGACGTAGTATTCGCGGTGGGACAATACAATATGGTGTCCATGGCGCTCAACACCTTCGGTGTACAATTAGATAAGGGAGTCAAAGGGTTCTAAATAGTCGCACTGCGCCTGTGGAAGGAGACGGCAACGCTATCAGCCCGTGCGTCAAAAAGGAGGGCGTTATGAACTTTGGCTTCATGTTGCCGTTTCAAAATGAGGAGGAGTAAGAATGCGAATAGGCATCTTCAGTTTTAACACCGAATACACCATGCCCGCTGATGAATTGGCGCGAGAATGCGAGGCGCGAGGATTTGAATCTCTCTGGCTGCCTGAACATACGCATATCCCCACCAGTCGCGAATCTCCCTACCCAGGCGGCGGAGAATTGCCGGAGGAATATGCCCACATGTCCGATCCGTTCATCGGACTAGCGGCGGCTGCCGCGGTAACAAAGACGTTGAAGCTGGGCACGGGTATTTCGTTGGTAGTGGAGCATGATCCGATCGTGCAGGCGAAACAAGTTGCTTCGCTCGATCGCATCTCGCAAGGCCGGTTCATTTTTGGCGTGGGCGCGGGCTGGAATAAAGAGGAAATGGCGAATCACGGCACGCCGCCCAACAAACGGTGGAAGGTATTCACTGAACGGATCGAAGCGATGAAGAAAATGTGGACGGAAGATGTCGCCTCTTACCACGGAGAATTTGTTAACTTCGATCGTATTTGGTCGTATCCGAAACCTCTGACCAAACCGCATCCGCCGATTTTGGTGGGCAGCCTCAACTCCGCGCTCGGCCGTCAGCGTGCGGTGGAGTTGGGTGACGGATGGATCCCGGTCGAAACCGCGATCCCTGACATGTCGGCGTCTATTGCCGATCTGCACGCGCGCGCGCGCGCCGCTGGTCGAGACCCACAATCTATCCCCATTTCCTTCTTCTGCGTACATGCTGCGAGTATGGAGCGGCTCGAACGCTATCGTACGCTCGGTGCAGTGCGGACCGTGGTGCGAGCGCCGACAGCGGATCGCGAAGCAGTTCTACCCTTCCTTGACCGTTATGCGGAGATTGCGCGCAAACTGGCGTGAGCGTCGCTTCAAGAGCTATAAGCAAAAGCAAAAGGAGGAATGTTTATGGTTGACTTCGGCTTTGTCACGATTCCCACGCACTACACCATTCAACCTGTGGACCTGGCGCGGTGGTCGGAAGAACATGGGTTTGAGTCCGTATTCTTTGGCGAACACACGCATATCCCCACGAGCCGTAAGACGCCGTTTCCTCTCGGCGGCGAACTACCCGTCTATTACAAGGAATTCTTTGATCCGTTCATCGCGCTGACCGCCGCGGCTGCGGTCACGCAAAAGCTGAAAGTGGGAACCTCGGTTTGTTTGGTTCCTGAACATCATCCCATTACTCTAGCGAAGACGATTTCTTGCCTGGATCGCGTCTCTAACGGGCGCTTCCTGTTTGGCATTGGCGCGGGCTGGAACGCTGAGGAAATGGCCGATCATGGCGTGGAAATCAAGGATCGTTGGCGGGTGACCCGGGAGCGCGTGTTGGCGATGCGAGAGATTTGGACGAAAGACGTCGCTGAGTTTCACGGCCAGTTTGTCAACTTTGATCCTCTCTGGTGTTGGCCCAAGCCGGTGCAAGCGGGAGGACCTCCCGTGCTGTTGGGAGCGATGTCGAAATGGGCCACGAAACGTGTTGTCGAATACTGCAACGGCTGGTTTCCACTCGATGGAGGATATGATCTGGTCAGAGGCATTGCCGAAATCCGGAAAGAGGCGGAACGAGTGGGGCGCTCAATGAGCGAGTTCGATTTGAGCGTCATTACTGGATACGAACTGGCCGGCGCCAAAGGCACGGAACAGCGCATTCGGGAATTGATGGAGATGGGATTTAATCGCGTTCTCTTTTTGATTGAGCCTGGGCCTCCGGATAAGCAATGGCCGGTAGTGGAGCGCTATGCTGGCTTGATCCGCCAATTTCGTTAGTGACAAACTGAACAAGCACGTTCACCGTGCAATTATTGGTGGGACAACTTCCATCCTCTGCTTGACGGCTTCTTGCCTTGTCGATAACTCCTACTCCCAACTTTCTGGGAGAGGTCACTAAAGTGGCGGTTATCCGTCCGTACCAACCTGGGGA
>JBFWZL010000251.1:0-9256 GCA_050185455.1 Binatia bacterium | reverse complement strand
AAGAAGAGAATGACAAAGACAGCAATAATGGGAAACGTTCCCGTCGCCCATACTTTCGTTCTCACGGATATGACCTCCAAGGCGGAGCCATAACAGGCGCCCTGGTATGAGTCAAGGCGCGAAGTCCGCCATCCAGCAACCCTGATAGCGCAAAAGCGGCTGAACATTTAAATACAAAGAAAGATCGCTAACGACAAAAGGAATGCATGACACACACACGCAGATCCCGCTCCTCGGGAATAATAAAATTGTGGATACTGGGGCTTGGCGCCCTGTTTTTCCTTATGATCGCCGGAAGCGTGCTCTTGTTGGGCACTCAACTGAGCAGTACCCACTCGTCCGCGCTGCCAGTCCTGGGCGAGGCGCCAGAGTTCCACCTCACTGAACGGAGCGGAGCCCCGTTCTCCCGCGCCAATCTTGCAGGCTCTGTGTGGGTGGCGGACTTCATCTTTACTCGCTGTCCAGGCATGTGCCCCCTGTTGTCCACACGCATGGCGACGCTGCAGCAACAACGGCAAGGAGAGCAAGGCCGCCCTATACGGCTCGTGTCTTTTAGTGTCGACCCGGAATGGGACACCCCGGAGCGCCTGCGCGAGTATGCGGAAAAGTATCACGCTCATCCACACCAGTGGGTGTTCTTAACCGGACCGACCCAAACCATGACGCAACTCATCATCCAGGGGTTTCGACTCAGCGTCGCACCGGCACAAGCCGGCAGTCAAGAACCAATTCTCCACAGCGACCGTCTGGTGCTCGTTGACCCCTCCTTCAGAATTCGAGGCTACTATCATGGCTCAGACGCCGAAGACTTTGACAAATTACAACGAGACATTAAAGTGCTGCTTCATGAATAACGTTCTCCGCCAATCCCGCTCGCTGGCTGCCTTTGCTGTTCTGTGTGTGTTCACGCTCATCTCCTGCCAACGCCAACCAGAGAAACAAGTGTTTTCAGCGCGAGGCGTGGTGAAAAACGTGATCGCCGACGGAAAAGGGGTGCGTATCGCCCACGAAGACATTCCAGGATTCATGCAAGCCATGACTATGGATTTCGAGGTCAAAGATCCGGCGCTGTTGTCGGGAATGCAACCAGAGGACACCATTACCTTCACGCTCGAAAAAACCTCGGAGAGCTTATATATCACCGCTATTAACCGTGTTGCTTCTCCACAAGACAAGAGAGCGTCCACGGAGCCGGTTAACAGCGATTCGTCAGACGAAGGGGAAGGAGAACCTCCGGTTGCAGAGGACGAGTTCTCCCCCCACCCTGCGGCGAATTTCACCTTAACCGATCAAGATGGTCAGTCGTTTTCGCTTGCTGACGCCAAAGGAAAAGTCGTCTTGCTTGATTTTATTTTCACTCGCTGCCCGGGACCGTGTCCGCTGCTCTCGCTCAAATTTTCCCAGCTGCAAAAACAACTGGGCGATCGGCTGGGCAAAGATGTCATGTTGCTCTCTGTTACCATCGACCCGCGACATGATACGCCGGAGGTGCTCCGAGATTATGCCAAACGGTACGAAGCAAACCTCAACGGTTGGAAGTTTCTTGTCGGCAGCACCCGCGACACCATCCTCACGGCCACGGCCTTCGGCGCGGAGTATAAGGCGGACATGGACGGCATTGTCGACCATCGCTTGATTACTTGTGTCATCGACCAAGATGGAGTAGTAGTCAAGGAGTTCACTGGCACGAACCACACCGTCGAGGATCTGGTTGCGGAGGTCAATCGCTTGCTTTCGTAAGCCGCGGGGTTAGCCCACGATAAGGTAGCCTGGATGAAGCGCAGCGTAATCCAGGAACGAACGGGGAGCGGGAGAGAAAGCCCGGATTCCACTCTGTTCCATCCGGGCTACAAGATGTCATAGTGGCCGCTCGCGCGGCGAAGTCGAAATACGCGCCCCGCTCAGCGTTCTCGATTACGCCGCCAGCTCCGCTAACGCGGCTGGATCACTTACGGCTTCAGGTTTGCCCCCACTTAATGGTCTCGATCCCGGTGTGCGAGAGAAGGGATCAATTAGTCCGAGTTTTTTTCCATGTTCACGCAAGGCGGGAATCACGTCGCGATTCAAAAGTTCCAAACAACGCAGCCGATCCTTCGCGGGCACCGGGCCATCCAACCAGAAGGAGAAAATTCCAGGACGTAAGATGTCCATCACTTTCTTGAGCTTGGGGATAACATTATCTGGAGTCCCCGCAATCATCACCATATCCTTGAGCACGTCTGGATAGCTCTTGTAGATGGTCTGCTTGACGGATTCGATCTCCTCTTTGGTATTTTCACCACCTTCCCCATACAGCGGTTTCGCGGAAGCGTTAATGCCAAAATTCGATCGAGCCAGGCGTCGGGTCGCCTCTTTTGAATTATAGCCGGGAGGGAACATCCATTCTGGACGGGCAAAGTGGGCAAAAGCACCGCCGTAGAGAATCCGTTTCCCCAGCTCTTCTGCTCGCTCCTGTGTATCCGCCACCAGGACAGGCTGCAGATAGCCGAAATTCTCCGGTCCGGCTTGATACCCTTCCAAAGCGGCGGCCTCATTATACAAGTCCCACAACTCTAAAGTCGGTTCCAGTCTTGTCGCTAGCGCCACATAGGGATACCGGCGCTTGGCGCACCAGCGCACGGTGTCCGGACTGATGAGACCAGGAATCCAAAAGGGCGGATGCGGGGTTTGCAACGGCAGCACCCAGGGATTGACGTGGCGAAAGTGGAAATGTTTCCCCTCGTAGCGGAAAGGACCAGGCGTGGTCCACGCCTTGATAATGAAGTCGATCCCTTCCTCGAACATCTCGCGGTTATATGCGGGATTGGCGTTATTCGCCAGTTGCTCGGAGCCGGCGCCGCGCACCCATCCCGTGATCATGCGCCCATTCGAGATGAGGTCAATCATGGCCAGTTCCTCAGCCAGGCGTAGAGCGTTGGAGACCGTGGGCACGGGATTACCAAGTAGCGAAATTTTGACACGCTTCGTCGCCTTCGCCAGCACTGACGCCTCGACATCCATGACCGCGCCCATACAGAACGGCGTCCCGTGATGCTCATTCAGCATGATGCCGTCAAAGTTCTGCAGCTCGGCGTCGGTATAGATTTTCTCATCTAAATACTGATTCAGCAGCTTGGCCCCATGCGCCCGTTCAAAAAAACTATTTGGCGTGCCGTAGAAGCTCCGCTTGCGCACGACTTCATCTTCCAGCGCCTCGTATTTTTTCGGATCCGTCTCCAGATCATAATGATACGCACGTTCGGTAAACCACATGAAATGCATACATGTTCTCCTTTCTACAAAATCGAATTTCTCATCTCATCCGAAAAGACTACACGTCGGTCTCCCCCCATCTCAAGCCCACAGCCATACTTCTCCGCAAGATGACCTAAACGCGCAGAGTCTTTGAGTATGCAACATGACGCCTCCTGGCAAGTGGAGGAAGAACACAACAAAACAGGTTATTGGTGGGCGGTTTCTCTTCATCTCTCCATTCGACTTGCCGCTGACAGTGGCAAAACATGATCGTCCACGCTAAAGCAAGCCACCGCTTGTCACCGCACGAAGCACCAACACGATACCCAGCGGTGTCATCACTAGTGGCGAGAGAAACGGTAAATACGTCTGCCACGGCCCGTCCCCACTCCAACGTTGCACAAAGCCGCGAGCTGATACGAGCAACAATCCCGTTGCGACAAGCACCGCGGCTAACCCCAGGCTGAAAGCAACAATGAGCAGCAAACCAAAGGCAACGCGTTGTAACGCAACGGCGCTCAGGAGCACTACCAAAGCACCGGGACAGGGAATCATGCCGCCGGTAACACCTAATGTCAGCAACGCTCTGTAGGACACCGGTTCAGGTTCCTCATGGCTATGCTCGTGGTAGTAATCGTAGTCCCAATCTGTAGAGATGTGAGGATGCTGACCAGAGGCGTGGTGATGGTGGTGACGGTAATCATAGCCCACATGATCATGGTCATGGCGCCCGACATGACGATAATAACGGAGCCAGGCGTGGCGCAAGAGCAGAAGCCCCATCCCAGCGATCAAGAGTCCCGAGATCAGCTCTAACCACGGATACAGTTGTTCTGGCACGATGTAGTGTGACGCAAAGAGCGCTACGGCCCCAAGAAGAAAAACGCTAAGAGTGTGACTCAGCGTGACCGTGAGCCCCAGGATCAAGGCATGCCAAGGAGTCCCTCGCGACCCCACCAGATATGCAGCGACCAAGGTCTTCCCATGCCCAGGTTCAAACGCGTGAAATGCGCCGAGTCCAAGCGCAATAGCCAATGACAGCAGCATAATCCCGGGAGTCAGCTGACGAACGGTAATCAGATCAGTAAACCACCCCTGTGGCGTTCGTGTTGTTGACAATGGAGCAGAGACTGATTGCATTCCCAGCTTGGGGCTCGCCCCTGCGACAGCGATAGTCTCAGAAACCGAAAAGGTGAGTATGGCTCGAAGATCTTGCGGCGGCGCCTGCAACAGATCCGTCGCATAGTTAGTGAGCTGTTGACTACGGCTCTCGCGTGGAACGGAGCTCTGTTCGAAAACGACACCCTGCTGTGGATGCGCGACGATTTCCTTCCACCCAGCCCGATCAGGGTAATTCCGGTCTTCAAACACTATCGCGCCACTCGCGGACGACAAAGGCGCTTCATACTCCACGACCAATCGCAGTGTCGGTAATCCACCAGCACCCGGGGGAAACGTCAGCTGGCTCGACCGTGGCGAAAACGGGATCGTTTGCCTCCCTATCTGTAAAATCAGGCCACGTTGTAACTCTTGCGCTTTCCTTTCTCGATACGCCTGCGCCGAGAGATCATCCGCTCGTACGATGTCCCCGGCCTCTTGCATTTCTTGGAACGTGGGAATTTCTGCCATGTCGATAACATACGATAGGCGAACAGTATCCGGAGAAACGGTCAATGCCGAGAAATGATTAATGCTAAAGTTCCCCATCGGATGGGCTACGCTTCGGGTTGGTATCCCAAACACCACCAGCAGGACAAACACCAAGGGGACACTGGCCACAAAAATCCGGTTAGTGTTCACAGGGATGCTCCTGACTTGCGATCCTTGCCGATTGCTCCTGGATGCGGTCAAGTGTTTGTTGGGCAATACTGGCCTGCAGGGGATGAAAACGCGGATGTAAGCGTAGCGCTCGTTGCAAATACGTGCGCGCTTCGTCATGGTGTCCACGACCATGCGCAATCATCCCCGCATGAAAGAACAGCATTGAGTCCTGCGTTCCGAGGTGAAGGGCGCGAGTTATCGCCTCCTGCGCCTCTGGCGTCCGCCCATTCTTGTACAGCGCCCAAGCAAGCACGTCGTAAGTATACACGTCACGACGCACTTCCAATTCTTTTTCTGCTAAGTCGAGCGCTTTGTCGAGATGCAGGTCATGGTCGGCATAAAAGCGAGCAAGCTCGCGATTATACAGGACTTGATTACGTTCACTTAACAGGGCGAGATGAGCGACCAGCTCGTCTTGCTTTTTTGCGTCCTCTGGTTGGTTGCTCACCCGATACAAATCTCCAAGGGCGGCAACATATTCAGGTAACGGAACAACAGCGATGGCTTTTCGATAACTCGCAATCGCATCGGCATAGTGTTGCTGCGCGGCGCTTGCCTTTGCCTGTCCCGCCAGCGCGCGATAATAGCGAGGATACACTTCTAACGCGTCCTTGTAGGCGCGCTGAGCTTGCGCAGGCTTTCCGCTGATCAATAGCAAATCACCGAATTGGACGTGCGCCCAGGCAAGATGTTCTTTGTGAACCCCTCTCGAACGTGCTTGCTCAACAGCTTTGGACATCTGTTCAATAGCACCCGAGAGGTCGCCATGAAGAAAACGCATTGCCGCAAGACGACTATGGCACGAAAAATCCTGACGACGAGCGCATAAGGTTCCATACGCTTCAGCAGCGGCCTCGTACTCTCCTAATTCGAGGGAGGCATCGCCGAGTATTGCATACGCAGACACCGCGGTATTGTCAAAGTGCAATGCTTTCTGAGCAAGCGTACGCGCCGTCGCAAATTGATGCTGAGCTAAAGAAACCGCAGCCAAATACGCCGTCGCCGCTGCCGCAGCAGCGCTTGCCGGTACGAGTTCGAGCGACTTTTTCAACGCCCGTTCGGCAAGTTCATAATACGTAACATCGCTCGTCTCCCGAGCTTTTTGCATGTACGCAGCGGCGAGTTGGTTATAGTTAAAAAAATCGTCGGGGTCACGTTTCACCCGGTGTTGGTAAAAAGTGATGGTGACATCCGTTTCTCTGGACTGAGCGAGCGAGTCCTTCCCTCCCCCGATGAACCAAAGGGAGAAGAGCAACAACAAACCAATTCGGTGTCTTCGCATCTTCTCCCTCCTCCCAATTTACCCTTTCAAACAGAACCGCTACTCTTGCGGCGGGAAACCGGTAGTTCCCTCTGCACCCGGCAAGGGGTGGGCAGAAGCAAAAAACGGGAAGACATACGGATCAGGGAATTCTCGATCATTGCCGCCAGCGGAGAGATCTTCAATCTCCTCGTCTGGTTCGATAAAATCGGTTCCTTGCAGGACGACCAATACCCGGCGGTCAGGACAAGAGGGGAGTACGGTGCAATCGAGCGCTTTCCGACTGCCAAGTGGCCCACTACCGGGAACTCCGGCGCCATCCGGAAACTTCACATCAGCGAGTTGGCGCAACAGTCGGAGTTCGAGATCGATGACGTCATCTTGAGGCCGGCGGCCATTCGAGATCCCTAACACGCCAATGTCGAATTCGTTCGCTGGCCGATCCATATCGAAACGCAATACGTCAGGTAACAAAGCCCTCCGCAAGAAGTCTCTATCAGTATTGGCAAAGTCCCCGGGAAGCAGGAGCGATACTCCGCCAGGAAGAGCCGTCAATCCGAGTCCGGTAAGCAGCGACGCCCGTCCCGCAATCGTGTTGCCAGTTCCATCAGTATCCGTTGTCGTCAACGTATCGGGAATCAAAGACGAGAACGTGAAGAGATCCCCCGCCGGAACAGCCTGGTTGAACTCATCCCGGCGACTGGACGGAACAAAAACAGTTGAAATCGCCGGCAATGCTGTCCGTTCGAATTGGTCATATTTGCCTTTGCGAGCGGCTGAATTTTTTTGCTTGCGCGGACGGCTCACGGTTCCCCACACATTGATACGTGGCGTTACCCCGCGAACAAGACTTTTCGGAAAAGAAACAATCAACATCGAAGCATTAATCCCAGCGAAGCCATCGACTCCACTCGCGCCATCATCGCGAATAGGTCGTCCACGTAGCGGTCCTAACACTGGGCTCGTGACCTCACGAAACAGATCCTGTGAACCGCCGAGAATGCGGTTGAACTGTCCAGCGTCAAAATTAAAGGCGTCATCAGTCAAACCGGCAAAGACCTGAACACCAGTGGCAGAGCCAATGATCTGTCCCGTCGCCCCCGAAACGGTTGGCACATCAGAAAGGACCTCGTTGACTGCGCCGATACGTTTCCGGTTCGGTTGCGCCGGACCACGGACCTCAACAGTTTGGCCAGCGCCAGTCCCGGTGAATAGGCCTTGAATGACAAAGTCTTCTTGAAAGTCGCTGTTATTATCGAACTTAAATTGATAGAGAAAATCAGGTGAAAAAGTGTAGCTCCCCCGGACCGCAGGAATGGCGAACCCGTTGACTCCCAGCGCGACAACTAACCGTGTGGAATCATTGGGGTCAAGAAAAACAAAAACATCCCCCAGGTCTCCTTGTGGCAAGCCATTCACGACGGGAGCTTCCCGGTGATCGGCAGCTTGCACCTGTAAGCCGGACGATAGCGGACACAGAGCTACTGCGGCCAACATCGCGAGCGAGAACCTGCGCTTCATACACGTCCCCCCAATTCCCACCGGATACAGTTATTTCTGCAGGGGGCATAAGGAAGTATCCGGTCATTGTGGGTGCAGAGCGCACCTTCCTTAGCCCCAAACCAACTCTTCAGCACGGTCCTCCCCAGAGAATGCCGCTCATACCACTCAAACGGCAGGTGATCTCTTACAAAAATATTCCTCCTTTCAACGAGGTATAGCCTAAAGACGAGGAAATAAAAGGCAGGCGGTGTAGCTTCTCAGGTGACCAAACCCGCCGAGTGTTGGCCTGGCAAAAGAAGGAAGCACCACCATGGAGTAGAAGAACACACTGGCAGAAGCCCGGTCAAGTGAGACTTGAAGAAGGTGAGAAGACTCCCAGGAATCATGAGAAGAAAAGGCGACGACCAACGAAATACGAGCTGCGAGCACGAACCACGAAAGTTTCAATCTCCTACGGAGTGTGAGGTTCGTTTCGTCTTCCCGTTCGCCAGCGCCAGGTCGTTCAACTCGCGGTTTCAATCTCCTACGGAGTGTGAGGTTCGTTTCGTCTGTGCCGAGGCAGCGGTAGACAAAATGACCGTCCTTGTTTCAATCTCCTACGGAGTGTGAGGTTCGTTTCGTCCGGCGCAATATTTCCGTTGCCACCACCCACCCCGCGTTTCAATCTCCTACGGAGTGTGAGGTTCGTTTCGTCCGCATCGAGTAGAGCCGCCGATGCGCATAGTCCGTGTTTCAATCTCCTACGGAGTGTGAGGTTCGTTTCGTCTCCCCGCTTCACCGAGATGAGCGGCTCCCATCAGCGTTTCAATCTCCTACGGAGTGTGAGGTTCGTTTCGTCAATAGAGAAGGAGATCGACAATGGGAAAATGGGTAGTTTCAATCTCCTACGGAGTGTGAGGTTCGTTTCGTCTCGGGGAATATCAGGTGTGGCGCGGATTGACCGAAGTTTCAATCTCCTACGGAGTGTGAGGTTCGTTTCGTCGGTCCTATCCCGGCTCTTGATCGACTGAGGATACTCGTTTCAATCTCCTACGGAGTGTGAGGTTCGTTTCGTCCTCCGCCAAGCGCCCTTAAAGCCTCTGCTGCATCGTTTCAATCTCCTACGGAGTGTGAGGTTCGTTTCGTCACGAGCGAACGCATAGTCCGATCGCGAAGCCGGAGGAGTTTCAATCTCCTACGGAGTGTGAGGTTCGTTTCGTCTGGCTCAAAAATCTACTCTGAACGAGGAACTAGCTCGTTTCAATCTCCTACGGAGTGTGAGGTTCGTTTCGTCGTTTCTCCGAAGCTGGTTGCCCGCCTTATAGCGAAGTTTCAATCTCCTACGGAGTGTGAGGTTCGTTTCGTCGAAACTTTCCTCTAGGTCCGCGATCGCGTTATCAAAAGTTTCAATCTCCTACGGAGTGTGAGGTTCGTTTCGTCGCAGCAGGCTTTTTCTGG
>JBFWZL010000250.1:0-9282 GCA_050185455.1 Binatia bacterium | reverse complement strand
CCTCTGCGTAGTGGCAGACACGATTCCGATCACGATTCGATTCTCCGTTGACTCGCTTCAAAAGAAAGTGCACGAGGGAGCGGTCGTGATCTTAGTCAGGTGGCCGAAGGAGAAGGATTCCAGTCAAGCAGTAGTCGGGTATGGCATCTACCAGCAAGGCGTGTTTCCGTTTCTGCGGCGCGCGGGAAACGTCTCACCCAACCTGCTCTTCTGTCATTACGTTGAAGTGCTGCCTGAATACCGGGGGCAACGGATTCATGACATCATTACTAAAGCCGCCGATGCGTATGGGTGGAAAAAAGGCGCGAAAAGAAATTGTTCGACTATTGCGCTACAGAATCGGGCCTCAATTGTCAGTACGTTGCGAGTTGGCTCGACGATTGTCGGGAAAGTAGAGCGAGTATCGATCTTCAAGGGACTTTGGTGGTGGGAGACCGCTTGGGAGGAAATTGAAGCAGCCCTCCAGAACAACAGACCAGGGACAGATCAGTTTTCAGGGTTTCTCCCTGGTTGTTATGAAGCGTCGCTAAATGCTTTACAAGACCGCAACCTCGATTCCCGCGAGAAAAAAATCAACAGTGTTCTGTCATGATCATGAGGATGCCTGTGGTCGTGGGCGGGCGTGACGACCTGCCGTCACGTGGCGGGGGTTTACTACTAATAATGCAGATAATGAGGATTTGCTGATGCGAGCGTTAGTATTTGATGCGTATGGGACACTTTTCGATGTAACTTCGGTCATTACCGCGTGTGGGAAAGTGGCAAGTGATCCGGAGGCATTTGCTGCGCTCTGGCGCGCTAAGCAACTTGAGTATGCTTTTCTGCGTAGCCTGTACGGTCGCTACAAGGATTTTTGGCGCATCACGCAGGATGCGTTGCGGTATACCTGCAAACGGTACAACCAAGCAATCTCCTCCGCACCTGAGCAACAGCTTATGGAAGCATGGCTCCATCTCCAGCCGTTTCCTGAAGTCAAAAACACACTCCCACAGCTTACTGCACTGCCGCGACTGATTCTCTCGAATGGAACCCCGACGATGCTTTCTACTTTGCTCGACAACACGAGGTTGAAGGCTGAATTCGACGCTATTCTCAGTGTTGACGCTGTGCGGGTCTACAAGCCCGCGCCACAAGTATATGAGCTGGCCGTGCGCCATCTGGGCTGCATGCCGCACGAGATCGTTTTTCTCTCGGCGAATAGCTTCGATGTCGCCGGGGCGAAGACCTTTGGTTTTACGGTGTGCTGGGTGAATCGCTCGGGCGCTGTGCTTGACGAACTAGATGTTGTCCCCGATGCAACGGTTCAGACCCTCGCTGAACTACCGACTGTGTTGTCAACTCTGGATTAGCGGCCTTAGCTGACACAAATCGCTGCAAGGCGCTGTCGGCGATGCGCGAGACATTATTGTCTTAGTCGTTGAACAACGACACCCTGCATCTCGCGCTTGAGCTGATCGAGCATACCCCCGCCCTGCCGTTTGGCTAGGTGCATCGGTGTCGGGTTTGATTTCTGAATATGGAGATTACAGGAGTAGGAAGATAACAGGGAGAAGCAAAGCAGATCTTTGTTCTCCCTGTTGAGAAGACTATCTACGATGGCCAGTGATGAGCACGTGGACTATCGAGCCATCCCATTGCGGAGTAAGGCGCCAGGAGTCGCACCCGTGCAGTTTCCGTCCTGGAAGGTCTCCGTGCCGTTCACCAGGATGTGTCTGTAACCTTCGGCCTTTTGCACTCGCCGCCACTCATTGGCGGGCAAGTCGTAGAGAATCTCGCTCGGCAAAGATTTGACTGTGTTGCTATCGTAGATGACGATATCTGCGGCCATCCCCTCGCGTAAGGTTCCACGATCCTTAAACCCTGCTGCCCAGGCCATCAAGCCGCTGAGCCGGAAATGCGCCTCTTCTAGTGAGAGGACGCCGGTCTCGCGTACGAGCCACGACAACACTTCAGTGGGATAGATAGCCGGAGTGATGAACTTCACGTGGGCGCCACCATCGGAGACACCGGGCATGATGTAAGGCGAACTCATCAGGTCCTTGTATCCCGCAATATTAGCGTTCTCTACTGGTCCCGCCCATTCGGTGCGGAGGTCATCAGCTACGGAGAGATCCAACATAGCGTCGATGACGTGCTTGTTCTCTTTTTCAGCAATCTGGGAGACCGATAAGCCTTCATACTTCAGCTTCAAGTCAGGATTGCGCACCTTGCGGGCAATGAACTTGTCGAATTCACCGAACACGATGTTCAGGGTTTCCATGCCACCGGCATCATAATCGGCGCGCATGGCGGCGCGCATCTCGGGCCGCATCATCTTAGCTTTACGTTCCTCGACTGTGCCCAGCGTGCACTCTTTCCACGCCTCGATGCTGTCGAACAGGTTCCAGTCTTCCAAGGTCATGCGCACCGGCGCTCGGGCGGTCACGGCCTGCCCGAACACACGCACGCCGCGTGCGTTGGCTGCTTCGACCCAGTTCAATTGGGCTTTATGCGATTCCGGATGCCGGTCGCTGATCAGAATGGCGTTGTAGAGCAGTGGGCGTCCACTAGTCTCAGTCATTTTTTCCAGGAAACGAAAATCATCTTCGATACCGAAGGAGCTTTCACTGGCTCCCGATTGGGTGAACTGGATACAGCCGTCTCCCTTGTCCGCCATCGCCTTCGCCATGGCAAGGTAAAATTCATCCGGCAGAATATCAGTGATCATCGGCGTGCCGTCATAGTCACGTTGGACCGACACCCGACCTTCCGGCACCAGGCGTTGCGCTGACCAACCTGCCGCGCCAGCATCAACAGCTTCATGATAATGGCGGATAATGGTGGCCATTTCTTTTTCATTGGGGAAGCGTTTTTTCGCATCGTCAAATCCCCCCATGACATAGGCCACGGCAGGAGCGATCGGGAATAGATGAGAGACATTGATGCCCAATGGCATGCGCGACAGCCGGTCCATATATTGCGGGAAGGTTTCCCAGTCGATTTTCATCGACACGCGCATCGGCTCCAGCGGAATCGCCTCTGTGCGGGACAGCGCTAACATGGCCCGGTCCGCGTCTTGTGGCCGCAACGGGGCAAAACCGAATCCGCAGTTGCCGATAGTGACCGAGGTCACGCCGTGCCAGCTGCCGATCGAGCAGTACGGATCCCAGTGCAATTGGGCGTCATAATGGGTGTGGAGATCAATGAATCCGGGAGCGACAATGAGCCCGCTTGCATCGACCACTTTCGTTGCATCGCTGCTATTCAGCCGGCCGATTTGGGCGATCTTCCCGTTTTTAATGCCGATATCGGCCTTATAACGCGGTACGCGCGTCCCATCGACGATCGTTCCACCTTTAATAATGGTATCGAACTGAGGCATAATTCCCTCCTTTACAGGGTGATGTGATCATTCTCTCCAACTCGAATACTACACTGGCCACGGATGTCAACAGGTCTACTTGGCGATAACAAAGTGAGAGCCGCCGTTCGGAGGGCAAGGCGTCGACGCCTTTATAGGCCCAACAGGTCCTCATTTTCCGTAAAGCATGAGCGCCATTACGCTGAACCAGCGGTTTTCGTTGAGATCCGTATTGTACACAACCTTGTGCGTTTGAAAGATGGACGCCCGGTCCTGCTCATAATCGATGGACAACTGCGCGGCGAGTTGCGGCAACCATACTGGATTGTTCCAAGGATTGAACTGTGGATGAAAGTAAATCTGTAGGAACGTCCGCTGGTGTTTGCCCGTGTGGTCGTAGGCGAAAGTATATAGGTTGGCGTACGTCTGGGCGTCAAGGTAGAGCAGGCGTCGACTATACACGGGATGCGAAGATGGTGACTTTGCTTCCAGAACGATGGCTTTACGCAGTTCCCAAGGATCTTGAGGATACCAAGACCCTTTGCCTCCGAGCGTCGGTTCCGTGCTCTGAATCGGACTCGGCGCCAGGACAATTTTTTCTCCGAGGTAGGTCCAGTCATATACATGGATGTAACCATTGAAGCCCGAAGTATCTTCGGACAAGAGCTGGCCATTGCCCGGCGCCGCGTAAGGGTTGTAAATCACTTTGCGGGTCCGTCGCGTTTTGACGTCATAGAGCCATTGATCATCCAGACGTGTATCATCCTCATACGTCAGGCTCAGGATCTGTTGTCCTTCGGCGTCTGCTGGAGCAAGAAAACGCATATAGCGTTTGGAATAGATTTCCCCATTTTCTCTCGCCTCGCTGCTGCTCGCTGAATCTAGTTGGCCAGCCCCGAATTGCATCACGATATAGAAACTTTCCGAACGCTCTACGGCTCCGCTCCCTGTGCGGTGCTCATTCGTTGGCCAATACTGGACATTCTTGCCGCGGTCACGGTAACGGTAATTCCATGCGGCCTTTAGTCCAGCCTGGGAGTCGTGCGAATCAAGGAGCGGAAAAGGTAATCCAGCTACATAGTTTTGCAGTGCTGCTCCACCCACCGCCGCTGTGCCGTAATGTTGAAGGCTCGCGTCAATATATTCCTGACGTAACGGGGTGTCGGTGGTGTCTTGAACGGTAATGGTGAACTCTCCGGCCGCAAGATGGTCAAGGAGTTCAGACGGCAACACTTCAGCCGCCACCTGCGCATTCTCTTTGGTAAGCGTCATACCCGGCGTGATGCCCGCAGTTTTTGGCGTCTCATGACGGTAAGGAAAAAAGATCGCCTGAAGCTGCTTTTGGGGGGCGTCGGTTTCGGTCCATCCTACCACCGGGAAAAGAACCAATCCTAAAAAGACGATGATACCGTGCTTATCTTTATATCCTAACTTTCCAGCTCTGGTTCCTTGCCTATTCATGTTCTTCCTCATCTTTTACCGCTATTCTTTAGCGAACCTGCTGGTGGACGAACTCGATGATCTTTTCCAGCGCCTGGGCGGAAGCAGGCGACGCCGGCTTTCTAATAATGAAGCCTTCCGCCTCACCTTCGTACATCTCCAACTCCACCTGGCCGCCTGCCTTACGATAGTTCGCGACGAAGCGGTCGAGGTCTACGCGGGGATGCGCGATGTCTTTATCGCCTTGAATGTAAAGCACTGGCGGCATGGCGACTCGTTCGCCGCGCTCCAACGCCAGCACCGGGTTGCCTTCCGCCATAGCGTCTTCGCTTTGCCAGTATTTATCGTGGAGAGGTAGCACCATGTCGATGAGTTCTGGATACGGCTTGCCGCCGGCCTTCACCTTTTTGGCATAGTGATAGCGCGCCAGTGGATCAATGACCGGCCAGCACAGGACAACACAGTTCACCGTGGCGTCAACGACGGGAGTCCCAGCCGGGAGCGGTAACGCCGAGTAGCGAGGATCGTGCGGTCGCATCCCGAGCAACATGGCCTGATGGGCGCCACTAGAGCTGCCTAAGATACCGACCAGTTCGGGGAGACTGCCCCAGGTTGATGCGCGAGTCTTCAGCCAGCGGATGGCATAATTGATGTCGGCTAGTGAAGCAGGGTAGGGCGCTACCGGCGGCATGCGAAAATCCAGCGCCGCCACTACCACGCCGCTTTTCGCGAGCGGTTCATTGATGGGAGTGTCCATAAGGCGGTCGCCCAGGTTCCAGGCGCCGCCATGTAAATCGACGATAAGCGGGAAAGGGCCTTTCCCGCGCGGCTTGAATAGGCGCGCTAGCAGCGGCGTGTCCCCGTGGCGGATGTAGTCAACATCCTCGACCTCGATCTCGTACGTCTTTGGTGTGTTGGTTGTCATAACCGACCTCCTTTTGGGGAACTAAAAATTCAATGATTTTCATATAATTGCGAGTTGTCAACATAAATTAAATAATCTTGAATCAAGTCGTTCTTAAGTTTGAACACATTGGCGAACGGCACGGAGAGCTGACTGCCATTGGCGCGCGTGTACGTGACGATACCACGACAAATGACTGTTCCCGGAAGCGTCCAGGTTTCTAAGAGGTCATGGCGAATCGCTTGAATGCTGGCGAAAAAACCGGCCACGACATCGTGAATAGTCTGTTTGCCTCTCACTGGTTCGGCGTTGCCAAAAACGAAGACTGCCTCATCGGTGAGGAAGCTTGCAAATGTCTCCGTGCTAAAGGTGTCGAGCGCCTGAAAGAGCATAGGAACCCATGTCGGCGTTTCCATACGTATGTACCCCGTGTGATAAATTACGATTATGAAGATTGCCGCCTAACGAGCGAAGCTTTGCAGATTTTCCGTCAGAAAGAAAGACGACGCTGAGGTGTTCTTCTTCCGCTCTGCCAGCGACAGTGTTATAAGAGGCGCGGGGAAATGCGATATGGAAAACGAGTCCTGGTTCTGGTCAGTGTCTCGTGCCCTCTTACGTGACGGCATTTCCGCGGGTTCAGATTCCTTGTTACCCCCTCACACTGGAGTATAGCTGCCATTCGCCTCCAGCGTGTGAGTGTTTAAATGAGGCGATTCTTCTATTTGATGAAGAAAATATTTTTCTTATTCTGGTGTCATTAAGAGGGTAAAAAAAACAACATGCGCTGTGTGAGCTGTGGGCTTGATAATCGCGAAGGAGCAAAGTTCTGTAATGAATGTGGCTGTGCGTTTGCTCTCTACTGTAAATCCTGTGGAACTACGAATCCAGGTGAAGCAAAATTTTGCAGCGAATGTGGCTCTCTGCTCGCTCCACACTCCCAATCCCCGGTTTCACGTTCCCAGCTTCCAACCTTCGACCCGCAGACCCTCAATTCTGGACTGAAGGACTCTAGACACAGTGACGGTGAACGTCGTCAATTGACCGTGATGTTCTGTGACCTGGTGGGCTCCACTGCGCTCTCTGCGCAGCTTGATCCCGAAGAGTTGCGTCTAATCATCCAGGCATATCGGGAAACCTGCGCCACCGTCATCCGCCGCTTTGACGGACATCTGGCGAAATACATCGGTGATGGGTTGTTGGTGTATTTTGGTTATCCGTTGGCGCACGAAGACGATGCCCAACGCGCTGTGCGAGCCGGGTTGGAGATTATCGAGGCGCTACAAAGCCGCACACGTCAGCAAGCGGCGAACGTTCCGCTCCCTTACGGTCGCGGTTCGGAAGTTCTTCCTCTCCAAGTCCGCATCGGCATTCACACCGGTCTGGTCGTGGCTGGGGAGATGGGTGTGGGCGACCAACCCGAGCCCCTAGGCATCGTGGGTGAGACGCCCAATATTGCCGCCCGGCTGCAAGGACTGGCTGAGCCGGACACGGTGGTCATCAGCGAGGCGACGTGCCGTCTGGTGGAGGGGTTGTTCGAGTGTCGGGATCGTGAACTCCAGGAGATCAAAGGGTTGTCCACTCCACTGACGTTGTACCGTGTCGTGCGCGAGAGTGGACTCCAAAGCCGTTTTGCGGTAGCGGTCCGAAGAGGCTTGACGCCACTAGTGGGCCGGGAAGAAGAACTCGAACTGCTGCGGAGACGTTGGGAACAAGCTAAAGTAGGCGCCGGGCAAGTTGTTCTACTCAGTGGGGAGCCGGGCATTGGCAAATCCCGGCTCGTGGAGACGATGAGAGAACGCGTTGAGCATGAAGGCGCCGCCTGCCTCGAGTTTCACGGTTCGCCTTATCATCAGAACAGCGCGCTCTATCCCATCATCGACTACCTGCAGCGAGCATTACAGTTTGGCCGAGACGATTCTCCCACGACGAAACTAGAGAAACTCCAACAGAGACTTAGTCGCTATCGGTTTCCACGGCCCGATACGCCTTCGCTTTTGGCCGCGCTCTTGTCGCTGCCATTCCCCGAGCATTCTCCGCCTCTGGCGATGAGCCCGCAAAAGCAGAAACAGATGACTCAAGATGCGCTGGTGGCTTGGTTCGTGGAGGAGACGGAAGAGGGACCGGTCTACAGTGTCTGGGAGGATCTGCACTGGGCCGATCCGTCCTCACTCGCAGTGCTCAAGTTGTTGCTGAACCAGGCGCCGCCTATCCGGCTGCTGACCGTAGTAACGTTTCGCCCGGAGTTTCATTTGCCCTGGGAAATACGTTCGTATATGAGCCAGCTCACGCTTAACCGCTTGGGACGACAGCACGTCAAAGCGATGGTCGAACGAATGACGAACGAGAGGACAGCTTTGTCCACGGAGGTAATGCAACAAATCGTGAGGAAGACCGATGGGGTGCCGCTGTTTGTGGAAGAATTAACCAAAACCGTTATGGAGTCTGGATTCGACTTAGAGGCGCGGCGCGCCGCGCCCCCACTCCTATCTATTCCCGCCACGTTACAAGATTCACTCATGGCCCGACTGGATCGGCTTGGGGCGGCGAAAGAAGTGGCGCAGTTGGGCGCGACTTTGGGGCGAGAATTCAACTATGAGTTCCTAAGAGCGCTTTCGTCCCTGGACGACAGCGCATTACAACAAGAGTTGCAGCAATTGGTTAAGGCGGAGCTACTCTATCAGCGCGGACTCCCTCCACAGGCTGCCTACCTCTTCAAGCATGCCCTGATTCAGGACGCTGCTTATCAATCGTTACTCAAGAACACGCGGCGGCATTATCACCAGCAGATAGCACAAATGTTGCAGAAGCGGTTTCCCGATGTTCAAGAGACGCAACCGGAGTTGGTGGCGCATCACTACACGGAAGCGGGCCTCATTGTCCAAGCCATTCCTTACTGGCTGCAAGCAGGCCAAAGAGCTACTCAACACTCAGCACCTGCAGAGGCAATCAGTCACCTCACCAGAGGGCTGGAGTTGTTGAAAACCCTACCGGATACTTCCGAGCGCGCGCAACAGGAACTCTCCTTACAACTCGCCCTTGGTGTCCCGTTGATGGCTACGAAGGGCTATGCGGATCCAGGAGTGGAACACGCCTACTCGCGGGCACGCGTATTGTGCCAGCAGGGAAGAGACACTCCGCATCTCTTCCCCGCACTCCTTGGCCTGTGTGGGTTTTATCTGGTGCGGGCGGAGCTTACGACCGCCCGTGAGTTGGGAGAGCAGTGTTTAAGTCTGGCTCGGCGTGAGCATAGACCGGACCGTTTCCTTGGCTCCCACCATATGCTGGGGCTAATCTCGTTCTATTGTGGAGACTTTGTCCCAGCTCAAGCGCATTTTGAGCAAGTAAGAAGTCTCTACGAGCCTCAGCGACATCGCCCCAATGCCTTCCGTTTTGGACAAGACCCCGGAATGGCGAGCCTCTCTCATGCAACGCTAGCGCTTTGGGCGCTGGGCTACCCAGACCAGGCCCTGAAGAAGAGTTCCGAAGCGGTGACCTTGACCCGTGAACTGTCTCATCCTTTCAACTTAGCTGGAACCTTAATATGGGCTGTTTGCTGGCTCCATTTTCTCCGCCGAGACGTGCAAGCAGTCCGAGAACA
>JBFWZL010000249.1:0-9282 GCA_050185455.1 Binatia bacterium | reverse complement strand
GCCGTGCGAGGGTGCGGCGTAGCAGTCCAAGGACCTCGCGGACGAACCAATGTTCTTGATGGCGTGCGAGTGCTGCATCCACCGCTAGCGCGTGGGCTGCGTTCCCTTGCGTCTTTAGCAACCAGACGCCGATTGCCGGGTTGTTCGTGCGTAACATTAAGATTGCGTCGTCTAGTTCACGCGCCATTTGCAGCGGCCACCAAGAAACTCCTAGTTTGAGAATGCTCTTGAGGTCATCGGGTTGAGGCTGTCGTGGCGCGTTGGCAGTAATGGCTGCCCGTCGTGCGACGTGATCGATCTGGACATCAATAAATTCGTAGTGATATCCAGCTGCGTCAATGACTCGATTGAGCGGAGAGAGAGAAACTCCTTGTGCATCATTTGGTCGGCCACTCAACGCCGCCTGCTCTAAGGCGCGCCGCCTGACGTATTCGGTAAATTGCGCCGGTTTGACGATAGCATCCACAAGTCGCCAGTCTTTGGCGCGTTGTCCGCGCACGCCTTCCGTGGTGGTGCAAAAGACGTCGGCCTGATCGTGGCGCACCTTGCGTTTATCGATGAGGCGAGTGAGACCGCCCGTGCCCGGAAGCACGCCTAGCAGGGGCACTTCTGGGAGGCTTACCGCGGACGACCGGTCATCGATCAAAATGATTTCATCGCACGCTAAGGCGAGTTCGTAGCCGCCGCCTGCTGTTGTGCCGTTGCAAGCGGCGATGAACTTGAGACCGGAATATCGGCTGGAGTCTTCGATGCCGTTACGGGTTTCGTTGGTAAATTTGCAAAAGTTCACTTTCCACGCGTGCGAGGAGGAACCCAGCATGAAGATGTTGGCGCCGGAGCAGAAAATTCGCTCTCTCGCGCTGGTAATCACCACGGTGCGCACGGTTGGATGTTCGAAGCGAATGCGTTGGAGTGCGTCATGGAGTTCGATGTCGACGCCAAGGTCGTAGGAATTGAGCTTCAGCGTATAACCTGGACGCAGGCCTGCGTCTTCTTTCACATCCAGAGTCAACGTTGCGATCGGACCTTCGACCGCAAGCCGCCAATGGTTATAGTGATTCGGGTGAGTTTGATAGTCGATCAACGGAGCCTGCGGCGCTGTGGATGACTCTACAACTGCGAGTTCCATGAGCTTCCTCCTTTATCGATATTGAGAACCTGGCTTCTCAGCGCTTGCCGTAAAGCGCGAAAACTTTCGTTCACCGTCCGCTCCGATGTATTGACAATGATATTAGCTTTACGATACAGCGGCTCACGCGCGGTCAGGATACGTTTGAGATCTTCCATCGCCGCGCTGTTTCCCGCCATCGGTCGTAGATCGCCCTGGGCGACGACTCGCGCCATGTGTTCCTCGGGGGTCGCTTTCAACCAGACGGTGTGACATTGCGCGCGCAACAGCTGAAATGTGTCTTCCTCTGACACCACACCTCCGCCAATAGCAACAACTGCACGGTCGTGCTCTATGAGGATACGCTCTAAACACCGCTGCTCGATGCGTCGGTATCCTGGCTGTCCATACAAAGTGAAGATCTCGCTCAAGGGCAATCCGGTTTCCCGTTCTATTTCCCCATCGAGTTCAATAAAGGGCATATTCAGGTCCTGAGCTAGCATCTCCCCTAGCGTGGTTTTACCGGCTCCGCGTAAACCGATCAGGGCGATGCGTTGGCGAGCAATGGTTTCCTGGTGTTCGAGAGCCAAGAGCTCACTTGGAGTGATGTGCAAAGCGGAGGCAATGCGCCGTAACAGAATGAGAGAGACATTGCCTTCTCCAGACTCTAATTGCCCAAGATACCGTTCCGAGACATCCGCCTGACGCGCCAGGAGCTTGCGCGTCAGGCCGTGCTGTTTACGCAGTGCGCGGACGTGCTTGCCAAACGCTGCCAAGAACTGCGCATCAGCCGCCAAAAGCGCCTCGGCAGATGAAGACGTTACGGAAGGAGTGATTGTGTCGGCTCTCACTTGTGAGGGGATTGTCATCGCTAATGCCTACCGTGGATAGAGAAAGTACTATATTCCTCTTTTGGCTTCTAATCAAGAAATATAATGCCTTTTTGATTTATTTTTAAACATTTACGGAAAAAAATATGAATTATAGTTCCTATTTTGATCAAGGCTATTGTTTTTTTCCACCAATGTGACGTGCGCTGAACCCGTGGGGGGATTCCTGCCGCGGACAATGTCTGGAATGTTCATCCCCTGAAGTTGTCAGCATTGAGCCGAGGGGGATGAGGACCGTGCCTATTCCAGACATTCCTGAATCTTTTAATGCGGCGTCGGCATTCATCGATCGACATAGAGAGGAAGGTCGCGGCGACCGCGTCGCTTTACGTTGGGAAGACCAAGCCGTGACGTATGCGGAACTCGCCGCCCACGTTAACCGTACCGGGAATGCGTTCTTACGCCTGGGCATCCGACCTGAAGAGCGAGTGCTCCTGGCGGTATTCGACTCGCCGGAATTTGTGTACAGCTTTTGGGGAGCGCTCAAAATCGGCGCTGTTCCAGTGCCGGTCAACACATTTCTTCGTCCGGACGAGTACGCCTATCTGCTGGAAAATAGTCAGGCCAGCGCGTTTGTAGCGTCTCGGGAGGTCTGGCCGAGTATCGCCTCTGTCTCTACGTCTCGGCTGCGGCAGCGGATTGTCGTTGGAGAGGAAAGTTCGGAGGCGCTCTCTTTCAAGAATTTGTTGGAGAACGAGTCAGAGACGCTTGAACCAGCGCCTACTCACCGGGACGATATGGCGCTGTGGTTGTACAGTTCGGGTTCGACAGGTTCGCCGAAAGGCGTTGTCCATCTCCAGCGAAATTTGTTGTACTGTTCGGCGACCTATGCACAGGAAGTGCTTGGCCTGGGGCCTGATGATGTAACGCTCTCCGCCGCACGGTTATTTTTTGCTTATGGTCTCGGCGGAGGAATGTACTTTGCGTTGCATGCGGGAGGAACCGCGGCGTTTGTCTCCGACCGCCCCACGCCTGAAAGTATGTTCGCGGCGATTCATCGCTATAGGCCGACCATTTTTTTCGGCGTGCCTACATTGTATGCGGCGATGCTGCAAATGAAGGATGTTGAGCGAAACTACGACCTTTCCAGCCTTCGTCTCTGCGTATCTGCCGGGGAGGCGCTTCCCGCAGAACTGTTCAAACAGTGGAAAACGCGCTTTGGCGTTGAGATTCTCGACGGCATCGGCTCCACGGAAGCGCTCCATATCTTCTTGTCCAATCGGGCGGGGCACGTACAGCCCGGCAGCTCAGGAACGCCTGTCCCAGGGTATGAAGTCCGTATCATTGACCAGACAGGGCAAAATGTTTCTCAGGGAGAAGTTGGAGATTTAATCATCAAAGGCGGAAGTCTCACTTCCAGTTACTGGCGGAAGCTCGAAGCGACTCGTCACGCCTTGCAAGGTGAATGGTTACGTACCGGGGACACATATTATCAAGACGCTGACGGCGTGTATTGGTACTGCGGTCGTTCGGACGATATGCTCAAGGTCTCCGGCCAGTGGGTATCCCCGGCTGAGATTGAGGGATTGCTCTTTCAACACGCTGTCGTGCTGGAAGCGGCTGTGGTGGGGTGGGAAGATGAAAATCGTCTAGTAAAACCCAAGGCGTTCGTGATCTTGAAAGAAGGCATTACTTCCTCGCCCGCGCTGGCTGAAGAGTTACAAGCTTTTGTCAAGGCGCGGACACTGCCGCATAAGTATCCGCGTTGGATCGAATTTGTCTCCGAGTTGCCGAAGACCGCGACGGGAAAAATTCAACGCTACAAGCTCCGCCAATCGTCAATAGAGGAACAGGAGAGGATGACGTGAACGTACGGTCTATTCTTGGTGGAATGATGGTATTGACCTTCGCCTGGTTGCTGGGGTCTTTTCCGGCTTTTGCGCAAGTCGGACTGTCGCAACAAGAGAAGGATAAGATCCGCGCCCAAGCGGCGCTGATCACCGCGGAAGAGTTATATGATCATAAGGATTTCGATAAAGCTATCGAGCAATGGCGGGAGGCCCTTCAGTTCGATCCTGGACTGACGAGGGCGCATCATGATTTAGGGCTTGCCTTACTGGATAAGCGGAAGATTGACGAAGCGATTCATCATCTTCGTGAAGCCGTACGTCTCGATCCGCGTAACGCCTCGGCGCGTGCGGATTTAGGCGACGCGCTCCGGACACAGGGGGATGTCGACGGCGCGCTCATCGAGTATCGATCCGCGGTCAACCTTGTGCCAGGGTCGGCTCCATTACGCGGGAACCTGGGGTATCTGCTTGCGCGCAAAGGGGATGTCGACGGCGCGATCGAGGAATGGCGTGAAGCGGTGCGGATTGATCCTGCCTACGCGCCGTCTTATGCGAATCTGGGCGAGGCGTTAGAGAATAAAGGCGATAAGTCTGGCGCTATTGATGCATATAGGAAATTTCTCGAACTCGTTCCCGATGCGCCTAGCGCCGTTGAAGTGCGCGAGCGTTTGCAGACCTTGACTGGCGCATCGTCACAGTAACCGTGGTTTCTTTAACTAATCCGACAATTGTCCGCAGGTTATTCCTTGGTATTTTCATCCGCGACGTAACGCTTCAATGACCTGGAGTTTAGCTGCACGGCGCGCGGGGAAGAATCCTCCGACAACACCTATGAGGAGGGATAAACCAAAGGCAATGACGAGACTGGTAGGGGAAAGGTATAAGCGGACCACGACCGTCGAGTAAGGATGGAAGCTAAAAGGCTATTCTTTCTTAGGAGCGCCCGTCCGCCTCTGCTACTGCTCCATCGACCAGCACGCCCTTTTCCAGATGAAAGGTAGTGTCTACGTAACGAGCGGCGCGAGGATCATGCGTGACCATGACGATCGTCTTATGAAACTCGTTCTTGAGCTGTCGCAACAGAGACAAAATATCGTCCGCGTTTTTGGCGTCGAGGTCGCCCGTCGGCTCGTCGGCGACGATCAACTCGGGATCGACCACGATCGCTCGCGCGATAGCGACGCGTTGCTGTTCACCACCCGATAGTTGATTTGGACGATGATGCTTACGGTCTGTGAGGCCAACAATATTCAACGCCAGCTCCGCGTGTTTACGACGGTCAGCTTTAGACAGACGAGTGAGGAGTAGGGGCACTTCCACGTTTTCGATAGCGCTGAGTACCGGGATAAGGTTATAAAACTGGAAAACAAAACCGACATGCGCCGCGCGCCACGCCGCCAACTGATCTTCACTGAGACCAGTGAGTGTTTGCCCGCCTACCTTCACTGCACCAGCAGTTGGTTGATCCAACCCGGCGATGAGATTGAGAAGAGTGGATTTGCCGGAGCCAGAAGGACCCATCAGTGCTACAAACGTTCCATCGGAGATTGACAGGCTGACATTTTCGAGCGCATGCACTTCGTCGACGCCGCGACGGTAGAGACGTGAGACTTGATGGATTTCGATCACCGACCATGTCCTCCACTCTGCATTGCTATAGGCGCGTTGGCCCGCTGTTGTCAATCGTTACGAGCCGCTGTTGAAATGCCGGTTGTAACGCTCTAGGCTCTCGCGAGAACAAGGAGCGCATATGGCTCAGGTATCTGGGAGAACTGAACTCACGGCGCCGCTGAGGATCAGGGTGCGCAGGACAAAATTCAGCGAAGACCAGTTGATGGAACTGTGTCAGGAGAATCCTGAATTGCGCTTGGAACTGACCGCGCAAGGGGAGTTGATCATTATGCCTCCAGTCGGAGCAGAAGACGGATGGCGGAGCGGTGAGGTGTTCTATTTCCTTACTGCTTGGACAAACCTCCCCCGTAGAAATCCTCGAAGATCCTGTCGAACTGAGGGGAGACCCTGTCCTGCCCGGATTCCTCCTACGCGTTCGTGAGCTGTGGTAACGACTCGGCGAAAGCGAGCCTTAGGCCCCTTTCAACTGCTCAAAACGGCACTTCAAATCCTTCGCGTTCCTGACTCTTTTCCTCAATGAGCGCGCCGCGCGCACCGGTGTACGTGCCGACCGGGTAATACAAATACCCTTTGATTTGCGCGCCAGGCTCGACGGATTGGTTTTTCAACGCATGGACAGGAAAGGCATTGTCCTTTTCGATAAGCGGCTTAGCGCGTTCTCCGGAGATGTTTACCAGCATGATTTTTTCCGTGTCGAGTTGATAGGTTCGTTTCGTTGGGTTGATAATCTCTACGTGCACGGCGACTAGTGTTGTCATCTCAGCCCCGAGATCGGCCTCTACGTCTGCTTTGCTCAGCGGGCGCAGTGTGACCCGAATTTGATCGCCTGATGGCGGAGCGGACGGAACCACAACCCGGCGTTGTGCTTTGTAGGTGGCGAAAAACCCGCGGCGGAAATCCGTAAGGGCAGTATAGAAGTCTCTGTTCTGCAGTAAGGGACTATCCGAGCTGGTGTCCATCGTGACCATCCGGCCTTCGCAGAACAATGTGATGTAGACTTCTGGCTGTCCGTCCTTCCTACCTTTTACGATGCCGGGTTGTCCTACCGCCGCCGGTGTGAATTCGGTGACTTCATATCCCAGATGTTCTACTGCCAAGCGCGAAATGCGATTGGCTTGTTCACAAGGCGGAACGTCTGGACGAGCGTCAATGTCGATCTCTTCCGGTTTACAGGAGATCTTGACGGTGACAGGTTCTTTGTCGCCCCAGACAAATGTTCGTGACGCGGTAATAAGACCTTTCTTTTCTGTCGTGGCGGGAACGAAAGAATCTACTGTATAGCCGAGTCGTCGCACCGAGCGATGGGCGATCTGGTTGGCTTCCTCACACGGCAAGCTAGTTTCGATGATGCCATATTCATCCTGAGGACTAACGACTGATGATTGTGCCGATGGCGCTTGACGGGCAGCTTGCTGAGCAAAGGCGTAAGTGGCAAAGCTGAGCCAGGCGCCGGCGACCAGAAGCGTAGCTTGAATCGATAATGCCTTCATGAATTCTCCTTTTTGGGCGGCAGGGCGGTTATAGCGCATGGTGTCTATCGGCGGCAAGAGAAAGATTACTTGACGGTGTTATGTAACAATGATAATTAACGTCGTCAGATAAAGGAGCGTTATGCCTCGCGCCGCGAATCCAACTCTACGAGCTGATATTCTCAAGGCCGCGCTACGATTAGTTGAAGAGGACGGCGTTGCCGCCGTGACCATGCGCGAAGTCTCTGGCGTCCTGGGCTACAGCGCGACGGCGATCTATCAACATTTTCAAAGTAAGGAAGACCTGCTTTTAGCATTGAAACTCCAGGCTGGTGATTTGTTAGCCGAGGCCATGGAGCAGGCGCGCAGCGAACCCACCCTTGCCGAACAACTTCGAGCCATGGGACACGCATACGTGCGTTTTGGCTTGGACAATCCTGCGTACTATCGCTTGATCTTTCAAGACACTGAGTCCGGCATTACGCCAACAGAGGAGCACTTGCAGCGGTTGCGCCGCAGTTGGACCATCTTGCGCGATACACTGAAAGCGTGGCTAGAGGAACTGGGTGTTCAAGGCGTCGACGTTGACCAAGAGGCGCACATACTCTGGGCCATGGGGCACGGGGTGACTTCGCTCGCGCTTGCCGGTCGTTTCTCCTTCGATGATCGTGAACAGATCTTTGCCCTGTTCGATATTTCTGCGCAGCGTTGGGGGCAGGGACTGATCAAGGAGCAACCGCTCCAAGAACACGCGCAACAAAAGACTCCGCGACAATCACGGCAACGCCGACTGTGAATCCTGAGCAGAGAACTCTGGCAGAAGCTGAAGCAACTTTATACGTAAGGAGGACCGCATCATGAGCCGTCCATTTCCAACCGATCCATTTTTGCAGGGGAATTATGCACCGTGGCCGATGGAGGGTGAAATCCATGACCTCGTTGTCGAAGGAGAGATTCCGCGTGAACTGAACGGTACGCTCTATCGCAACGGACCGAATCCACAATTTGCGCCGCGCGGACAGCATCACTGGTTCGATGGCGATGGCATGATCCACGCCTTGACTGTCAGCGAGGGCAAAGCGCACTACCGCAACCGATGGGTGCGCACCCAGCGCTTCCAGATGGAACGCGAGGCTGGCGAATCACTCTTTGGTGGACTGGCTGATTTTGCGAACTCTGATCCGCGCGCTGAGGGAGTTTTTCCCAATGCCGCGAACACAAACATTATCTGGCACGGGGGCAAGCTGTTGGCGCTCTGGGAAGCGGGACCGCCACACGAACTTGACCCACACACCCTTGAAACAATTAGACCTTACGATTTTGACGGCAAACTGCTGGGGCCGATGACCGCCCACCCGAAAATCGATCCGGAAACGGGCGAACTGTTGTTCTTTGGCTACAGCCCGTTCCCACCGTATTTGCGCTATTATGTGGCCGACGCTGAGGGGAAAATGACCCGTGGCGAAGACGTCGAGGTTCCCGTGCCCACGATGATGCACGATTTCATCACGACACGTGAGCACGTCATTTTTATGGTCTTTCCGGCGACGTTTCGCTTTGAGAATTTTTCATCGAGATCGCCAATCCGTTGGGAACCGGAGCTAGGAACGAAGATCGGCGTTATGCCTCGTAACGGCGGCAGTTCGGATATCCGCTGGTTTGAGATTGATCCTTGTTTCGTCTTCCACCCGATGAATGCATATAGCGAAAATGGCAAGGTGATCGCTGATGTCTGCCGCTTCGACCGCTTGCCTCTCTTTGACGGTGCGGAGGCGGATGGGTTATCTGGTGGTGGTTCTGCGCGGTTGACTCGCTGGACGATTGATCTCGCTGGTGGTGTGAAAGAGGAGCGACTTGACGAAAGTCCTACTGAGTTTCCCCGGCTCGATGAACGTTACGCCGGGCTTCATTATCGTTACGGATATGCTGGAGGACGGATCGGCAATCCCACGGATGGCGGCTTCTTCAACGGGATTTTTCTGTATGACCATAAAATCGGGCGGCGACAGGTGCATGATTTTGGCCCGGCGAGTTTTACGTCTGAGCCCGTCTTCGTTCCGCGTTTTGCTCAAGCTTCGGAGGGAGAGGGGTTTTTGCTGACAGTTATCTACCGGCAGGAAGAAAACCGTAGTGATGTGGTGATTCTTGATGCCATGAATGTGGAAGATGCGCCATTGGCGACGGTCCGGCTGCCGCACCGCATCCCTTATGGATTTCATGGGAACTGGGGACAAGGGATTGTGTGAGGCGTACTCCGGGAGTTGAAGAAGATATTCTTACCGTCCGTCAAAAGGGGTACAAGTGGTTAGCGAAAGGAATTGTTCCATGCGCACTTTTAGTAAATTTATGAGCGGTGCTGTTCTTTGCATTGCAGTGTTAGTAGACCCTCGTTA
>JBFWZL010000248.1:0-9293 GCA_050185455.1 Binatia bacterium | reverse complement strand
GCCTGTCGCTTTGACGAGCTCACGCCCGGCAGCCGTAAGCTTGTCAAGCTCAATAACCTTGAGATTGCCCTCTTTAACCTAAAAGGGACGATCTACGCTATTAAAAACCGCTGCCCTCACCGCAGCGGTCCTCTCATTCGCGGATTTATAGACCCCACCGGGGGCATCAAATGCCCCATGCATGGCTGGCGATTCGACCTACGGGACGGCAGTAGTGAACGCCCAGCGCAAGCCACAGTCTATGCCACAAAGGTTGAAGACGGGCATATTTACCTCGCAATCTAAACGCTTTGCCCCTCTTTATTCCCTTCAAAAGGGGAATAAAGTAAGTCCGTGTGGAATTTTTCTCGTTAAGGAGGGATAGCAGATGCGGAGTAGAGCGTCGTTTGAAAACGAAGCACTCCCTCATCTAGAATCATTAATGCGGACAGCGGTTCGCATGAGTGGAGACCGTGCACGAGCGGAAGATGCGGTGCAAGAGACATATCTCCGCGCCTGGCGCTCCTTCCGTACTTATGAGCCGGATACAAACTGCCGCGCCTGGCTGTTTCGGATCTTGCTCAATGTACTGAAAAAAGCGGCAGGGAAGAAACGACATGATCCACTTGCCGCCACCGAAGATGTTGAGACAACCAGTAAAGTTATTCCACTCTTTCCTCACACGGAGGGGGGAGAAACACAAGACATTATGGCGGCAGTGAATCGCTTGGCTCCGGAATTTCGTGACGTGTTGTGGCTCGTGGTGGTTGAAGGTCTATCATATAAAGAAACAGCTCAGACACTCGATATTCCCATGGGAACGGTCATGTCTCGCCTGTATCGAGCGAGGCGTGAAATTCGCAAGTGGTTAATTTCTCCAGGAGTGAGCAAAAAAGAAAGGACATGGAATCATGGAATGTAAAGACATTCGCAAGCTCCTGAGTCCATTCGTCGACAACGAGCTGAGCGCACATGAAGCCTTCACCGTTGCCGAGCACTTGGAAACCTGTGGTTTCTGCCACCGTGAAATGCAAGACCTCAGACTGCTCGATGAGCATTTGAAGGAGGCAGGCCGCGTACCGCCGACAGGGCTTGAAGACCTCAGAGTCGCTATTATGCGCCGTCTTTCTCCCTGGTTCCTGGTGCGACAGTGGCGAAGTGTAGGAGCAACAGCCGCAGCCCTGCTCTTTCTTATCATCGGGCCACAACTTTTTTCCGCTCCATCGGATCCCGAGGCCACTGCCTTTAGTGACGCTCTTATTGCCGAGATCCACTTAAATGAGACACAGCCCTTTTCTCTCTCCTGGCTTGATCCGCGCAGGTTACAAGACATCCTCAAGCGAGAGGGATTGTCTGCGATCCCGAATCTCGCGCCAGCAGGATTTCACCTCGAAGGCGCGAGGATTTGCTACCCGCTGAGTCATACCTTTGTCCAGTTAGTATATCGTAACCACGATGAGGAAGTGACGCTCTTTGTTTCGCATCGCTGGACGCGTTCGCTTTCTGGCATCACCAAAAAAGAAGGCTTCACCATTGTCCCTCTCGGCATCCGCGCTGTTTTCTTAGTAACAAAGGAATCCCTCGTCAACTTTACAGATGCACGCAACTTAGCGGAAGAAGAAATCAGCGCACTTTCGACCTGAGTCTGTTCAGGGTCTAGCGTCTCATCATCCAGAGTCACAACTTAAAAACGTGGAAAAAGAAGGGACACTTATCATATTGCTCCTTCTTCTTTTCGATCCTCCGCCACTGTCTCTTTTTGCTACACTCGCTAAGGTCACCTCCTTTTTCTCTCTCATGTTATTGTCACGATAAGGACGATCCGCACAGACTGTCCCCTCTGACCAGGAACACCAGCTATTCTTGAGGTCCGAAAAAAGCCCTTGCCTTAGTCCGTTCGTCTGCTACGTTAAGGCCCGGTTTGCAGCCGAGAGGGGAAGTACGCACCTCATCTGGAGGGGAGACCATGTCGCAATACGTTGAGGGACCTGAAGCCGCTCAGGTCGTCGAAAACAGGGGACAGCTTATCGACTACTTCTACCAAGCCGGCAAACCGCGTGAAGCCTGGCGTATCGGCACTGAATACGAGATGGTAGGCGTTTCACGACGGAGTGGCCGGGCGGCTCGTTATATGGGGAGGCGCGGCATCGAACGTCTACTCTTTCGTCTCGCCGATTCTTTAGGCTGGGAACCGGTGGAAGAAGAAGGCCATATCGTCGCACTGAAAGGTGAACGCGCCAATATCTCGTTGGAACCAGGCGCTCAAGTCGAACTCTCCGGTGAGCAATGTGAAACCATCCATTGCGCCGACCATGAACTGCGTCGCCATCTCAAACACCTGCTGAAAGCAGCTGACGAATTGGAACTCGATTTTCTCAATCTCGGCATGCAGCCCATTAGCCCCCTTGACGACATCCAGTGGATTCCTAAAACCCGCTATCGCTTCATGGCGCCATATATGGAGTCGGTGGGTACGCTAGGCCATCGTATGATGAAGCAGACGGCGTCGATTCAGGTTAACTTCGACTTCAATACGGAAGCCGACGCGATGATGAAGCTCCGCGTTGGCATGGGACTTGTCCCTATTCTCACGGCAATGTTCGCCAATTCTCCGATTTGCGACGGCGGTCTCAATAATTATATGACCATGCGTGGGCATGTGTGGACCGATACCGACCGTCGTCGCAGCGGTCTCTTGCCTTTTGTTTTTTCAGACCGCGCAAGTTTTGAAGATTACGTTGAATATGCCCTCAATGTCCCGATGTATTTCATCGTGCGGCGCGGTCGTTGGATTGACATGACAGGCATCCCTTTCCGTCAATATCTGACGGAAGGTCACCAGGGCGAACGCGCGACGATGGAAGATTGGATTCAACATCTCACCACGCTTTTCCCGGAAGTACGGCTCAAGAAATATTTGGAAATTCGTTGCATTGATCAACAGCCATACGAATTGATGCTCGCCGTCCCCGCGTTGTGTAAAGGCGTTTTTTACGAAAATGACGCCCTCTGGGCGGCATGGGATCTGGTCAAAAAGTGGAGCTGGGAAGAACGTGTCACGGCCTATCTCGATTCCCACCGACAAGCATTAGGCGCCCGCGTACGCGGCATCTCGTTACTCGACCTTGCGAAAGAACTGCTGCTCATCGCTGGGGAGGGGTTGGAACGACAAAACCATTGTAACGCCGCCGGAGAAAATGAAATCATCTACCTTGAACGTTTGCGTGAAGAGGTTTGGAAGGGGCAGTGCCCCGCCTACAACGTTATCGAAAAGTGGATGGGGGAGTGGAACTACGACGTCAAGCGGTTGATTGAAGGCACAGCGTATCGGTTGTCTGAAGAGGAAACCTAAACAACTATTTACGATTGGTTCACTGAAGGCTTTGACGCAGCAGATCTGCGAGAAGTCAAGGCGCGGCTAAACGAATGGGCGGAATAAGGAGGCAACAGTGCGCCTCAGAAAGAAGCCCTAACTGAACGACCAAAGTATCGGACATGAGGTGTTCAGGGTTGGTTGGGTATTTCTGCTTGCGGTGGAGAAGCGGCGGGGTTGGATTCTGACTGGAACCGCGTGACTTCTGGCGATCTGTCTTTGCTGTGGCAGGAGTAATAGCTATCGTGGTGTTGGAACTCACGATTAGAAGTGTTCGTAGGAGGATTCAGAAGTTGCTCGCTCAACTGGAGGAACTCTAATCATGGGCTCTACATATAATGTCATTATGGGACTCAGCGCTTTCATCGCCATCCTGTCCTTTGCTGTCGTGGCCTGGTACATCAGCCGCGAAAATTAGCATCATTCCTGTTGGCAACAACTTCTCTTTCCCTATATACATTTGCCTTCTTTCCTCTTGTTCGGTTTCCCCTTCGTCGTTTTCATGCTATGGAGCCGGGCAGCTTCTTGGGCCGCCAATATAGACGGAAGGAGGGAACACAGGTGGGGACCAGCAAGGAGAAATTATTCTGGATATATGGTCGGATGCAGCTCATCCGTATCCCATTTGGAAGATCACTATTTACTGAATGCGCAAAAGATTACAACAGCGACGCTCTCACTTTTCTAGAAAGGAGTTAGGGATTAGAGGTTCGGGACTGGTTTTTTACTAACCCCCAATCCCCAACCCCTAAATCCCAGGGGAACATGACTGTTGTCGGCATCATCGCTAACCCGCGCGCGGGAAAGGACATTCGCCGGTTGGTCGCGCACGGCTCCGTGCTCGACACCCAGGAAAAAGTCTACATTGTCCGTCGAGCGATCCTTGGTCTTAACGGAGCCGGCGTTGATGAAGTAGTGTTCTTGCCTGATCCGATTGGGATCGGAGCCAAAGCTCTTTCCGGCATCACCGAAACGCTGCGCATTACACCGCGCTTTCTGGAAATGTCGGTCTATGACGAGGCAGCCGACTCAACTCGCGCCGCACAGCTTATGCGCGACCAAGGGATCTCGTGTGTCATCGTCATTGGTGGCGACGGGACGAGTCGCGTCGTCGCGAAAGGTAGTGGGGATATGCCGATTATCCCGCTGTCCACAGGCACCAATAATGCCTTTCCACGCTTCCTGGAGTCAACGCTGGCAGGTTTAGCCGCCGGTTATTACGCCGTTCGACGTTTCGATAGGATGGATTTTTCTCTCCCCACGAAACGCTTGAATCTCTATCGGAATGGCCATTTTGAAGATGTCGCGCTCGTTGATGTCGCCGTTTGTGATTACCAATTTGTCGGCGCGCGCGCACTATGGGAGGTGGAGCGGCTGAAAGAACTTTTCCTCACACAAGGAATGCCCACGAACATTGGCATGGCTTCGATTGGCGGCATGGTGCATCCCATTCATCCACGAGAAGAAGGAGGGCTGTATCTTCAGCTTGGACACGAAGGACAATCCGTCACCGCTGCAATCGCTCCAGGTCTTGTTGCAACGGTGAACATTCACTCGCACACGATCCTGCAAATCGGAACGCGAGTTCCCGTTACTTATTCTCCCGCTATTCTTGCGCTCGATGGCGAACGAGAACTCATCGTCAACAGAGAAGATCTCTGGGAAATCAAGCTATCCTGGGAAGGACCGCGCGTGCTCGATATTGAGAAGGTGATGGACGCTGCACGTCACTAGGTGCTGGATTCTAGGGGCTAGGGAGAAATAAAGGAAGAACATCACGAGATCCCCCTGATCCAACACGCGGCACACAACTGTGTTATTCTGCTTCTTATGAAAAAAGATAATCCCCAACTCCCATCTCAGATTGTTCACATCGTTAGCCACGGTCCTTATTGTCTCGACGGCGTCGCGGCGGCTGTTGCCGTCGCCCGTTACCGTTCCGGAGCCACGATCATCCCGCATTTCTCTGGTAATGAACATATCAATGAGGTGCTGCGTTCAATCGGGCGAGATGCCGCCCCAGCAGGGAGTGAGCTGTGGATCACTGACATCTCCTGGACAGCAAAAGAAACAGACGAGCACCTGCGGCATCTGGCGGCGCAGGGAGTGCAGATTTTCTGGTTCGACCACCACCGCACAGCGTTGAAACGCTATGCGGCTGGAGATATCAATGTCCCCTTCGCCGATCACGTCGTCAGCGAAGAGTTCTCCGCCGCTCGCCTTGTCTATGAACATATAGAAAAACAACTGGCTGAGACCAAGCAACAGAACGCCTGGTTCACTGATTTTTGTCAAGCAGTCGCCATGGCCGATGACAATGATCGCTGGATCCATGCCATTCCAGGCTCGCGAGAACTTGCGTGGACGATCCGGACAATGGGCTCAGACCAGGAAAGTCTGTCCGGATATGAAGCCTTGCTTGATATCGATGCAGCCGTGACCTATACCCCGGCGATGCAAGCCGCATATGAAAAAACAGAAAAAGAAATTCAGGATAGTTTCGCCTTGGCCGAAAAAAGCCGCTTCGAGCTTTCTCTTCCTGATACGCCATACACACTGGTCACGGCGGTATGTGACGGCCATCCCAGCGAAATCGGAGATGCTTGGGGAAAAAAAGCCAAGCAGACCATCTTTGCTTTTTATGATCTGCACGGAGAAGGTGTGAGCCTGCGCCGTTCACCGGATTGCCAGTTCGATCTTTCGCAACTCGCGCAATTTTTTGGCGGCGGGGGACACGCGGCGGCGGCAGGATGTCGACCGACTAATCTACATCGCCTTGTCGCTCAAGAACTGGCGCGTTTGTTGTCGTCAGCAATCCCTACTCTCACGACCTCAGACCCATCCTAATCTCACGGATTCCGCGTTTAATTTTTAATACGATGAGTGAGTCATTCTCTTCTTCCCAATACGAACGGCGTCAGGCAATCGGTCTCTTCGCCGGCCTCGCACTTTTTCTCTTGTTGCTTCTTTTCCCGGCCCCATCGGGTATGGAAGCAACCGCGTGGCGCGTCACCGCCGCCACTGTTCTCATCGGCGTGTGGTGGGTCACTGAAGCAATTCATCCCACTGTTACAGCGCTGCTCCCCCTCGTGCTGTTCCCCCTACTCCACATCTTAACTCCCCAGGAAGTGTCTGCCGTGTATGCCGATCACGTTATTTTTCTTTTCATGGGCGGCTTCCTCATCGCTCTAGCTATGGAAAAATGGAACCTCCACCGCCGGATCGCTTTGCAGATTCTCAGTAGAGTCGGCACCTCTCCACACGCCCTTACCTTGGGTTTCATGGGAACGACGGCGGCTATTTCGATGTGGGTCTCCAATACCGCGACCACAATGATCATGCTGCCAATTGCAACCGCGATTCTTGCTCATGCCGACTCCCAAGGTTACAACACTAAAAAAGGCTTCGGCACGGCACTGCTGTTGATGGTTGCTTATGGAGCGTCGATTGGCGGCGTAGGTACGCCAGTCGGCACCCCTCCCAACGTGATTTTCGTCGGCGCCTTCACCAAACTGTTTCCTGCAGCCCAGCCTATCGTTTTTTCCCAGTGGCTGCTCTTCGGGCTTCCCACTGTTATCGTCCTCATCGTAGTCACTTGGGCCTATCTGGCTTTCATCGTCTTTCCTTTTTCGACCGTGGGTTGGCAGGCGGATAGTCATTTTTTGCAAGAACGTTTACAAGCGCTTGGCCCCATGAGCTCACAAGAGAAAAAAGTGCTTGCCGTCGCGGCAACAACAGCGTTCCTGTGGATCTTCCGCGAGGATCTTCCTTTCGGAGGGATCACCATCCCTGGATGGAAGCACCTTTTACCTCCTGCAGTCACGATACAAGACTCCACTGTCGCCATGGCCATGGCCCTTCTGCTTTTCCTGATACCTGCCGACAGACAGGCCGGAGTGTTTCTTATGGATTGGGAGACCGCGGAACGTATTCCCTGGGGCGTTTTGATTCTCCTTGGCGGCGGCTTAGCACTGGCTGAAGCAGTGGAAAAATCAGGACTCGCCGTCTGGCTTGGGTCTCAATTATCATCGTTAGGCAGCCTTTCCACTCTGAGCGGCATCTTTCTCGTCACGTTGCTCACCGCGGGGGTCACCGAATTTGCCAGCAATACGGCAACGATCACACTCATGCTGCCCGTCCTTGCGGCAACAGCAAAAGCGATGCAAGTCGACCCATTGTTGTTAATGATTCCAGCAACCTTTGCCGCGTCCGTATGCAACTTCATGCTTCCTTCCGCAACTGGCCCTAACGCTATCGTGTTCTCTACCGGACACGTTACAATTCCACAAATGGTCAAAGCGGGCATTGGGCTGGATCTTCTTGGCGCTGTCGTCCTCACGCTTCTCATTTATCTCTTTGGTATTCCCATATTTGGTATAATGACTGATAGCTTTCCGCTGTGGGCCAAGTAAAAGACGGACTAGTGGCTGACTTGCGGAAGAAGGAGGGCGCACAATGTTGCTCAAGAAAACGTCTACTACAACAAAAGCTTCGCAAATATGGTGTTTAATAACTCTCACACTAAGCATGTTACTTCTTACGAGTAGCGCTACAGCGGACGACGCAACCAAGCCGGCAGAGCGGAAGCGCCTTGGCGGCATTAAACCCTTCACAAACGCACAGATTGAGGACTTTCTCTCCGAGCGGCGCAACGCCGCCGTCGCTACCATCAATAAAGACGGCACTCCCCAGCTCACTCCGGTCATCTACTACTGGGATGGAACAACTTTCTACGTCTCGGTCACAAAGGAAACCGTCAAATATAAAAACATCAAGCGAGATCCCCGGGTAAGTATTATTATCGACGACGTACTCAATCACCATTGCGTGATCGCTAAAGGTAAAGCAACGATTCAAGAAGATAACATTTGGGACACGACTGGTAAGATCATCTACAAGTACTATGGCAAAGAAGAGGGCGACCCGTATCTGGAACAAATAAAAAACCAGAAGCGGGTGCTGATCGTGTTGAAACCAACGAAAATGCAGGCGTGGGGTCCCATTCCACGCTAACAGGGAGCCACGGCTCTTGCACTGGTGATCATGGCCCGCAACCATGCACATGATCGTTCTCGACTCAAGTTTACGCTCGTGCTCACGGGTGGTTATTGCTTAGTCGAGTTTATCGGCGGCTTACTGACGCACAGCCTCGCCCTCCTCTCTGACGCCGGCCATATGCTGTCTGACGTCTCCGCAATGGGCCTCTCCTTGTTCGCCGCTTATATCGCCACCCTACCCGTCACCTCACAAAAAACCTTTGGATACTACCGAGCGGAGATTTTGGCGGCGTTTCTTAATGGTCTTGCCTTGTGGCTCGTCGCCGGCGTTATCTTTCGTGAGGCGTATTACCGTTTCTTTTCCCCCCCAGAAGTACACGGGCACGGAATGTTGATCGTCGCCAGCGTGGGGCTGCTCGTGAACCTCGTTACCGTGTGGTTACTCCGTGACGCGCAGCACTCGAATCTCAATATCCATGGTGTTTTCTTACATGTCCTTGGCGACGCTCTTGGTTCAGTAGGCGCGATTTTCGCAAGTATCGTCATTCTCTGGACGGGTTGGAATTGGGTAGATCCTCTGACAAGTGTCGTCATCGGTCTTTTAGTGTTGGTGAGCTCGTTTAGTCTGGTGCGCGAATCCGTCGATATTTTAATGCAAGCAACTCCTCGCCACTTGGACTTAGCCGAGATCCAGGCCACAATTGAAGCGATTCCTGGAGTGAATCAAGTCCATGATCTACATGTCTGGACCCTGACGTCGGGGCTTTTCACCCTGACTGCACACGTCGTTATCAATGGGGCAACCGATCATCATGCCTTACTTGACTCCATTGAACATAGGATTCAGCAACATTTTGCTATTGATCATACCACTATCCAATTGGAGCCTCACGATCGGCAACAAAACGAACCGTCCCATTTTTATGGGCGCCGCGCCCAAAGGA
>JBFWZL010000247.1:0-9308 GCA_050185455.1 Binatia bacterium | reverse complement strand
ATACTAACCAATACGTCGGTATTTATGAACTTGCCGTGATCGGTCGTTTTGATGACGCGCCTTTGCCTGCAACAGGTCAGGCCATACGCGCGATGGCTTTCGACCCGCTAACAAAGCTGTTGTATTACGCAATCGGTCGGGATGTACGTGAGTTGAATCTTTCGGTCATCGATAGAAAAGATCGGTTGCTGGGAACAGTGAACGGAGAAATTGAAGACCTTATAGTCGACACCGCCTCCTCAGCTAGACTCTTCGTGGGAATTCGAGGAGCCGCCAATGAGAGCCATGTTGATACCTTGAATGCCTTTACCGGTGAAACCAGTCCTTTTGCTATCGGATTCACTCGTCTGCGTGGGCTGGCTTTTGATGAGACTTCCCGAGATTTGTATGTGCTCGATAGCATGGACGAGACAGGAAATCCCCAGTCGCATCTCTACCGGATACAGCCGCAATCTTCTCTTAAGGCGGACTTTGTTTTCCTCCTCGACAATAGCGGTTCGATGGGGGACAAGATTGAAGCCGTTCGGCAAGGACTGAACAGTTTTGTCGCTAACATGGCAGGTTCAGGGATAGACGCTCGGTTCGCCATTATAGTTTTTGGCGGAGTACCGTGTTTGCAACTAGATTTCACCCGTAATGTGGCCGCCGTTCAGGCTGCCTTTACCAATTTCAAGTGCGGGGGCGGGGATGAAGCAGGGTTGGAAGCGATTCGGATGGTGCTCGGAGAGACAGCGGTCATAACTGGTGGAATTCAGCAACTACAATTTCGCTCCGACGCTCGGAAGAATCTTATTCTCCTAACTGATGAAGACTCTGACGCTCCAACGTCGGACGCAAATGTCCTGTCTGGCCAGTCTCGCGGAGCAGAACCTCCTAACACCATCACAGGCACTGTATGGCAGCAGGAGGTTGATCTCACCGCGCAGGCGCTTATCAGCAATCAAGCGTTTATTAATCTGTTGATTGATCCAAATGATCCGCCGTCTCGATCGCAATACGGAGATCCTGGAAGTAATGTCTCGGACCCCGATTTTCTCAATTTTAGTCCAGAGGCGACGCTTGCGTCACTCGAAGTGAATGGATTTGGCACGAGTCTCCAAGCTCAGGTGCTGCGCACAGGTTTAGTAGGACGCTCGTTTAATATTACGAATGTGAATAATCCGAACTTCGTGCAGAATTTCTTCGCCGCGAAGGTTGAAGAAGTCGTAGTCAATCAGCCAACTATGCAAGTTGAGCTGCGCCATTTTCTGCCACCGAGCGGTTATGCCGTTGATCCGGCAAGCGTAATCCCTACAGCGGAAGAAGTGTCTTCTTCCCTGGTGCGGTGGGATGCCTCCGTTCCTCTGAGTGGCCCTTCTATGGCGAATTTTGAACTGTCCGGAGTAGTTTCGAACATCACTGCAGGCGAAAGCCGAGCTATTAGTCTTGGCTCAGAGCTGGTTGTCACAATTAAACCCCTGGGTAGCGATCCAATAGTGACGACGATCAATCTTCCGCCCGTCACGGTGGCTGCCGCCCACATCATCGACCTTGACCCGACTTCTCGCACGGTCGAGCGCGGGGCGCAGGCAACGTATGACGTGCTGCTGACGAATCCCTTTGCGACAGACCAGACTTTCAGCTTGAGCACGATTGGCCTGGATGGACTGGATGTCACGCTGGATGCGTCAGTGAATGTTCCAGCAGGACAGACGGTGAGTGTTCTGCTTACTGTTGCCGTGCCTACGGGAACGTCTGAAGGCACGCGGGTCTTCAGCGTCCAGGCGCAATTAGCCTCTGGTGGTGTGGACACCGTGGATGGTGAACTCATCATTATTGGCGGTCCTGGAGGTTCCGGCGGCGCAGGTGATCCGCCCTCAACCGTTTCCCTCGATGGCTTGGCGGTTGATGTTGCGCTTACTCCCGCCTCGGCCACGGGCGGCCAAGGCACAGCCGCACTCTTTACGGTTCGTGTCACGAACGTTGGTAATGAGGAAGACACGTACACTTTGTCTGGGTCGTTCCCGCCTGGATTCACCGGTGAGTTTGCCGATTCCCAGGTGACGGTGTTGCCTGGTCTGGATAATTACCGTGACGTGACGTTGACGGTAACGCCTCCCCCAGGCGCATCGGTAGGTAATCATGGCTTCACTGTGCGGGCGACGTCCACGCAGGATGCCGGTGTGCAAGATGATGCAGCTGGATCAGTGAATGTCGTCAGCCAGGGCGTGGAGGTGGATATTACCCCTTCCACTGGCGGACCTGCCACGACATTTCAAATGACCATCAAGAACACAGGCCAGAGTCAGGATACGTTTGATCTACAACTTAGTGGTCCGGTGGGCGTATCAGCAACCTTGGGCGCTTCGTCCGTGACGTTGGCTCCCAATGCGTCGCAAACGGTGCCGATTACGCTGGGTTCGTTGAATTTCCCGCTCTCTGGCGGCTTGGATCTGATCGGCGCGGCGACGTCGCAAGCTAATAACGCGGTGAAGGATCAAGATAGCGCGCAGGTGGTCATTGGCGCCAGTAAAGGGTTGAGTGTCTCGATCACCCCAGCAGTGGTGGAATTGCCCACGCCAGGCACGGCAGCCTTCTTGGTGCAAGTGGATAACATCGGCAATGGTGAGGACGCCTACACAGCCGAGATCATGGAGACCACTGGTCCAGTGACGGCAGCTTTGAGCGGCCTCAATCGCCAGCCCACGCAGAAGATCGAGACCTTCCGGCTACCCGGCTTATCGACGGGTGGAATCTTGTTGAACAGTGCACTCACCGCGCCAGGAGAAGGGAAGATCACGGTAAAAGTCACGTCGCTGAGCGATCCCTCCCTCAGCGGGCAAGCGACCGTTACGGTCACCGTTAACCAGCAGGCGGTGTGTGGTGTGTGCATGGAACCGCCGGTGGTGGTGGATAGCGTCATTGAACTTGATGCCGCCAATCTAGCGCAGACGGCGGGGGTGTTAGCGCCCTTTGCCAGCTTTGACGGCCAGACGATCACCATTGATGTAGGTAATCACCCCTTGGTGGTCACGGCCACGGGACGCATCAACGTACCGGCGGGGCCAAAGTTCCACCCGACAGCCTTCCATCAAGGGAATAATCACAGTAGTCCGCATCTGGTTCTCCAGTCGAGTTGTACCTTAGAGCTTGACGCGCCGTCCACTCAGGTGGCGAAGCTCCAGACTCGGAGTCTGACGGGGGTGATTGAGACTGTAGGGAATGGTGGGCGTGGGGGTGATATCACCCTGGCCTTTGAAGCGGGGATTCTCATCGACGGCCGGGTGCAGTCAATCCAAGAACGGCTGCCGGATGATCCCCGTTCCATCTCGGGGGCGATTACGGTGGAGAGTCAGTGTGGGCCAGTGGAGGTCGGGCCGATGGCGTGGGTGGTGAGTTGGGGGGATAAAGGCTCGGGAGCCGTGACCCTGCGGCAGGGTGGGGCAGGAGATCTGATCATTGCGGGGTTGGTGATGAACCGGGTGAACCGCAGTGGCAGTCCAGAGGGACCGACAATCAATGTCCAGACCGAGGGTAATCTCACGATCGACGGAAGTCACCTGATCGCGGATGAGTTTAACTTGGACGGCACGCGGTACGACTTGACCAGTGGGCTACTCACACTGGCGCGAGAGCCGGCGAGTGTGGGGCAGATTCGCGTACAAGCGCAGGGAGACATCACCATTACGCGGGATGTGCGAGGGCTCGCACTCAACCGGTTGAGTTATGCGGCGGTGTCGGCGGTGGGGACGAGCGGGACGCCGCAGGGGGGCGAGATTGTCCTCCATGCCTTGCAGGGCGGCATACTGTTACGGGATCGAGCGGTGCAGGCGGATGGGAAGCGGGACAACAGTGTGGCGCTGATCGAGGTAAAGGCGGGTCAGGACGTGGTCGTAGCCAATCCAAGTGCTCTTGACATTCAGCATGGGCCAACGCTGACGACGGGGGCGAGTCCGGTGAATAGCGTGGGAAAGGGAGGCATCAACGTCTTGCAGTCGTGTGATGGGTCGGTCACGGTGGAGGCGCAGGCGCAGGTACTAGCCACGGGCCAGAGCGTACCGGGGCGCAATGAGCTGACGGCGGACGATGGGACAGTGCTAGTACAGGGGACGGTGACGCCGCCGCCAGTGGCAGGGACGGCTTGTGACAACCCTGGCCCCTTGTTCTGAGTCGTGCGGCCGTCAGGGAACGAGGTAGACAGGCCGCTTACTTACGTGCGCGGCTCTGATTGACATGCAGCGTGGATTTAGCTCGCTCCCTCACGGTCGCGGCTCGGTTACCGCGCGCATCCTCCAATCCGAGCTGCGACCGTGAGGGAGCGGAGGAGTCACATGTATCGCTTGCTGACCTTATTCTTTTCCCACTGCTATCTCTTGCAACGCTTTCTCTTCGTCGGCCCGCATTTCCGCGAACGCTTCTTCTTCGAGCCGGCGAAAACGCGCCAACGTCGCGGCGACTTTTTCCGCACCTTCCGTTTGTTCTAGTTCTGCAAGCTTTTCTTTCACCCAGACGAGATGATCTTCTTCATCCGCGCGCGTTTGTTTGAGCACGGCCAGTGTATCCAGGTCAACATCGGGACGAGAAGCGTGCTCGTCGTAGCGTTTTTGCGCGCGTTCCTCGACCACACAGGTCAAGGCAAGAAGATCCAAGATATTAGAAGGAAGTCCGGTTTTGCGCCGAAGATGACGATGATAGCCGTCGTCAATGCGGACCGGATCTCCTCCAAGCGCACGGATGCGATCCGTCCATAACCAGGCGTGATTCGTTTCGTCGGCCAGGTGTTTGGTCAATTTTTCCTGCAAGGCAAGATTATCCGCGCGGTTGATTAACCGTAAAAGGAGATCAGCGCCGCGGAGTTCCGCATCTCGATAATAGCTGAACAGCAGGATGTCATAGGCTTTTTTGTCCATGACGTCTCTGTACCATAATGAGTGGAGAGTACAAAGCGTGTCTATTGAGTCAATTGTGGCTGTTGAGTTGATTGAGTCCTTGAGTTTTTTTGACCTGAAGGACTCTAGTGAAGTTTGACGGGCAAGTTTGGTAATGTCTTATGCGTAGAGACGCGCCGCAGCCTGTAGCCCGGATGGAACAGAGTGAAATCCAGGATTCCTACTGTTCGTTCCTGGATTACGCTTCGCTTCATCCAGGCTACATTCCTACCGACTTCCGGTCGTCCATGCTTCAATCCCACACTCCGGTTAGATCGTTTTCCAACCGCAACTCATCCTCTTCTTCATACTGCGTGCTGCGCGGACGCCGTGCAGCCTTGGGTGAACTCTCCCAGGTGCGATCTTTCCAATGGCCGCTGGGCATAGGTTGGTGAATGCGGGCGTAATACTGTAAAAGACTCTCTTTGGTATCGGCGCGACCAAATAAGATGTCCCCTACCCACATCTCCCAGCCTGGACGTGCCTGCCCGTCCGGACCACGCAGAGAACAAGGTACGAAAACCGGAGCGTTCGTATCGTGCGCCTCTTTTGCCCGTGTGGCCTCTCGATGCGCCTGGCGGGGCGCGCGTGTCGTTCTGGAAGTTGTGCGAACCGTCGCTTTGGATTGACCGGTCGTTCTCGCCTTTTGTTGCTGTATCATTGCTCTCTCCTCCTTGACTGTAGTACCTGCTGTCAGTCAGAGTGAAAGCAAAATGCTTGCCAGATCTAGAGCACAGCATGACGCTTAAATATAAACGTTTAACAAATCCCCGCCTGAAGAAACGCTATCTCTTTGTTTTTGCTGGGAATATGGAGAAAGGTCAAGAGAGGAAAATATGGGAATCTCTTGCCGTGATTGCGCATTGTGGGCTGGAGAAGATATTTCTTTAAAGTAGGAAGGCGACAGTTTCTGACCAACTTTTTTTCCTGTACTGGTGATTTCTTGACTCTGTTGGGCAAGTTCTTGGCGGGCTTCTATCACCAGGGCGGCAGCCTGAGCGGCAACCTGTTGATCCGGTCCAGAAGGTTCCGCTGGAGCCAGGGCGGCACGTTGAATTGCTTCAGCTTTTTGGATCGTTGCTTGAGGATTATCCGCGACTGGGCTGAGGTCAATCGGCACTTCACCGCCAACTGCATATACTTTGCCGTCAGGACCCTTTTGGTACGTGAAGGAGGGACCTCCTCGGGCATGCGCACCGGCGGCGGCTAAATGCGCCTGCTCGTGCAGCCGCACCTCTTGATCTCTTTTTTGGAGTTCTTGAACTTGCTTTTTCTCTTCCGGCGTTAGCTCGCTAGAGGCTTTTTCGGAAGAAACTGCTGCGGATTTCTCCCTTCCGTGTTGTTTTGCTTCCGCTGTAGCGTTTCCCGAAACAGTAACGGAAGGGGTTGAAGTTTTTTCGTTTTTCGATTGGCAAAACGTGCATCCTTCTGGAGTATGGTCGTGATTGTTTCTGACCTGTGTGGTTTCGCGCCGAGCAAAAAAGACTGTTGCCGAAAATCCTGAAGAAAGTGCGCTGACCATGTATGCTCTTGTATCGGCAGAAAGGGCTGATTTCTGAGTAGTCTTTTCTGCTTTGTGGCTGTTTTTCAAGAAAAGGACTAAGATAGATCTCGCTCAAAGCGCCCACATTGCTCGACTTCAGAATATGAATTAGGCAAAATAAAGATACTGTTTACGAAAAGGGCCGGGTTCTCGGCCCTTTTTCCGTTCTATGGAGGACCATGGTACAGACGAATACGCCTCGACGAGGAGACATCCGGAATGTCGCCATTATTGCCCATGTCGATCATGGGAAAACAACGCTGATCGACGCATTGCTTCGTCAGAGCGGCATCTTCCGTGTCAAAGAACAAATTGTTGACCGGGTGATGGATTCGTTCGAGCTGGAACGTGAACGCGGCATTACGATCCTGGCCAAGAATGCAGCAATTTCCTACGGAGGGGTGAAGATCAATTTTGTGGATACCCCTGGCCATGCTGACTTCGGCGGTGAAGTCGAACGCTCTCTGGCGATGGTGGATGGTGTGATGCTTTTGGTTGATGCGTCCGAAGGGCCGCTGCCGCAGACGCGCTTTGTATTGAAAAAGGCGCTGGAAGCGGGCTTACCGCCGATCGTGTGCATCAACAAGATCGACCGGCCGGATGCCCGCATCAGTGAAGTGCTAGATGAAGTATATGCTCTGTTCATTGACCTTGGCGCAAACGACGAGCAAATCGACTTCCCAGTGGTGTATACCAACGCCCGCGCCGGGATTGCGAAGCGTTCGCTTGATGAAGACTCCGAGAACTTGCGCCCGCTCTTCGACCTCATCGTGTCTGCGCTGCCGGGACCGCCGAGTGACCCGTCCGCGGTCGTACAGTTTCAGGTGAATAATCTGGATTACAACGATTATGTCGGTCGGCTCGCTATTGGACGAATCGTGAGTGGAGAGCTGCGGTCAGCGGGATTGTATACCTTGTGTCGTCTCGATGGATCGCAGATCCCCTGTAAAATCACCCAACTGTATAGCTGGCAAGGACTCAAACGGGCCGAAATTGAAGCAGCTCAGGCTGGAGACGTGGTGGCGGTGGCTGGCATTGAAGAGATTCAGATTGGTGAGACGGTATCGGATCGAGAAACCCCCAAGCCGCTCCCTGCCATTCGTGTCGATGAACCGACAATCGCTATGATCTTTGGCGTGAACACGTCTCCCTGGTCTGGTCGCGAGGGGCAGTTCGTAACTTCCCGCAGGGTGCGTGAACGGCTTTGGGCAGAGTTGCGCAAAAATGTCAGCCTCAGAGTTGAGGAAATGGACTCGCCGGATTCCTTTCGTGTCATGGGTCGCGGAGAGTTGCAATTGGCGATTCTCATCGAGACCATGCGTCGCGAAGGGTACGAACTACAGGTCTCCAAGCCGGTCGTTATTACCAGAGAGATTGATGGCAAACCGCACGAACCGATGGAGCAACTGTTTATCGATGTTCCTGAAGAATACATCGGCGTCGTATCGCAACTGCTCGCCGTTCGTCGTGGAATCATGACAAAGATGGACCACTTGGGCTCAGGTCGGGTGCGCTTAGAGTTTTCCATTCCTTCGCGCGGGTTGATCGGGTTTCGTTCTCATTTTCTCACCGATACGCGCGGCACGGGCATTATGAATTCGCTGTTTAATGGCTATGCGCCTTGGCAAGGACCGATCCAGAGCCGCACAAACGGCGCGTTAGTGTCTGACCGCGAAGGAGTTGCCGTACCGTACGCCTTGTTTCATTTACAAGAACGCGGCGTGCTCTTCGTCCCCGCTGGAACTCCCGTTTATGAAGGGATGATCATTGGTGAGTATTCCCGCGATAGAGATCTCGATGTCAACGCCTGTCGTGAGAAGAAATTGACGAATATGCGCGCCTCCGGTCATGATGAAGCAGTGCGACTGACGCCACATCATGAAATGGGGTTGGAAGATGCACTGGAGTGGATTTCTGAGGATGAACTTGTCGAAGTCACACCGCGAACGATTCGCATGCGTAAACGGATCTTGCAACAGAACTTGCGACCAAAACGTAAGGATAGTAGTCAGTAGTCAGCATTCAGTAGTCAGTAGGAGAAAGATCGATGGGAGCCAGATCCTTTGAAGAGGTAGAACTATGGAAGAAGGCTCATGCTTGGGTGCTGGCGGTCTATCGCTTTACGGAAAATTTTCCCAAGCATGAATTGTTTGGGCTCATGGCACAACTCCGACGTGCAGCAATCTCAATCCCGGCTAATTTCGCCGAAGGGTTCAAGAAGAAAGGAAAAGCAGACAAGGCTCGTTTTTACAATATCGCTCAAGGATCACTGGAAGAGTGTCGTTACTACATGATTCTGGCAAGGGATCTTGATTACGGAGATACTCGTTCTTTACAAGAGTCTTTGGAAGAGATTAGCCGGATGCTTGAAGCATATTCTCGTTCTATGCTGGCTACTGACTACTGACTACTGGCTACTTGTTGATGAGGTTCCATGTCTCTCGCAGATGATCTCATTATTTTTCTTCCGGCGGATCGCATCTCCACAAAAACCGCGGACCTTGAGCTTGCTTCTCACGATGAGTCTTCGTGTTCCCCCTCTTTGCCCGAGATCGTCGTCTGGCCACTGAACACGAAGGAGGTCAGTCAGGTTGTCCGTTATGCCTACGAGCATGCCATGCCGCTGACGGCGCGCGGCGCGGGCTCGAGTCTCGAAGGCAACCCGATTCCCGTTCGTGGCGGCATTGTACTTGATTTGTCTCGCATGGATCAAATTGTGACTGTACATGTGGGAGATCTGCAAGTGACGGTACAACCCGGCATTGTCTACAACCAACTCAACGAACAGCTCAAGCCGTATGGGCTCTTTTTCTCGCCCTCGCCAGGCGGCAGTTCCGACGTCGCCACGGTCGGCGGCA
>JBFWZL010000246.1:0-9363 GCA_050185455.1 Binatia bacterium | reverse complement strand
AAAGCACCTGCCAAGCACCCAGATAATAGCCGGGTAACCTAGATACGTGTAACAGACCACCGCAATGGCGGTCCAAAATATAAGCTCAGCTCCAAGGGACATAACAGGAAAAACCTAGAGACCCTCTTCACGTTAATCGGAATCGAAGCAAACGAATCAACTGCTCTACCAGTCCTATCGGCATTTCGAACCTGGACCTTAACAAAGTGGAAAGGTCGAAGGAGGGAGGACGAAAGATGAGAAAAGGGGAAAGTATGCATGCGCGGAATCAATACCTGAACCATTATGACGTTAGGGGAGTTTGAAGTAGTTTCGCTTTTGTCCACTCGTAGAGTTTCGCCCCACATAAGCGGCGTACAAAACGCAGCGTCTTCCGTCGCCAGGAAAGGGCCTTTAGCCCTCTCCCCTGCACCCACGCCTCAAGTTCCGACGAGGTAGTCGTGTTAACGACAGGAATCCGGTGTAAGCAAAATGGCAGACGAGCTAATGGATTGAGTCGCACCTCCGAAGTGCATACGCCAACATACCCGGTTTCACGAGCGAGTTGGGCGACTTCGGATAAGCGACCCGAGCCGCCGGGAAGGGCAAAGAAAGCGATGGATTTCCCTAGACGTTCTTCTAGTGTTTCTTTTGATGTGAGGAGTTCAGTACGAATCTCTTCGCGCGACAATTGCGTAAGATCTGGGTGGGTCATGGAATGGGATTGAATCTCCATGCCAGCGCTCAGCGCCTGACGGAGATCGTCCCACGCTAGGAAGCCAGGTTTTCCTACCCATCCCACAGTCACAAAAAATTCCGCCTTCCACCCAAGACGTTTGAGGATTGGTGTGGCGATCTGCCAATCACTCACCCAACCATCGTCAAACGTTAATACAATCGGTTTTGCTGCTACAGCGTCCGTGCGGTAGGCAGGTAGGTCAGCAAGCGTTACAGCGGTGTATCCAAGAGCCGCTAAACGACAAAGCTGTTCTTCGAATACTTTCGCTTCTATCCAGTACCGAACTTCTGCGGGTGAACGGCCCAGGAGTTGGTTTGGGTCGGACCACAACCCGTGGTACAAAAGAATCGGCACTTCGTAAGGGGGTACTATAGTCCGATTTTTTTTTCTTGTCACCACGGGTTGTTTGTGCCCAGCTAGACAACACAGTAAAAATCACAGTCTAACGATACGCCCATTCGGGGCGGCGATCCCACGAGTTGCATTGCGAGAGTCGACTATGAAGTCGGCATTGTCGACCACCATGCGGTAATCAAATTCTCGATGATCAGTCAGAATAATGACGGCGTCCTGACGACGCACCATATCGGCGTCAAGATTCATCCGAGGAAGGTCTAAGCCTTCATGAGTGAGCGTCGCCACAAATGGATCGGCGTAGACCAAGGCGGCGCCTTTCTGCTGCAATTCCTTCATCACATCGAGCGCGGGAGATTCGCGCAGGTCGCCGACCCCGCGTTTGTACGCAACGCCAAGGATCAAGATTCGAGCGCCATTAAGACATTTCTTGCGAGCGTTGAGCCCATCCATCACTAAACTGATCACCTGATGCGGCATGCTGCGGTTAATGTCATCGGCCAACGCAATGAAGCGCGCTTCATACCCATTCAAGCGCAGTTTCCAAGACAGATAGATAGGGTCGATCGGAATACAATGCCCACCGATCCCAGGGCCAGGCGCAAAAGGCATAACTCCAACCGGTTTTGTCGCCGCCGCGTCAATGACCTCCCAGACACTCGCGCCAAGATAGCGGCACATCAAGGCAAATTCGTTCGCCAGCGCAATATTGACGCTCCGGAAAGTATTTTCATACAACTTGGCCAGTTCCGCCACGGTCGGGCTCGACACCTCAAGTACCCGAGACACAATCTGCGAATAAAGCAGAGCCGCCATACGAGAACACTCTGGGCTGATACCGCCAACAACCTTCGGAATATCCCTGACCTTAAACTGTTCGTTGCCTGGATCAATGCGTTCAGGCGAGAAAGCCAGGAAGAAGTCACGACCTACCTTTAATCCCCCTTCGGCAAACATAGGAAGGAGCATTTCTTCGGTCGTTCCAGGGTACGTTGTACTTTCTAACACAATCAACTGTCCAGCGCGCAATCGCCTCTTCACTTCGGTAGCGGCGGAGAGAACAAAGGAGATATCCGGATCTTTGGCTTTCCGGAGTGGCGTCGGGACGCAAATGATAACCGCGTCGCTTTCGCCCAGCACATCCATCTCGGTTGCCGCACTATAGCGCCCCGCCGACACAAGCTCTCGCACTGTGCTGCTGGGTACGTCGGGAATATGCGACTCTCCGCAGTTCAGCGCCGCGACTTTATCGACGTCTAAGTCAATTCCAGTAACATGAAATCCGGCCTTAGCGAACTCAATAGCAAGGGGTAATCCCACGTACCCTTGTCCCATCACTGCCACTCTGGCCGCATGTGATTCGAGACGATCTCGCAGACCCACCATAAAAACTCTCCTTTGCCTAAATTAGATATTGTCATGCGGAACGACGCCGCATCTCACGCAAATCGACTTCACGAGGAGTTCCAGAAGTAAGAGAAGCCACTGTACTTTTGACAGAATCAGGACCCCTTCCCTTCAGTGCAACCACCTTATTGTCCACCTTCTCTGCATCAAACATTGATTCTTGCAACGGCTTCTCTCCATTCTTGCCGAATAGGACTGCTTTGATCGTGCCAACAAGAATTCTCAAGTCAAGCCATAAAGACAAGTTTTTGATATAAAATAAATCATAGCGCATTTTTTCAGTTTCTTCTTCAAGATTATTGGCATAGGCGTAACAAACCTGCGCCCACCCGGTGATGCCCGGCCGCACAGTCGAACGCAACGAATAATAGGGAATCTTCTCCAAAAAGAACTGATAGTTTGAAACCGGATGCGGACGTGGCCCAACAAGATTCATGTCTCCCCGGAGCACGTTAATAAATTGCGGCAGTTCATCGAGACGGAAGCGACGCAACCATCTACCAACGCGCGTCACCCGGTATTGATTATCCAGCTCCCAAGCAGAAGGGGCATGAGTATCGGGATGCATGGTGCGAAACTTCACTAAGCAAAACGGGCGGCCGCCGATTCCGGCTCTTTCTTGAATAAAAAAAACAGGCCCGAGAGAATCCATTTTGATCACGGAGGCAAGGATCGCCATGAGCGGTGAGAAGAGGACGAGTCCGACCAGGGCGACAATCGAACTCACGGCCCCGCGCAAGGCCGTCTGAATCCGTGATTTTTTGAAATCTTTGGAAAAAATGAGAAAACTAGGAGATAAGCTCTCTATCGCCAATTTGCCGGAGAGCCGTTCATGCACCTCTATTCCATCTTCTACTACAATTCCCTTCATCCGGGCATCCAACAGGACCCGTACCGGCAAGCGCCCACGTCGCTCGGTCAACGCAACAATGACTCGATCTGGACGGACATCCGTAATGATATGACCGAGTTGTTCTAAAGACCCTAAAACGGGGCGTTTCGACATCGCAAACTGCCGATACGGGGCATCTCCTTCAGAGACAAAGCCAATAATTTCATCTGCAACTGGCGAGGTGCTTGCCATCTCTTCCGCGATTTTCCAGGCAAGCGGTCCGGCTCCTAAAATCAGCACTCGTTCGGCAAGTACACTCGTGTGCACGAAAGCGTAGAGAACACAACGACACAAAACAGAAAGCAAAAGGGCGAGAATCAGTCCGCCTGCATTAACAGGAAGGCCGTGAAGTTCCGGATTGAGACCAGAAAATACCGCATAAATCATGACAGAAAAAATTACGGCTCCACTGAGCGCGCGAGGAAAATGTGAACAAAATTCGGCAAAGTTTCGCACCGTGCGAAAATCGTACAGATCAGCATAATAAAAGGCGCTGGCTACGCACATCACGGGCACGAGTTCTTGTCCAATCACGTTCCAGGCTATTCCCTCCGTCCATAATGGGGCTGGTATTCTCCACCACAACGCGCCCGCGCAGCTCAATATAGCCGACACCCCCACTTCCAGAATCGCGAGCGTGGCGGTGCGAGAATTCATGATAGGCTCTCCGTGTTATTATTTTCTGTGGCTCGCAACGGAGAGTACCCATAGTACTGTTCATATCCGAATACTGGAGGATCATCTCCATTGAATACTAATCCCAATATTTTTTCGTCGGGTATCACGGTCAGCGCTTCTTGCACGAGTTTACGAGACGTTTTATGAGCCGCGACAACCACAAAGAACCCATCAACCCATTGCGCGATGAGGCGACAGAATGGAATGGGCACTAGCGGCGGCGTATCGAGAATAATGTAGTCATAGTCACGCTGAGCCTCCTCCAATAAAACGCCAAAGCGTGGCGACTTAAAAATTTCATAAGAAGAGGAAGTTGGCTGCCCTGCCGGCAAGATCGTAAGATTAAGAAAGGCATATTGTATTGTCGTATTTTGCAACCTTAAACGAGGATGCAAGACAGCCTTAACGAGTCCTCGATTAGCCGCCGACTGTCCGCCTAATCGTTCGAGCACAGATGGCCGGCGGAGATCGGCATCTATGAGTAAGACGCGAGCATCAGCAGCTTGCGCCAGCGCTCCTGCCAGGTTAAGGGCGGTCGTCGTTTTCCCATCGCCAGCGGACGGACTCGATACCGCAACGATACAAGAGCGCCCACGTTCTCCTCGTAAACGTTCGACGAGGTGACGAAGCACCCGATATTGTTCGGCTTCAAAAGAGTCTGGGGCAAGAAAACTCACCAAACAAGGATCGAGATTGTCTAATTCCCTTTGAACTGCGAGCGGCCTCTCAACGTCTTTGGGAGTTACGGAAGACCTAGGCGAATCAATCTTCAGAGCCGTTGCTTGTTTTCTACGGTCGGGACGCGCACGTTCCTCGGAGGGAGCACCCTGATCGACAGAAAATCCGTAGTCCGTTCTTTCGAGGTCGCCACCTGGAGGTTCTGAAAACGAAAGGTCAGGCGCCTCATTCTCGCCACGACGACAGAGAACCTCAGGCTCTCCAGTGTTCTCTGTCGCCAAAACTTTGCGGCGGCCTATATGGACGTGCGTCTGCTTGACTCGCCGCCGCTTAGTTCTCTGTAAGGAAAAGATTATCTTCTTCTGAGAAGATTTTCCGCTTTTTTCTTGCCGCTCTCCTTTAGCAACAACAGGTTTAATTTGGGGCGCTTCTCCATTCGTTGGGGCTTGTGCGAGCGTCAGCTCGGTATCCCGTCTTCTCGTCGTAGGAAGACTTTTCTCGTGCAATGGAGAAGTTTGCATTCCGCGCGGCTTTTCAGTTTCAGCAGCGACGTTATCGATAATTGTAAGTCTCGTTCTTCGCCCTGTGACGCCAAAAGCAGCATCAGCCTTAGATGCTCTGGGGAGGGCGTCCTCTGCCGAAACCACTCTTTCCTCTTGCGTATCCAACTCAATCGGTTGAATCAGAGGCAATTTTGCCTCGTGCTCAAACTCTTCAACGGGAGCAGCGAGGGGAGAGGCAAATGTTACTGAACTATTTTCAGTTGTTATGAAGCTTTGCTCTGTTGTCGGCGCCGTGGCGAAACTCTCTCCGTCTTCGTCGTCGTTTGTCGTTGGCAGTTCAATGAGAGGAAACTCATTTGGGAATGAATCAGAGAGTGCGGAGTCGAGTGGACGATTCGTCTGGGTTAGCGTGGTTGACACACGACTTCTGGTAAGGCTGAGTGTGTTGCCTTTTCTTCTTGTTTTTTTTGCTTGCCCTTCTCCGTGTTTTTCCGTCGCGAAAGAGAAGGTCTGCGCCTCGCTAGCCGGTTTTTTATGCTGCTCGGAACCAGGAAACGCCAGCTCATCCGGGTCAGAGTAGCGCGCCACGAAATCACGCACTCTGCGCAGATTCACGGGATTGCGCTCAAGCTCTTTTGTCTCTTTGCTCTGACCAAAGAGTTTTATTCCTTTATTCATAAGCTCCTCAAACCTAGTAAAACCGAGACAAGACGATGCCTTCTCCTTACTGGCGCGTTGCTTATTTACTCACATTCGTCGGTTTGCTGGATAATTTCAGCGCAAGTCCCATATTATTTGTGGCAAAGTAACGGACCGCGCCGCCTACGACGACGAGCAGGAGAAGAAGAGAAACAAGGTACACGACCTGTCCGCGAATCCCCCCAGAGCGATCCCGACCCGCCGCCATCCGTGGAATAGTCACAAGAACAGGAATTTTAGTTGCCGTTTCTAAATCCATCGCGTTGTGAAACGAAGTGTCGATGAACTTTTCCCAGGCGATAACACTCCCCAGCGCAGTCCCCAACCCTAACATGAGCGCAGCGAGGAGGAGGCGGAATCGCCGAGGGCCGATGGGCGAGAGCGGGTAGGTCGCCGGATCAAGGATGCGAAACTGTTCCCCTTTCTGACGACTCGCAAGTTTTGCTTCTTCCTGGCGTCCAACAAGTGATGAGTACTTTTCTCGTAACGCAGTATAGTCACGCGTTAATGACTGTAAGCCAAGTTCTCGCTTTGGCGCATTATCGATGCGCTTCTGGTACTCATTCAACTGTTGTTGCGATTTCTTTCGCTCCTCTTCCATCCGTGCAATCTCAGCGTCCAGTTCTTGGAGTTGTGTGGTTGCGCCTCCTCGGTCGGACGCGACACGTCGTCTCTCTCCACTGCTTTCTCCTCTTGTTCTCTTTGATCTGAATTTGATCCGTTCTTCTAACGCTTCTAATTCACGTTTTGTTTGCTCTACGTCAGGATATTTTTCGGCATAACGAGTGCGCAAGTCGGCCAACTCTTGTCGTAAAGTCGCTATCCTATTAGTGAGGGTATCGAGAGCTGAGGGGGTATCATTCGACGGCGCTTCTCCAAATCGCGTCTGGCTAGCCAATATGGTGCGACGGTCCCGCTTGCGCGCCAATTCATCAGTTAAAGCTTGGATCCGATCGTGCAGACGATCCGCAGCCTTGGAATTCGCGTCCAGTTGCTCGGGCAACTCTCCCATATAACGATCTTTGTATTGCTGAATCTGTCGTTCCTGCTCCTCAAGTCGCTGTTTCATCTGCTCAGCCTCGGTTTGTAGCACGTTGGCGACTCCAGAGGTTTGTTGTTCATGCATTACTGCATTGCGCTCAACGTAGAACGACGCCAGAGTATTCGTAATATCCGTTACCTTTTGAGGATCAGCTCCGCTAAAGCTAACAGAAAACGCTATTGCTCCTTCACGCCCTCCTTCAGTCACATCAAATTGAATTGCTTTGCGTACGCGCTCAATGGTGTTCTCAAGTGACTGGGGCGAGCGCTTCCTGTCCAATTGAAACTCTGTCACTAACTTCTCTAAGCGGACATTACTTAATACTTCCTGACTGATTGTTCCAAGGCGGGTTTCCACCGAAACACCCCCCGAGGAGCGGATGAAGTCCGAAGACAGTTCCCTTCCTTCGATCAGCAACAGAGCGCTTGCGCTATATACTTTGGGTAAGAAGAAAGCGAGGCAAGCAATCACAACGAACACGAAGCTGCCAACTGCCGCGGCAAACCACAGGCGCCGCCGCACCATCGCCAACACGGCATTGAGGTCCACATTTCCCACTTGCAGATTCATGACGGTCCGCCTCTCACTCGTCGGTCTCGCCCACACACAACCTTAGGGCACTACGATAATATCCCCAGGACGAAGGGAGAAATTTTCCGCCTCACCCCCTTCAGCAGTAGCTTTGTCATAGTTAAACGGCATACGCTGCGTCCCACCTTTCCCGGATTGACGCATCACAACGATACGGCTGCGCGCCGCGAATTCTTTCAGCCCTCCAGACATTGCCAAAGCTTCTAAAACAGTCGCGCCACTGCGCAACTCGTGGCGTCCAGGAAAAGCGACCTCTCCGATCACGGACACTTTGAAGCTGTGCACCGCGGAAACGATCACCGACACCTGCGCCGAGGGAATGTAGTCCTCAAGTTTTTTCACTAAAACGTCCCGCAATTCCAAGGGCGTCAAGCCAACGGCACGGACATCGTTGATCAAGGGAAGAGAAATCATCCCATCAGGTCGAACAGGAACAGTCCGAGTAAGCTCGGCATTTTTCCAGACAGTGATATCGAGTACATCTTCCAGTCCAATGCGATATTCGGTCGCAGGCTGCGCTATTACCTGTTCTGCTCCGAAGAGGAATTCTCCCCCTACAAGCATCAGGAAACACAGCAGCAAGATGGCGCGGATCATGCTAAGCCTCCTCATTCATTAAGGATATCAGCTAATCCGCGTTAAACCTTAATATGTCCCTGAAATCAATCCTGGAAGATAGGGTATTTGACTAGAAGATGGGGTATTCATGCACGCGCCTACCACAACCGATATTCAGGCGCAGCCGTAAGTTCGACAAATACAACGTTCCGGTAGCGGTCTCCGCGATCAGCTGACCTCAGCACGGGTCCACTCTCTCGTTCGAAGCTAAAGCGATATATTCCCTGCAGCGAGAGCCAAGGATTAATAGAATACACGCCACTGAGATCAAGCCGGTAGACTTTTGTTTTCGTGTCTTCACCGTTGTTGATGTAATAAGCGGGATTAGCACGAAGGGTGAAACGAGACAAAAATTGATAGCTCAGACTTCCCAGGTAACTTTCCGTCTCCACGGGACCGCTCCGACCAACGGCAATATTTTGTGTGCGTCCATACGCAAAGGACGCTTCCCCACGGCGAAACCGGCGCGTAAGAGCGCCTTCAACTTCAGGAGCCACGTCACCCCTACTAAATCGCGGTCCCCCTCGCAAACTCAATGTTGTCAATGCAGAAAGCTCTCGCACCCACCCGAGAGAAAAGAGATGAGAAGAACTCGTCTCGTGACCGTTGCCAGACAGATTAGTCAACAGCGCGCCATCACTGATGAAATGCCGGAACCCATACGTAAGACTTCCCCTGTCCTTGCTTGTTAGGTGGCGCTCAAACACAATCCCCGCTTCATGTTCATCGTTGCGTGTCTCATTCGTGGTCGCAATCTCATCAACAGTAATGGCTTGGGTGCTCTCGTTCCGAGAATACGTATAACGCGCCAGCGCCGAGGTCAGGGGATTAAAACGATACGTAAAAGAGGGAAGAAAAGAATAGCCGCGCGAACGCTCGCGTTCTCCGCTAATACCAGTCGTGACATTAAGATCTTGTGGTCGTTCAGTTTCCAAATATTCGCCTGTGAATCCGAGTGTCCAGATCCGAGTTGGTTGGTACGCAAAGTGAAGCCCACCGCGTTGTCGCGCCTGCGGTTGCGTGAGTTTCGTATTTTTCGCAAAAATCTCAGCATCGAAATCATAACTCGCGAGCAAGGTGAACGGTTCTGAGCGATAGCCAAATTCAATGCCTGGAGTAACGCGGGTAATAACGTCACTTTTCCGAGATTGTGAGGCAGTGATAACTTTGGCGTCAATTTCCT
>JBFWZL010000245.1:0-9363 GCA_050185455.1 Binatia bacterium | reverse complement strand
AAATGCAAGATTGGAATCTCTATCAAGAAGCGATGGTCGCCTGGGCAAAAAACAAAATATTCCTCTCGCATCGGCTCTACGGTAGGTCGAAAGGCAAGAAATGGAAGGGATGGGAATAAAGCAGATAGTGGAACAGATCGGTCGCAGATGAATAGTTGAGGTTTTGCACTCCTCCCCCGAAAAGTAAGGGAGTCATAAAAGAAGGAAGCGAAAGAAGAACATGGCAAAACGACGAGAGAAGAGCATAAGGCGGTCAGAATATGAACATCTTTTTTATTTTGATAGGGCGGTCCTTGCCTCTTATAGAGCATCACCAGATTTGTACCGTCTTGTCGAAGACGATATGGGGGGAGAACTAACGACTTTCCACAATGGCGAAGATGACAATTCGCTACCGACAAAATATGCGTGGTTTCGAGTCCGTTTCGGATTGCGACGTTTAAGAGATGGTCGCGTTTGTATAGCCGCATTTGGTCCTGATCTGAAAGAACTGCCAGAACAACACCTCAAGATTTGGTCTGGTCATCACATAGAAAGTCTAATATTCGCGGAGCAAGATCCTGCGTTTGAACGCTTTGCTAATCGGTTTCTCGAAGGTCACGTGGGAACTCAGAGCGGACCTCTTGAACGAATTCTCGACTTGATAGAGTTGATTCGGTCACTGACTCGTCAGACGTTAGGTAGGCCGTTGTGTCGTTCTTTACAGCACCCGCTTCTGCATTATCCTGTGGCAGAAAACACTGACGCTTATGCAAAAGCGCATTTGGAACTCTACCGTCTGCTTATTGATGGGTTAGATTCTCAGGCATTGCGTTACCTCGCAGATAAGTTACAGATCACGGTTTCAGACCCCTCAAAAACATTGAACACAATAAAAGAATTGCTCCCGAGCGAACTGGTGCCCATCGTTCACGCTTCGCTGAAGAAGTGCGTTGAGGAACGGAACAAGATTCATGGAGTATCCGAGAAACCAATAAGCCCTTTCCCCGCCTTTGACACGTTTCGGAGCGCCATAGAGACGATAGCTGACGGTCTGTCAGAATTCAAAACTTGGTTGGAGGGTCAACTCGCGAGTGATGCTGAAGCGTGTCTGAGCAGAGAAAACGCTCTGTATTGGACTTTTCCGAAATTTAGGGGGCCACCACTGCCGGAGATTAAACGGACTGAACTTCAACGGGCGATAGGGAAAACTATCCAGTCGGTTGAGTTTGGGGAAGTTGATACTCCTTTGGGTGCGCACCAGTCTGAAGCGATCATCCTTCATTTCAAGGACGGTTCCTCTATGGCTATTAGAGTTGGTTCAAATGCAATAAACCTAGCTGATAAATTCCCAGAGCTAAAACCAGAAGATGTCTATACCGATCTCATGATTTTTTGGGCACCTTCTATAGACAAAGAACCGTAGTCCCCGAGTGTTATAAGGTTGCTCTGAGGGAGCGCGATCGGTTGCTCGCTTCAAGCGGGCCTACTGACAAAGGGAAGTGATGACCGCAGACATCACCAGCCAAGACCATCGGGGAGTAATCGTATGGACACCCTAGCAAACATTTGGACCGACTATAACGAAGACGCCGATATTTTCTCCGTCCGCCTGCGCCTAGGAAGTACAGGATGCACGCACCCAGGAAGCAGACCACAGGGTGCCTATCGATCGGGACCCAGCCACAGGGAAAGTGGTAGGCACCGAGATTCTTGATTTCCTTAGCCACTTTACCGTGCTCCCTGATCTTTCTTGGCTCTCTTCTCTTGAGGTTCCCGCTGAAATCCTTCCGCTTCTGTCTCGAAAGGCACATGAATTACAGCAGGCTGCATAGTCCCGATTAGAAGAACCTGTCAACGTTTGCCCTTTGTTGTGAAAACGAGAGAAAAGGAGAAAGGGCGAAGATTCGGCAATTCTGACGGGAGGACACGGGTTTACCAACCTTTTCAGTGGGTTAGAAAACCTGTTGACCTTGAAACAACCATTCACTCATACATGTTCCTCCCTTTTGGAACAGCGGCATTGTAGCTTGCCTTCCTCGTCGCTTGAAGTGCGACCTTTGCTCTTCCCTTGCGGACACACTGGGAAGCACGGTAAAGGAAAGACACGTTGAAAAGGAGGTGCAGCATGCGTGTTGGGTTTATTGGTCTTGGCAACATGGGCGGTCCCATGGCGTCACACATTCTGGAGGCTGGTCATACATTGACGGTGTACGACACACGGAAAGAAGCGGCAAAGCCACACACGGACAAAGGCGCGCGCTGGGCGGAGAGTCCAATGGCTGTAGCCGCGGCCAGCGAGATCGTTTTCACTTCTCTTCCCGGCCCAAAGGAGGTCGAAGCCGTGGCGTTGGGAGAAGGAGGAATCCTCCAGGGTTCAGCCCCAAACACAGTCTACATTGATCTCTCCACAAACTCACCGACGCTGATTCGCCACATCCATGAAGTCGCGCGGGAGCGACAAGTTCAGGTGCTAGATGCACCAGTGAGCGGCGGTCCCATCGGCGCTCAGCAAGCGACCCTTGCGGTCATGGTCGGCGGCGATCGCGCGGTATACGACCGTGTGAAACCCGTACTGGATGCGATTGGCAACAAAGTCTCTTACGTTGGCGCAATCGGCGCTGGCGCCATTGCCAAGATTGTTCACAACATGATCGGTATCTGCACCCAAGCCATCCTCGCGGAAGGTTTTACTCTGGGAGTAAAAGCAGGCGTAGAGCCGGAAGCACTACGCCAGGCGATAGCGGATGGCGCCGTGGGTCAAGGCTTGATGTTGAACTACATGGTGCCGAACGTCGTGTTCAAGGGTGACTTTGACACCGTGCGCTTCGCGTTACGTCTCGCCCGGAAAGATATCGGCCTGGCCTCCAACCTGGGGCGTGAGTATGAAGTGCCGATGAAGGTCGCCAATATTGTCGAGCAAGACTTGGTGGAAGCTATGGCAAAAGGCTGGGGCGATCGCGATTCCACCGTGCCATTTCAGCTGCAGGAAGAACGCGCTGGGGTGAAAGTGCGAAAAGCCTAAGGTTAGGGCAAGACGGAGAACCGAGGGAAAGACGAAGATCCTCGCTCCGTCTCCGGTTCTCCCATTCTTCGATTCCCCGATTCTCTTTTCGTCTTCTACAGCGCCGCCGCCGCAGTCGTCGTCGTCCCGTTCTCTTTCATGAACTTCTGTACTTGCGACTCAACCGCCGTTCCTTTGAAGAAGTTGGGATTCATGCCCGCCCAGAAACGCACCGGGTTGCCAAAAACGAAATCGTGAAAGTCTTCTTCACTCAAGACGCCGTCTTCGACCCCTTCATACGCCTCAACCAGCACTTCCGTCATATCTGGCACATCGAAATGACCAATGTCCGAACCAAAAAGCGCGCCCAATTTGGCGCCGAACGGATTCACGTTGCTTTTAAAAGCCCACGAGGTGACGGGATCATCCGACTCACAGCCAAAGTAGAAATTCGGTACGAAGAGATCACGGATATCTTCCGCTGTTTTGATGCCACACGCAGCGAAGTCATCATGTTGTTCCGGCCTTTCCATAAGCAATCCTACGCCGGGCGCGAGTTTGTCAAGCTTGTTGATAAACGCAGCTGAACCGTATTGCTTAACGAGGTCGGTCAGCATGTCACGATTCAGATTCGCGGGGTTTACAGCGTCCAAGGCGTCGGCATTGCGCTTCTTCCAATGGCCTATCAGGTCACTATAGAGGCTACACGCCCAACCGACTCCGCCTTCCAAAAAGGCGAATTTTAATTTGGGAAAGCGCCGCGTGACACCGCCGATGAACAGCGCCTTGCACACGGCTTCACCAGCTTGCCCAAAGTGACCAATATGATTGTAGACAAAGTTAGAAATCGAAGTGCGCAGCCCGATTCCCGACGACGCGGAATGAAAAGACGGGGGAATACCTAACTCTTGGCACTTTGCCCAAACCGGATCATAGTCATGGGCGCTGTCCAGACCGATCAAATCATGCCAGATCGCGTACCGGCTCGCATCCGGATTCGACTTGGCGACCGCCGGAACGGGGCGGCGCATCAGGCTGCCAAGCATGACGGCCTTGGAGCCGAGATTTTTGACCACGAACTCTAATTCTTCGACCGCCTCTTGCGGGGTATACATGGGAATCACCGCCGCCGGCGCCAGCCGATCTCCCAACCCTTTGAACTGATCCGCGGTGTACATGTTGAACGCGCGACAGGCGGCGCGCCGCACTTCTTCATCCCGTAAAAACGGCGCGAAGAGCGCGCCCGAGGTGGGATAAATGACGGCAAAATCCAAGCCGAGTTCACCCATGCGCTCATGCAGTAGCTTTGGCAACATCGCCGTGGCGCGATCACGCGTATTCTTCGTTGGCACGCCCCACCATCCCGGTTGCAACATGCGACGTTCGCGGCGCTCTTCTGACGGCGTCTGCGCCCATTTCTTGTTGCCAAACTGATTGGCGACTTTTCCGTACCGTTCAACAACGCGGTCGCCTCCAACTTGCTTGAGATAGTCTTCAGCTGCGGGCTCGAACTCGATCCAATGGCCGTCGGAATCGATTACCGGATGATTGAGACGAGCATGAATTTTGGCGGTTTCAGCAGCATGGTTAGTGGACATATATCCCTCCTTCTTCGATCCTTACAATGCCTTTACTGGCGCATAGGTTCCGACTTCGAGCCCAAAAGCTTCAGCTTGATGTAACAGATCGAGCGCATTACGCACATGCGCATAGTCAATCATCATACCGTCATACGTGACGGCGGCTCGCCCAGCTTGCTCGGCGTCATACATGGCCTGCAACACACCCTTGTTCCACTCGATTTCTTCTTTAGACGGCGCAAACACTTCATTCGCAATCGGCACGGCAGACGGGTGGATCAGGAGCGAACCACGAAAGCCGACCTCGCGTGCGCGCTGTAACTGCGAACGCACTAGTTCGGTATCGTTGACTTCGAGAGACCCTCCCGTCAGCGGATACTCGATGCCCGCCGCGCGCGCCGCTAGCAGCATGTGCGACGCCATATACAACGTCTCGAAACCAGCCCGGGTCCATTTGTAGCCAACCGCTTTAGTCACATCGCCCGAGCGCGCGCCAGCGCCACCAACAATGTTTCCCACCCGCGGGCAGGCGGTCGCCAGTTTATAAATATCCATGATGCCGCGCGCCGTTTCAGGCAGCGCGACAATTTCCACGGTATTCAGTGGAAGGCCGGCTTTTTGCTCAAACAGCTCGATCCAGGCATCGACTTTGAGCACTTCTTCGACACGCTCCAGTTTGGGAATAGCAATAGCGACAGTTCCCGCCGTGACCACGGATTCGACATCTTCACCCGTCAGGCCAGTGTTCAAGCCGTTGACTCGCACAACAATCGGCACGCCTCGCGCGTGTGAGCGCTCAATACCGGCGCGGACAATCTTCCGCGCTTCGGCCTTTTCAGGAATCGGCACGGCGTCTTCAAGATCCAAAATCAACGCGTCCGGTCCATACTTGGGCGCTTTGTCGATCCACTCTGGCCGGTTGCCAGGCACGAACAGAATTGAGCGATACAGTTTCATACGTAATCTCCCCTCATCCAGTGCTATAGCGTTGTCATAGCAAATCAAACGTCAATCAGGCCAGAGGAGCAGGCATCAATACTTTTCCTCATCCTCATCCTCATCCGCTATATGCCAGCGCAGATGCATGAACGAGCGCGAGACTGAACCTGAAGCTGCTCGCGCTAACCAGGCGGCGCGGGTGTCTATTTTTTCTTTCTTCAAGATCTGCTTCTCAAGCACTAACGCTTCGAGCGCCGCCAGCCAGTGCTCGTAGTAGGTCGGACTCGACTCAGGCGGCGTGTCTTTTTGTGCCGTAGCGGCAATCTCAGCAACCAAATGATCGCGAAAATCACTCCAGGGATAGTGTCCTTGTTCGCATAACGCGACCGCCATGGCAAAAGCCTCCCCTTCCCATGGATCCTGGAAGACGAGCTCCCCACTTTGTCGAGGAAGCCCGATTTTTCCTTCCATATCGGCGACATGACGTTGAGAGAGTAAAGTCGTTGGAGTCGTCGGGTTATCGCGCTGCACCCGCGCCACACCGATCATCGTGTCACGGGTCACAAGGGCGGCTAACTCTTCTTCAATCAAATTTTCAGTACCAGGCGGGCGTTCAGGCAACACCATGTAGCGCGTTTGCGCGCTGCTGTTCCACACAAAAATCTCGACCGAGTCATCCAGGTCAAGGCCAAACTCACGTAACACTCCACGCGGATTACCGCCGATACGAGAACGATACGCTTGGCTTTTGTACCAGAATGGCGGCAACCCCAACACCGGCCAGGGGTAGCAAGAACAGAGAACGCAGGCGACAACATTGTGTACACCCGGCTTGTTCTCCAAGACGACTAAACGTTCCCCTTGCAAACCAGTGAAACCCAGCTCGGCAACCGCCGCAGTACCATCTTTGAGGAGCCGTTCTTTGTACGTGGAATCGACCCAAGCTCGCGCCACTACCTTCGCGCCATTGAGCGGACCAAGGTCGTTTTCATAAGCCGAGATTACCGCATCAAGGCGCTCAGGCGTCACCAGCTCCTTCTCCAGCAATAAAGACTCAATGGCTTTCGTCCGGATCTCGCGCGCCTTGTTCTCGGACGGAGTCAGGCGTCGCAGCGGCGACAAAACGGTCGCTTGATGATGAGCATGGTCTTCACTCATGTTGCGCCTCCTTTTTCTTGACCAACTCTAGCGAGCGGTCTGGTTGAACACCAGGGCTCCTTACTATAGGTTGCTCCCCCACATCCCCAGAGCAATACAAAGAGCCACGAACGGAATTTTTCTTGTCTACTTCTCCTATCGTCTCACAACCGCCTTCACCTCCGCCTTCTTCGCGCCTCACACGACTTCCCTTTTTCTACGGTTGGGTAGTCATTGCTGTAGCGTTTGTCACCATGGCTATCGGCGTCAACGCCCGCACCGCTTTCTCCTTATTATTTCCTCCGATCATCGCGGAGTTCGGCTGGGATCGCGGGCAAACGGCAGCGGCATTTTCTTTCGGCTTCATCGCCGCAACGATCTATGCCCCGGTGATCGGCGTCCTGATGGACCGTTTCGGACCTCGTCTTGTCATTCCCCTTGGCGCCGTTGTGATGAGCGCTGGCATGATTCTCGCCACGTTTGTGACACAACCGTGGCATCTTCACCTCACCATGGGCGTCATGGTTGGCGGCGGCACGATCTTCCTGAGTTACATGGGGCACTCATTGTTTCTGCCGTACTGGTTTGTCCGTCAACGCGGCTTAGCTTTAGGCATCGCTTTTGCCGGCGTAGGAGCAGGTTCCATCTTTCTCTTTCCTTGGCTACAAGGGCTCATCGAGCGAGTGGGCTGGCGAGAGGCATGTTGGGTAATGGCTATTTTGCTATTGGTCACGGTGCTGCCGCCGAACATCCTTTTGCAGCGGCGGCGTCCAGAAGATCTAGGACTAGCGCCTGATGGCGAAAAATTTTCCACATCATCACATCATACAGAGCCACAGGCAAACAACATTGTCGATTCGGTTTGGGCTGCCACTGATTGGACCCTGGCTCGTGCGATAAAAACCACGCGCTTCTGGTGGTTCTTTGTCGCTTCCATCTGCTGTTTGTATGCCTGGTACGCCATCCAAGTGCATCAGACCAAATATCTGAGTGAGATTGGCTTTCCCCTTGATGTCGCCGCCTATGCACTTGGGTTAGTGGGGCTCACCGGCAGTGTCGGGCAAATCGTCCTCGGTCATCTGTCAGATCGGATCGGACGCGAGTGGGTGTGGACGATCAGCGCGGCAGGCTTCGCCCTCTGTTACGTATTGCTTTTAGTCATGCAGCAGCATCCGACACCCATGTTGCTGTACCTGATGGTGGCCGCACAGGGCTTGCTGGGGTATGGCATATCCTCGGTCTACAGTGCAATTCCATTGGAACTCTTTCAAGGACGCCAGTACGGCGCCATTGTCGGCATGCTCAGTGTTGCGTCAAGTCTTGGCGCGGGATTAGGACCGTGGGTTACTGGCATACTCTATGATCGGACGGAAAGTTATGCTTCCTCGTTCTGGCTAGGCATCGCCCTGAGTTTGCTCTCGATCGTCTGCGTGTGGTTAGCGGCGCCTCGCAAAGTACGGGTTGTGGCCGGTCAAATCGCCCGGTTACAAACGCAGCGAAACGCCCTGGCAAAAGAACAAGCCGCCTGAGCAAAAAAGCCGTGTGTAAGTTCGCTAGGGGCGGCGCGCCGTGCCCCTAGCTGGAGAAGTTGGAGATAGAAGTCCTCAGGCCTGCAAATACTTGTCATAAAACTGTAGGACGCGATGCCACATATCCTGAGCAGCCACAGGACGGTAGCTTGGTCGGTAATCGGCGAAAAATGCGTGCCCGGCGTTAGGATACATGCGAAATTCGTAGGTTTTGCCATGCTTTTTAAGTTCTGCCTCTAACTGTTCCGCATGCGCTGGCGAGGGATTGGGATCTTCTTCTCCGAAGAGCCCTAGTAGAGGGCACGATAAATTTTTCACCATATCAATGGGTGAAACTGGTCGGTTCGCCGGATGTTCATCCTGAATGATAAAGCCGCCAGCTGAATCGACCGCGGCGTTGAGGTTCTTACTCGTACAGCCGAACATCAACGTATAACGTCCGCCGGAGCAAAAGCCGATTGCTCCAACTTTGCCGTTCGAGTCAGACCGCCCCTTAAGGAACACCGCACCACTGTCCAGGTCCGCCATCGCCTGTGAATCCGGCACGGAAAACATGACTTTAATCACGTCGTTAATATTGCTCGGATCCGGCGACCCTTCACGGGTGTACATATCCGGCGCTAGCGCTACATATCCTTCGGCGGCAAAGCGTCGGGCGACATCTTTAATATGGTCGTTGAGCCCAAACGCTTCCATAATGACGATCACGCCAGGATACCGTCCCGGCGTAACCGGGTGGCTCAAATAAGCATTGATCGGCGTCCCGTTTTGACCAGGATACTGGATCATCTCCGATTGGACTTCTGATGGTCTCATCGTTCGTCCTCCTTTAGTTTTTTTCTCTCTACGGCGCCAACTCTAGAAAAGAGCTCTTACTGAGTCAAGAGAAAACATGCTTCATTTCCGTATGAGGTATGCAAATGCAGAGGAGATATGTTACGAGGAGAAACGAGTGAGAGAAGAACTGAAGAAACGGAGACAGGAGATGAACCAACAAAAACCCATACGCGTACACCTTATTATCGGCGGTTTCCCGCCCGGTTCACCTGCCGGTCACGACATGGATTATGCACGGTTGCAGCTGCTCCAACTGCTGCATGAACAGCCGAACGTGCTTGCCACCGTCACGAACGATTTTACGGATATCGCCAAGTGGTTACCTGGCAGTCAACTGCTCATTACATATGTCGCCGGT
>JBFWZL010000244.1:0-9392 GCA_050185455.1 Binatia bacterium | reverse complement strand
AATTACCTCGTTAAAGAATCGAGTCATTGCGTGCTAGAACCATTGAGCCATTGAAAAATTGCTTTTAATCACCTAACGACTCGATGACTCAAGAAGAAAATGGCCTAATGAACCGATGAATCAATGAGACAATTTCTTACACGGACAATGGCGCCGCTGAGGTCACCGTATATTTCTTGGCATTAGGCGCACCCGCGAGAATTTTCGGCGCTTGCTGTATGAATTGCTTCATGTGCTCAGTTTGGAAATGTTTCGCCAGTGCTTCGTCCGATTCCCATTCTTCAAAGATGAAGAAGGTATTGGGGTCATTCCGGTCGGCATAGAAAGTATACATTAAACAGCCTGGCTCTTTACGCGTGGCTTCTTCGAGCACGCTCGCGAGCTTGTATGCATCCTCTCGACATTCGGGTTTGACGGGGATGGTTCCTGCGATGACGATCATAACGGATTCCTCCTTCCAGGATTTCTTCGCTGCACAGCGGCTTATATGCCGATACTCGACAAATGGCAAGAAAATTCTTGCTCTTTCTTGGAGCAAAATGGTATGGAGTCACAACATGAAACGTCTGCGTATTACGGTTGAACCACATGCGGAGGAAAGTCAAAAAGAGTTCGTCCGCGAGAATCTTGGCTTGTACAGCATCGCCATGACTGGAGACGAAGAATATTATACGGTCGTGGTTTTCTTGCGAGGCGCTCATGATGAGATCCTCGGTGGAGTGCTCGGAGAAATCTGGGGGCAATGGCTGTTTGTGTCGCATGTGTGGTTAGCCGCGCCGTTGCGTCGTAGCGGTTATGGAAGCAAGCTGCTCGCCACGGCGGAGCGCTATGCGGTACAGAAAGGCTGCCGCAACGCCTGGTTGACGACCGCCAGTTTTCAAGCCCGCCCATTCTACGAGAAATTCGGCTACAAACTCTTCGCTACGCTTGATGAATTTCCGCCCGGACACAAGCTCTATTTTTTGAAAAAACAACTGGCGATAGGTAATAGCCCTGCAATTGCGAAACGTCGTAAGCGGAAGCCTCTCACGCAATAAAGAGCGTGCTGTTCCACGAACGATTCCGTAATCTTGAAGAACAAGGCGGGGTAGTGATTCAGGGAGTCTTCTCGCGTCCGTAAAAATGCAGAGAATTCCTTGCATCTCCGCAATCCTTTTCTTGCTTGTCTTTTTCTTTTCCCTGCAAAACCCGTGAAAAATGGCTAGTTTCTGCCATGATGGCGCTGGCGCCTACCTTGCCTTCTCCTCCGAGTAGCCGGTCAGGCAATTTTCTGTAAGGAGGCGCAACGCCATGCAACATACTCACAAGTTGACACCGTTCGGTCGACAGACTTCGCCCGTCGCTCCACTACGGATTACCACCATTCGTCCTTCGGCTTGGGAGCGAGCAACAGCGAGGATCGAAAAGATGCTCTCCACGGAAGCAACGGCAGAAGCGGTGTTCGGAGTCGCGACTGTTCTTCTCGCCGCGGGACTTTTCGTCAGTCTAGCTCGCGCGCTGGCGCACTACCTCATTGTCCCCCTGCCGTAAATTTCTCAATCAAACCACAGAACTTTGGGAGGGGTATTGCTCTTTCCGACAGGAGACAAACGTATGACATACTGGATAATTCTCGCGACTATTCCGTTGTTTGTGTTCACCGGGTGCGGAAGTATCTCCCGCTCTTTTCTCAACAGCCCCTGGCGCGCGCGCTGGCAGCAACCTGAGACAGTGATCCAATCGCTGGCTCTTCGACCTGGCTCTCAAGTCGCGGATCTCGGCGCGGGTGGCGGGTATTTCACGTTTCGTCTGGCTGACGCTGTTGGTTCCACTGGCAAGGTCTATGCCGTTGATGTAGACAAAGGCAATCTTGACTACATTGCGCAACAGGCCAAAGAGCGAGGCTACACAAACGTGGAAACCGTTCTCGCGAAGTATGATGATCCTTTGCTGCCACACACCGGCGTTGATTTGATCTTCACCTGTAACACGTATCATCATCTGGAAAACCGGTCAGACTACTTCGAGTCTGCAACACGATATCTGCGCCCTGACGGACGAGTCGCGATCATCGACTTGGCCGGAAAAGGGTGGCTCTTCAAATGGCTTGGCCATTGGACGCCGAAGGAAACGATCCGGAGTGAGATGGAAACCGCGGGTTATACGTTGGCGCATGACTTCGATTTCCTTTCTCGACAAAACTTTCAGGTGTTCGAAAAAGAATCATAGGGAGACGCTCATGCCAACCACACGCATAATGATGCTCATCAGCGCCAGCACCCTTCTGCTACTCATCGGCGGGATTATTGGACAATACACGGTGGAGCCAGGTAAAGGCTGGATGTGAAAACTAAAAGGGGCTAGGTCCAGCTCAACATACGTGATGCAGTCAGCTGAGTAGCAGGCAATAGTCATGAAGAAAATTAGCGCTTTCACCGCTGCCTGTGTGTTGATCTCCAACGTCATCGGCAGCGGTTTGTTTACCACCACGGGATTCATGGCGCGCGACTTGGGAGATCCGGGATTGATCCTTACGCTTTGGGCCGCGGGAGCGTTGCTAGCGCTTCTCGGCGCACTGTCATACGGCGAGCTAGGCGCGGCGATGCCGGAAGCCGGGGGCGAGTATGTCTACATTTCCAGAGCGTATGGACGATTCCTGGGTTTCTTGAGCGGGTGGACGTCGTTCACGGTCGGCTTTGGCGCGGCCATCGCCGCCGCGGCGATGAGTTTCGCGGCGTACGTTCTCCAACTCCTACCTACCAACGGCGGAACAAACGTATTGGCGACATTCCTTGCGCTCGGCCTCGTTTGGATACTGACGGCGGTGCATGTCGCCGGTATCGGTCCGGGCGGTTTCGTCCAACGTTTACTGACTGTTCTCAAAGTCGGAGCCATTTTTCTCCTCATCTTGGGGGCGTTCATCGTAGCAACGGGAAACTGGGAGCATTTCCAAGCCGCACCGCTGGGCGCCCCGGCGACATGGGGCGTGACTTTCGTCTCGTTCATCTTTGTCACCTATGCCTACTCAGGATGGAACGCCGCCGCCTACATCGCAGGAGAAATCGATCGTCCCGAACGCAATCTCCCACGGTCCATGTTGTGGGGCACTCTCTTCGTCGGCGCGCTCTCTCTCTTGGTCAATGTTGTCTATTTTTACGCATTACCTGTAACGACTCTCGCCCAAGAACCCATCCTACCGGTAGCGGAAAAAGCCGCCGTGGCGTTGTTCGGACCCCCGGCGGCTCGTCTGGTGACGGTGATGCTTTGCATTTCCATCGCTGGAGCGGCCAGCGCGATGATTTGGGTTGGTCCACGAGTCTACTACGCTATGGCGCGCGACGGTCTCTTCCCCACTTTTTTCTCGGAGACGCGCAACGATGGCGAGGTGCCAGCCAAAGCGATTGTCGTACAAAGCTTGTGGGTTTCCGTACTCATTGTCTCCGGCACGTTTGAGCAGCTGGTCATCTACAGCGGCTTTGCCCTGGCGGTATTCAGCGCATTGGCGGTAGGCTCGGTGATCGTGCTCCGTTGGCGCAACCCCGCATTGTCGCGACCGTACCAGGTTCCGTTATACCCTCTGCCGCCGCTGCTTTATCTTGCAGTTTCCCTGTTGATCATTGTTTACACTGCGAGTGAACGACCGAGTGAATCTTTGTTATCGACAATCACCGTCCTGTCCGGCGCGCCGTTTTTCTTTCTGCGCAAACGGATCTGCGCTCCTGCATGAAATTTCGTGCGCCGCCGCCACTCTTTTCTTGCATCTCAGTGTCTTTTTTCCGATGATGGCGCGAGAAATTCGCTGAGCAAGTTGCCTCCGCGCATGGCGCGCCCCTTGCTCTGTTTTCCCTGCTACCAGCACAGTGTGTAAGTGCCATTTGGAGAAAATCGTGACGCAAGATTTATTATGGTTCGTCGGTTTGCTTGGCGGTTGGATTGTTCTACAACTCTGGGTGTTGCCGAAGTTTGGCATTCAGACTTGACTGGCGCAGATGTGCTCGGTCGAGCGCGCGCCAAAAAAGCCTGAACAGCGTACGGAAAATCCTCAGTAGACACTCTTTATGACGGAAGCCGCGTACCTCGTCGCCGCCTTTGCGTTCCTCATCGGCGCTTTTATTTACGGACTGCTCGCCTTGCTCGTGTGGCAAAAGAGCGCCAAGAGCGAGAAAGACTGGGTCTTTTTGTTTGCCATGGCGGCGCTGGCGGTATGGTGCCTGGCAAATACGCTTACGTCCTCTCTTGGCGCGGTATTGGAGAAGCCGCACAATACCTTTGAACTGTTGCTGTTACAAATCGCTTACCCCGTGCTTTACACCGTTCCGCCCGCCATTCGTCATACCATGGTGTTGAGCCGGCTTTCCCAGTCAGGCTGGCGCAAATGGGCGCATGTGGCGCTGAATTATCTCGGCATCGTACCGGTCGTTGTGCATTTGTTCATGTCGTCGCGACCTCTGCCGGAGCATTACGGCCCCGCGTTCTCGGGCCTCTTATTTTTCTACATTCCTCTCACCCTGATCGAAATCCGTACTCGTAAAGAGTTGCGTGACCGCTATGCGCAAAATCCGGGAGCGCGGTCGGTTATCTGGGCTGGCATGGGCGGCGCGCTCTTGTTGGTCGCTCTTCCGCCTTTTTTCTGTCAGTCCTATCCGGAGCATGCAGACATCATTGGACTCATCGGGAAGTTTGGCGCCTTGCCGCCGGCGCTCGCCATTGCTTACGGCGCCCTCCGTTATCGCTTCATGGATGTCGTACTCACCAGAAGCCTGCTTTACACTTCACTCGGAGGTTTGGTTATCGGTCTCTACGTGTTGGCGATACAGTATGGAGGGCGTTGGTTCTCTCCGGGAGACTCCCATCCGGTCGCCTTTGCCGCGGGAATTTTGCTCCTGCTTTGCGCCTTCCATTTCCTGTTTCACGTTATGAGAGACGGGTTACAGAAAGCGATCGAGCGTAGCGTGTTCCGTCACCGCCTGAGAAGCGCAGAGATCTTGAAAGGCTTCAGTCAGACCTTGACCACATGGTCAGACCTTGGCGGATTATGCGGCAGTTTTGCCGAACGAGTCACGGAGAGTTTAGGGCTGTCTTCCGGGGCAATTCTCTTCGCCGATGGGACTGTTTATAGTGCGGAGCTTTCTCCTCAGATCTCTCTTACGACAAAAGAAGACATTTCTCGATTCTACCTCTTGCTCACGCCAAAAGGACCTCGTCCGCTGGTTGTTGACGAGTTAATAGAGGGACCGCTGAGAGCAGGATGCTATGAAAAAAGAATTGGGCTGATCCTTCCCTTGCCGTGCCGGGAACAACGCGGCTGGCTCCTCTTGGGGGAAAAGCGTTCCGGCAGACCCTTCTTGAGTCAAGAGATTGCTTTGCTCGAAGCCGTGTGCGGGCAACTAGCCGTGGCCATCGATAATCTCTTACTGGTGCAAGCTAAGATCGCCTTGGAGCGAGAGATGCAGCACCGGGAAAAACTGGCGGCGATCGGCCAACTAGCCGCCACGGTGGCGCATGAGATTCGCAATCCCATCACCGGCGCCAAGTGCTTGCTCCAGCAAGTTGAAGACGAACTCAGCGGTTCGGCGCAAAGTAAAGAATATGTCCAACTGGCGTTGGAAGATCTCGAACGAGTCGAACGGAGCGTGAATCAGTTGCTCACCTTTGCGCGTAAAGAGGAATTTCATTTCAGCGAAGTGGAGGTAATGGAACTTGTGAAGCTGACTGCGCAACGGTTCGCTCCCGAGGCGCAACGGCCGGAGACGCTTGTGCGCGTCCAAGAACATCCACCGCTGCAAGCTTCCATCGACGAAGAAAAAATTCGCCGGGTGCTGATGAATCTCCTGATCAACGCGGCTGATGCCGTGAACGGTAACGGTCGCGTCGAAGTGGCGGTGAGCGCCTCGGGTCCAGAGGTGGAAATTCGCGTGAGCGACAACGGCTGCGGACTCTCTCCCGAAGAACAAGCAAAAATCTTTGAACCGTTCTTTACCACGAAAGAAAAAGGCACTGGCTTGGGCTTGGCTATCGCCAAAAAGATTGTCGAAGGGCATGGTGGACGGATTACGGCTGCTAGCATGCCGGGGCAGGGAACCACATTTATCGTAACACTTCCTCGTCAACGCTCCGTTGAAAAGGCGGCAGCATGAGCAACGCGATTCTCATTGCCGACGACGAACGCTCCATCCGTGTGGGGCTCAAAGGACTATTAACTAAAGAAGGCTACGAGGTTGCCGCCGCAGAAAATGGGGAGGAAGCACTCCGGCTTCTGGATACTCAGCGCTTCGAGCTGGCGCTTACTGATTTGCGTATGCCGGGTATGGATGGCTTGACCCTCCTGCAACGGATCAAAGCACAGCACCCGGCTACAGTTGTTATGATGATGACCGCCTACGGTTCAGAGAAGATCGCCGTCGAAGCGATGAAAGCGGGAGCGCATGACTATATCGTGAAGCCGTTCGACAACGATGAAGTCAAAATCCTCGTGCGGCAAGCGCTAGAGCAACACGCTCTCCGCCGTGAGGTGTACCAACTGCGAGAACGACTCGACACGGCTTTCCGTTTTGAAAGCATTTTGGGAACGAGCCCGGCCATACAGCGGGTCTTCGACATGGTGAAGAAAGTCGCACCGACCGACCTGACCGTGCTGATTACCGGTGAAAGCGGTACGGGCAAAGAACTGATCGCCAATGCGCTTCATCAGAACAGCCCGCGCAAGAACGGTCCGTTTATTAAAGTGAACTGCGCCGCGATGGCGCGAGAGCTGGTCGAATCTGAACTCTTCGGTCACGAGAAAGGCGCTTTTACTGGCGCGAATACGGCTCGCGAAGGCAAATTCGAAGCAGCTGACAGCGGAACGCTCTTTTTAGATGAAATCGGCGATATGAGTCTGGAAACCCAAGCGAAAGTGTTGCGTGTTCTGCAAGAGCGTGAATTTGAACGCGTCGGCGGGAATCGTACGCTAAAAGTCGAGGTACGCGTCATCGCCGCTACAAACAGAAACCTGCAGCAGATGGTGCAGGAAGGCAAGTTTCGTGAAGATCTGTTTTACCGACTGAATGTTATACCCATTATGTTACCGCCGCTCCGCGAACGACGAGAAGACATTCCTCTTTTAGCCACACATTTTCTAAGAGAAGCTGAGACACGTTATGGCGGAGAGCCTCACGCTTTGTCTCCTGGGGCCCACCGAGTCCTCCTGGAAGCGCCCTGGCCAGGCAATGTACGCGAACTGAAAAACGCCATCGATGCGGCAGCCGTGCTAGCGACTGGGTCGGAAATCGACGCAGCGGACGTGCGTCTCAATCAACACTTACCGTCTGCTGCAGCCATTTCTTCGACGCTCACGTTCAAAGAAGCCAAACAACAAATCGTGGACGCCTTCGAGCGCGGATTCATCACTCGCGCCCTGCGACGTCATCACCGCAACATCACCAAAGCGGCGGAAGAGATGGGCATGCACCGCCAGCAATTGCAGCAGAAGATTCGGGAATTGGGGTTACGGGGGTGGGAAGGTGAGAAAGACACGTGATTGCTCTCTCTGTCCCACCTTGTTGTATGTCACTCCATCCACTGTTGTGTCTATGTTGAAATGGCGCGTAGGCATATTGTCCTTCGGCTTCGCCGCTACACGGCGTAGCCTGTCCCGGGCCTGTCGAAAGGCTCAGGACGGACGGCATTTTTCCTGATGATTTTCCCTCTCCGCTCACCCTGAGCGGAGCATCAGCGGGGTCGAAGGGGAGCCTCGGTAGCGTACAATTTTGGATTAGATACGGTACTACAAGCTGCCATCAGCTACATAGTGCCGTTATACATTTCCGTAAATCGGCGTTGGGTCTCTTCGTAAGGCGCCTTCTCGATCTCGTGCCCGAGCGACCATTCGTGTCCACACGGATCACGGATTGCGCATGAACGTTCGCCGAACTAGGGTTCTCAACTACAAAGGAGATTGTAGAGGCGCACGGAGGTGAGATGGGCGTCGAAAGTGAAATCGAACGCGGAAGGACGTTTTGGTTCACTTTGCCTCTTGCGGTAACAAAAGCTCAGGGTGGAGAACCGGAACTCTTTCGTGACTCAACTGCGCACACCTATTCTCATCTGGAAGGCTGAGTAGCTGTTGGCTGCCATAGAGGAGCATACAATGAGGACCGATGAACAATACACAGACCACCCTGGCGTATGAAGAACTGCGAGAGACTTGGCCGCTGTTGTCGCCAGACGAGCGGCTGGAGGGTTTTAGACTCCTTGCCGCCGCCGATGCCGATGACTTCTTCCTTGGCCTTACTACCCGTGATCAAGCCGCGCTTTTGCTCTCTTTCCCAAACGGAGAGCGTCGTTTATGGGCTCGTGTGCTCGCGCCCGACGATGCCGCCGACGTCATCCAGAAGGTCCCGCCAGAGGAACGCGACAGTCTTCTTGCGCTTCTAGATGACACGACACGTAGGGAAGTGACCGCCCTCTTGGCCTACGCTGAGGATGCGGCGGGAGGCTTGATGAATCCACGCTATGCGCGGGTGCGTCCGGAGATGCGTGTTGATGAAGCGATTAGTTACCTTCGTCGGCAAGCGCGGGAGCGGATTGAAACCATCTACTACATTTACGTCCTCAATACGCAGCAACAGCTCCTCGGGGTAGTGTCTTTTCGCGAACTGTTTGCGGCGCCGGGAGAGAAAAAGATCCAAGAAGTCATGCGCACCGATGTAGTCACGGTTTCCGAGCAGATGGACCAAGAGGCGGTTAGCCAAGTTTTCGCTCATCATGATTTGATTGCTCTGCCTGTTATAGATGCGGCGGGACGTGTGAAAGGCATTGTGACCGTCGACGACATTGTCGACGTGGTGCAAGAAGAAGCCACTGAGGATATGCACAAAATCGGAGGTATGGAGACGATTGAAGGGCCCTATCTACAAATTAGCTTTACGCACATGGTGCGGAAGCGAGCAGGCTGGTTGTCCGCGCTTTTCCTTGGCGAGATGCTGACCGCCACCGCAATGGGCTACTACGAAGACGAGATTGCGCGAGCCGTCGTCCTGGCCTTATTCATTCCGCTGATTATTAGCAGTGGGGGCAACTCCGGCTCCCAAGCCTCAACCCTGGTGATCCGGGCGATGGCGTTAGGCGAAGTGCGGTTACGCGATTGGTGGCGCGTGATTCGTCGCGAAATCGTGACGGGATTCGTATTAGGAGCCATATTAGGCGCGATCGGCTTGTCTCGCATTCTGCTCTGGCCTGCGCGCACACAAACTTATGGCGAACACTATCTTCTTGTCGGTTTCACGGTCGCGTTCAGCCTGATTGGCGTGGTGTTGTTCGGCACCATTGCCGGTTCGATGTTACCGTTCCTTTTGCGCCGTCTCGGCTTCGATCCCGCCAGCGCCTCAGCGCCGTTCGTCGCCACGCTCGTCGATGTCACCGGTCTTATTATC
>JBFWZL010000243.1:0-9410 GCA_050185455.1 Binatia bacterium | reverse complement strand
AAAGCGTGGACCACACCCGGTCCCTTTCGCTACGAGGGGAAACATTTCCACTTCCGTCATGTGAATCCCTGGGTGCTGCCGTTACAGCAACCGCACCCTCCGTTTTGGATTCCTGGACTGATTAGTCCTGATACCGCGCGGTGGTGCGCCAAACGGCGCTATCCCTACGTTGCGCTGGCGACGCGGCTAGAACCCACCTTAGAGCTGTGGGACTTGTACAATCAGGCAGCCGCCCGCGAGGGGTATCAAGCAGGTCCGGAGAATTTTGGGTATCTGCAACCCGTGCTGGTAGCAGACACGCAAGAACGGGCAGAGGAGTTGGGCAAGCGCATTCTCTATGGCGGAGCCTTCGCCCACTTTGCCCGGCCGGAATGGATGTTTCCTCCGGGCTATAATTCGAAAGAGGCGACCCGTCGCTTGGCCCGGTCGAATTTCGGCATCAACGCTTCCGCGAAACCGCTGTACGGGGAAGGGGGAGAAACGACCGACGAAGAAGTCGAAGCCGTCAAGCGGACGATCTACGGTAGCTACCCCAACGTGCTGAAAGACATGGTCATGATTGCCGGGACGCCGGACAACGTCATCCCCAAACTCAACAAAGTCTTGGACATTCTGCGTCCAGGGATTTTTTCCTTCTGGCTGGACGGCCCGGTCGCGGCGAAGGACCGCCTGCGCTGCCTGGAGTTACTCAATCGTGATGTCATTCCCGCCATGCGCGAGCACGGCAAGAAGCTGGGGTTAGTCGATCCCTTTGCCTGTCCGCCGGGATCGCGACCGTTGCGTGGCAGCCAACCCGAGCCGGTGAGTGATGCAGAGGCATTGGCGGAGCTTGCGGCATAAATGGCAAACTAAACCGGAGGCGTGAAGAGGAGTCCTTTTGGGTAAGTGGGACAGGCATCTTGCCTGTCCACACAAACAGGCTGGACGCCTGTTCTACATAATCTCCAAGCCAATTCGTACACCATAAGGAGGGGCTACAGTGCAACGTAAGACGTGGATTGTCTGGACGAGGTGGATTGCAGGGATATCTATTTTTCTTGGCTCTGGCGCGCCGGCGTCCTGGGGATACTACTTTGATGACCGGCGGGAGATGAGCCTTTCGGGGCTAGCGTACTCGCGTGCGGTCATTGCTACCCAAGCTGGCGTCGCCGCCCAAAAACATACGTATGCTGCTGGCAATCTGGTCTCACATCGCAATTTCCTCACGTTAGAGTGGCGACACAAGTTAGACCGGACCTCGCGCGAGTTTCCTCTTCTCGAACCCGTTTTTTCCTTCTTAAATCTTGACGCCTTCGATTACTATCTGAACCTGCGGACTGAGTATGATGGGGTATACGACTACGGTCCGATGAAGATTCGCAAGTTGATGCGCGGCGAGCGGCGCCATCTTCCTTATTTTGATGATCCCGCGACGGCGACGCGTTTCGATGGCGTGTATTTCACGCCGGGGGCGGCCCCCGATTTCCCGGCGGATACGATTTCGCTGTCCAACCGACGTTGGCTGCGGGAACTGCGGGGCGCCAACGTCCGGCTTTTTGAGGCGTACTTCAATATCACGAAGGGACCGCTTTTTCTTCGTATCGGTCGGCAAAATCTGTCCTGGGGCGAGACCGATGGTTTCCGCCTTTTAGATCAAATTAACCCCCTGGACAACAGCTTTGGTGGGTTCCTTACTTCGTTGGATGAACGCCGCATTCCGCTCAACATGCTGCGGGCGCAGTGGAACTTTGGGACGGTGGGGCCGATCCAGGAATTTGCTTTGGAGGGCTTCTATTCCATTGACAACAAAACTGGAGTTGGCTCTTCACTCCCAGTTAGTTCATCCTACTTCTGGTCTGGGGTCGGGCAGGGAAATACCCCGGTCATATACGGGCGCACGCCCTGTGGCGGACAGTTTATGGCGCAGCGGGGAATCCCGCCGTTGCCCGAACTTGGATATGCCGGCTCCGGATCGGGACCTAATAATGGCGGCGGCTGTTCGGTGCGCGCGAGTCATCCGCATTCGAGTCTGGAAGACGGTCGTGGCGGACTTCGTCTGCTCGGAACCATCGCAGACTTCTCTTGGTCTCTTGCTCACTATTATACGTATCAGGACCTCCCTATCTCTCGTGCAATAGTTATTTCTCCGACCCAGGATCATCTGCGTTGGGATTTGGGCCTTGCCACGGACTCGCGCGGGCGTCTCTGGCCCAATGGCAATCCTTGGGGGCCAGACGATCCAGTGGCTGATCGGATGATCTCCTCAGGGACGAATTTGACTGGGCGGGGAGGCATAGCCACACTAGCCGGGAGCGAGCGCAATATCCGCTCGTCTCTTGAATTTGAGAGGATACAGGTGACGGGAGGGTCGCTGTCGTTTCCCGTCAACGCGCTGGCGAATTTCTTTGGCGGACAAGAGAGCCCGCTCTTCTACCTCTACACCACGGTCCGAGCGGAAGTCGCGTACTTTCGCGACTATCCGACTACACGCGCCTATGCCCATGGAGATGGAGGGACGGCATTTAACCGCTTTGCGGGATTGGGGCCAATCTTTGGACCTGGAGGGCCGCTGGCCTCTCAGGCTGGACGGCGGACGGTGGCGACCACCAAGCGGGACTGGTTCTTGTGGAACATCGGTATCGATCACAACCAGTGGATACGGTGGCTTAATCCTTATAGTACGTTCTCTATTTCCGCCCAATTGTTCTGGACCAACCGTAACGGGCAAGACACGGCCTTTAGTGCAGGTGCTGTGCCAAGTGTGCTGAATGACAAGGATGTGATCGCCGCTCGCAAGCGCGAGTTCCAGAAACGGGTGTCAGATCCGGCGAAAGCTGCGGTCTGTGCGCCCGGAAGCGGCAGTCGTGCTGGTTGTTCCTTGTTTAACTTCGGCGATCAGGATCAATTAACCACCCTGTCAATCAGTACTCCCTATCGAGGAGGCAACCTTCGGCCGAGCCTCACGTTCTTCTATGACTGGTCAGGATCATGGTTGCTGCAGCCGGGCGTGGATTGGACCTTTTGGGATCCGCTGCGGTTGAGTATGCGCTATTCCTGGATTGAGGGACGCGGGAATGCCGGCATCGGTGCGCAGAATACCAAAGACAACGTATGGCTTGAGCTGCAGTACGCGCTGTACTGAGCACTTTGTTCCACTGTAGAGGGGTCTCGATTGTGAAGAATCAGTATGATCGCTGTAAGGAGGAAAGTTTTGTGAAATTTGTGATGATTGGTCTCTTGCTATTTGTTCAGCTCTTTTCGCCCGAGAAAAGCGCTGCAGAATTGAAGCCTGGCGATGTCCTTGATCAATCGAACTGGCAGGAGGCTAAAGGTCTCTTACCGGAAGAAGTATTAAAGTATTTTGCCGCGGGAGAGGCGAGGGCGTCCATCGTTGAAGCCAAGGATGACTGGTACCGCCTCGACCCTGAATTCCAACGCTTTACAGAAGAGAATGCGGGCAAATACGAAATCAATGAACAGGGGTACCTCATAGAAAGCGCGACCAAAAGCTATCCACATTGGTGGCGGGGGTTGCCGTTCCCGAAGATTGATCCGCAAGATCCTCAGGCGGCTACCAAGATTGTCTATAATCAGCAAGCCCTGCGCTGGGCAGCGGACGATCTGGCGACAACCTCCGCCAGGGTGATCTGGGTCGGACCAAGAGGAAAGGAGCGGCATATTGTAAGTGGGGCTGTACAGATGTCCTTTATTAATCGTCCCTCCGGTCCGCTGCCAAATCCGGACGATTTGTGGTGGAAGGAAGTCAACTATGGCATTGCGCCATATGAATTAGCTGGGACGTCAACGATGACGTGGTACTATAATGATCCTGGGAAATGGCCTTCGGTGTGGTCCTTTATTCCTACCATTCGTCGGGTGCGACGGCTAGCTGCGTCGAATATGTCTGATGGATTCTTCGGCTCAGCGATTGCCCGGAATGATTTCAACATCTTCATTGGTCCAGTCTCGTACTTTAACTGGAAAATCATTGGGGAGCAGGACCTCCTGGTTCCTATTGCGACGTTGGACGGGCCACGGTTCACTATGAAACGTTCGGCTCCTCTGCAATATGCAGTCATGCCTCCGAATGATTCCGTCTGGCGAGTCGAGTCGCCCACAAACCTCACCCAATGGGGATTCAATACGCCAGACTGGGCTGGCGCCCAGTGGTGGCCAGTGAATTGGCTGTTCGCCAAACGACGGGTTTGGGTTATCGAGGGATCGGCGAAAGATCCCTATTATGCGTATGGCCGGTGGATCGCCTATCATGATAAACAACTCCCGCTCGGATACTACAAGATCATCTATAGCACCGGGGGAGAATACTGGAAGACGTTGCTCAACGCTGATCTCTTAATCACCGCTGAAGATGGAACCAGAATGTTTAAACTGTATGCAGGGTTGGTGGCCCGTGATGATCGCCAGAACGTGACGAATGTCCACGACTTAATAGGAAAGAACGAGGATGGGCTGAACATGATGGTGGAAACAGGGCTTGGGATCGCTAATGATATGATCACAACTAGTGTTATGATGAAAACTGGGAAGTAATCTGCTTTTCTCTCCGGCGCCATGAGAAAATCGTTCAGCCACCGCCTCGCGGCATTCTGTTGCTGTCGCCGAGACCAAAGGCGAAGCTGTAAAAGAGATCACCCATAAGGACTGAAAGGAGGAATCCAGGACAAAATAAGAGCAGTTGTGCGCTTCAACAGGGAAAGTAGCGCATGAATACGAGTGAAAATGCGCCAGAGGCTCGGCCATGCCGAGCCTCTGGCGGCAGAACCAGGTTATCTTCAACACTGTATCAAGTAAGGAGGAACGAGTATGGCAACACCATCGACATCCAAATCGGCCGCCGTGCGGGCGCGGCTGTCGCATCCGGTCATTGACTCGGATGGGCATATCGTCGAATTTGAACCGGCGCTGATGGAGTATCTCAAGCGCGCTGGTGGGGTAAGTATGGAAGAACGTTACAAAACGAGGCGGCACGACGGCAGTGCAGCGGGACTGGGTGCCCTGTTTCGCTGGTATCAACTGTCCCCTGAAGAACGGCGCGATCAGCGCGCGACCCGTTCACCGTGGTGGGCGTTGCCGACGAAGAACACGCTGGACCGGGCCACGGCGACCCTACCCAAGCTGCTCTATGAACGGATGGGTGATCTGGGACTGGACTTTACCGTGCTCTATCCTACACTTGGGTTATCATTTTCTCATCTCGAAGATGAAGAGCTACGACACGCCTGTTGCCGGGCGTACAACACCTATGTTGCCGACGTCTACCGCGACTACGCCGACCGCATGACCCCGGCGGCCTGCATTCCCATGCATACGCCGCAGGAAGCGATTGAGGAGCTGGAGTATGCGGTGAAGACCCTTGGCCTCAAAGCCATTGTCATGGCTGGACATGTATTGCGTCCCGTTCCTGCGGCGGCGCGTCTCTCTCCGGAGGCGGCCCGCTACGCCTCCTGGCTCGACACCTTCTGTCTGGACAGTGAATACGACTACGACCCGGTGTGGGCGAAGTGTGTAGAACTAAAAGTGGCGCCGACGTTCCATTCTGCTGCGATGGGCTGGGGCAGCCGCACCTCGATCTCCAATTACATGTACAACCACATCGGCCACTTTGCCGCGGCGGGCGAAGCCCTGTGCAAAGCCCTGTTCTTCGGCGGCGTCACCCGGCGGTTTCCCGCGTTGAAGTTTGGCTTTCTGGAATGTGGCGTGGGCTGGGCGTGCAGCGTGTATGCCGATATGATCGGCCACTGGGAGAAACGTAACGGCAAGGCGATGGAAAATTATAACCCGGCCAACTTGAACCAGGAGTTCTTGCTGGACCTGTATCGTCGGTATGGCGGCAAGATGGTGGAAGGAAAGTTGGAGCAGCTCGGGCAGACCGGAATGCTGGCGGGCACGAAAGAAGATCCGGCGACGATCGACGACTGGCGGCGGTGTGGGATCGAGAAGCCGGAGGACATCAAAGAGCTGTTCGTCCCCAATTTCTACTTCGGCTGTGAGGCGGATGATCCGATGAACGCGGCGGCGTTTAACACCACCGTCAATCCCTTTGGCGCCAAGCTGAAAGCGGTGTTCAGTTCGGACATCGGCCACTGGGATGTGCCGGACATGACAGAGGTAACGGAAGAAGCGTATGAACTCGTGGAACATGGAGTGTTCACCGAGGCCAACTTCCGTGACTTTGTCTTTGTCAATCCGGCGAAGTTGTGGACGGATATGAACCCCGATTTCTTTACAGGAACCCGAGTGGAAAAGGATGTCGCCAAACTCCTGGCTGGGGAGAAGCAGTGACTCGGGGATGAGAAAAGAGACTGAAGCTCCCGTCCGGAGCTTCAGCTCAGGACTCAGCGTACGAAGGGAATTTGCTCCCCTTAGGAGCCCGGGCTACCGGATTTCATCACATGAGCTCAATGTCTTAAGTTGGGCGGAGGCTCAGATGAGCCTGTGATCAAGTTTCTTCGCCTTGATTACATAACATATTCTCCCTCCCCGGTGGGTGTAGCCATCGGGGAGATAGAGAAAGGAGTTGACAGATATGGCGACAACGCAGAAATCCAAATCCGCCGCTGTTCGTGCGCGGCTCAACCATCCAGTGATCGATTCCGACGGCCACATGATCGAATTCGAGCCGGGGTTTATGGACTATCTCAAGAAAGTCGGTGGGCGCTCAATTGTGGACTTGTATCTGTCACACGAGCGCAACACCGGCGGGTGGGGCAAACTATTTGACTGGTATCGTCTCTCGCCCGCAGAGCGGCGGGCGCAGCATGCCACCCGCTCGCCGTGGTGGGCGTTGCCGACGAAGAACACGCTGGACCGGGCAACCGCGGTGCTGCCTAAACTGCTCCACCAGCGCATGGACGAGATGGGATTGGATTTTACCGTGCTCTATCCCTCGCTGGGGTTGGGGTTTCCGCACATCGAGAGCACCGAGTTGCGGCAAGTGGCCTGCCGCGCATTCAACTGGTATTGCGCGGACTACTTCCGCGCCTATGCCGATCGCATGACCCCAGCAGCCTGTATTCCCATGCACACGCCGCAGGAGGCGATTGCCGAACTGGAGCACGTCGTTACGGACTTTGGGCTCAAAGCCATCATCATGGCTGGGCATGTGCAACGGGCGATTCCTGCCGCGGAGCGGCAAGACTTCGACGCCGTGCGTCACGCGTTTTGGATCGACAATTTTTGCCTTGACAGCGCCTATGATTACGACCCGGTGTGGGCGAAATGCGTCGAACTGAAACTCCCCCCGACGTTTCATTCCCCAGGGATGGGCTGGGGCAGCCGCACGACCTCGAACTACATGTACAACCACACCGGCCATTTCTCCGCCGCCGGTGATGCGGTGTGTAAGGCGCTGTTCATGGGTGGGGTGACCCGCCGCTTTCCGACGCTCAAGTTTGGCTTTCTGGAAGGCGGCGTCGGCTGGGCGGCTGATTTGTACGCCGGCATGATCGCGCGTTGGAAGAAGCGCAACGGCAAGGCGATGGACAACTATAACCCCGCCAACCTGAACAAAGAAATGTGGATCGATCTCCATCGCCGTTACGGCGACTCCCTCGTGCAGGAGAATCTCGGCGACTCCCATAAGACGCTGGGGTCCTTGGCTGGCACCAAAGAGGACGCGGCGACCCTGGACGATTGGGCGCGGTGTGGGATCGAAAAAGCAGAGGACATCAAAGACCTGTTCGTGCCCAATTTCTACTTTGGCTGCGAGGCCGATGATCCGCTGAATGCCACGGCCTTCAACAGCAAAGCCAATCCTTTTGGCGCGCGGTTGGGCGCGATTTTCAGCTCCGACATTGGGCATTGGGACGTACCGGACATGACCGAGGTCTTGGAGGAGGCGTATGAACTGGTGGAGCATAAGATCATTACGGAGGCTGACTTTCGCGATTTTGTCTTCACCAATCCGGTGAAAATGTGGGGGATGAACCCCGACTTCTTCAAGGGCACGGTGGTGGAGGGAGCGGTCGCGAAGCTGCTCAACCCGTAAACAATCCGCTTTCGTAAAGGAGGGACAATTATGAAGCAAGGATTCAAGGTTCTTGACGCGGACCTGCATGTTATCGAACCCTATGATCTTTATCTCAAGTACATGGACCCGAAGTGGGGTGACCGCATCCCCCGCGCCGCGCCGCGTCAGCTCAAGGCCGGCGACATCCACGACTTCAAGACGGCTGACGGCGGTCCGGTGCGCAAACCGTGGCGAGAGGCGCCCCCCAAGGATGCGCGCACGGTGTCATCGTTGCGTATGGAGCGGCGGAAAGAGCACATCGCGCCTGATTATGAAGACGCGGTGGCGCGGCAGTTTGATCCGGTCTCTCAATTGAAAGCGATGGACCGGGAAGGGGTCGATGTCGCCGTGCTGTTCCGGACTTTTCCGCTCCATGCCGATGAGAGCCAGGAGCCGGCATATGCCAATGCCCTCTGCCAGGCGTGGAACAGCTGGATCTCCGATTTTTGCAAGGAGAACCCGAAGCGGCTGAAAGCCGCGGGGCTCATTACGCTCCACGACGTGGATTTGGCGATTGCGGAATCACGCCGGGTGGTGAAAGAGCTCGGGCATGTGGGGTTATGCATGATTCCCCAGCCGGTCAACGGCCATAACGTGCAGGACGAGTACTTTGACCCTCTGTGGTCGGCGATTGAGGAGCTGGGGGTGCCGGTGTGCTTTCATCCCACGGCGGCCAACAACCAGATCTGTGCTGAGAACGTATTCTTGGGCCATAAGCCGCGTCTGCTGGTGTCGGCCTTTGCTCAGCCGCTGGGCAACCTGATGGGGATGGCCGAGTTCATCGTGGGCGGCATCCTGGAGCAGCACCCCCGCCTGAAGGTCGGCTTTTTGGAGGGCAATTGTGGATGGCTGCCGTGGTTGCTCTACCGGCTCGACGAGTATTGGGAGCTGCTGGGGGAGGATGAGGAGGTGCAGCTTTCACTCAAGCCCAGCGAGTACTTCCATCGCCAGTGCTTTATCCATATCGACGTCGATGAGTACCCTGCGGCTGATGTGCTCCGGCGGTTAGGGGCGGACAACTTCTTCTTCTCCACCGATTATCCGCATGCCGACAGCCGGTTTCCGCACGCGACGGAGACCTTCCTGGCGTTGGAGGGCCTCGACGCAGCCACAAAGCGCAAGATTCTGTGGGACAATCCGGCGCGCATGTATAACCTGTAGCTCGGCAAGAGTCGGCGCTGTATCCCTCGCAAGGGTTAAGGAGGGCAAGCGGCGGACATGGCCAGCCATGTCCGCCACCTCTGGCTGTGCCGTCGATAGTCGATTTACAATCGACTCCTAGTAATCAGTCAAGAAAGCTTTGTAAGAAAGTTTTTATGGATAGCCGGGGGGAACGTCATTCCCGCGAAAGCGGGAATCCAGGCGGTTGAACCAGAGGCAAGTGCATATTTTTCCTGGATGC
>JBFWZL010000242.1:0-9420 GCA_050185455.1 Binatia bacterium | reverse complement strand
TGCTTCGAGCACAGCACTGGCCCTTTGAGATTCAGGTTCATATAACGATCCCATTCCTCTTCTTGCAAGTCGAGTACAGGCGTCGTGCCGCCAATGCCGGCATTATTGATGAGGACATCGACCTGACCGAATTCGGCCATGACTCGCTGTGTCATGGCGATAATGTCAGTTTCCTTTGTCACATCAGCGACAACGCCAAGGACGCGCCGTCCAGTCGCGGCGCGAATCTCCTCGGCCACCTTATCGAGATCCGCTTGCGTGCGGCTCACCAGTGCTAAATCCGCGCCAGCTTCCGCCAACGCATGCGCCATTTCCTCGCCGAGTCCCTTGCTGCCGCCGGTAATAATTATCGTTTTGCCTGTCAGGTCGAAATAGGACGATGTCATCTTTTGTCTTCCTTATGCTTCCGAGAGAATACGCAATTTTAGTAAAAACCACAGGCCGTTTATAAAGGGGTGAGGGTTAGGTTTTAAGGAAGAAGATCGGTTTTCTTTTCCCAGCCCCTGGCGCCCAACATCCAACCCCTCTTAGCAGCCGAGCTGTCTGGCAATCACCATCCGCTGTACTTCGCTCGTTCCTTCGCCGATCGTCAGAATCTTTGAATCGAGATAAAAACGAGAGACGGGGTATTCGCGCGTGTACCCATAGCCGCCGTGGATTTGCACTGCTTCTTCCGCCGTCTTTACGGCAATTTCCGACGAAGCCAGCTTCGCCATTGCCGCTTCTGTCGCGAAGGGTCTCCCTTGATCGCGTAGCCACGCCGCGCGATAGATCATCAGCTTGGCCATCTCCACCTGGGTCGCCATATCCGCCAACTTGAACTGAATCGCTTGATGGGAAGCAAGGGGTTTACCAAAGGTCTTACGTTCCAGCGCATACTTGACCGACATTTCCAGACACGCCTCAGCCAACGATAATCCAAGCGTCGCCACTGAGATGCGGCCACACTCCAGCGTTTTCAAGAATGCGCGAAACCCACCGCCTTCCTGACCGAGCAAGTGCTCGCGCGGCACGCGCACGTTATCAAAAACCTGTTCACGTGTGTCGACCCCATGCCAGCCAATCTTTTTGTAGCGTCGCCCCACGGTGTACCCCGGCGCGCCGTGGGGAATGATAATCGCGCTGTATTGCTTTTTTCCGTCATCAGTTTTGCCGGAGGTCGTTAACGCCACCAGACCATAACTGAGCGGTGTGCCGGCGTTCGAGATGAAACATTTCGTGCCGTTGACTACCCATTGGTCACCCTCAAGATACGCCGTCGTCTGAATATTCGAGGCGTCGGACCCGGCCTGTGGTTCCGTCAACCCAAAAGCGCCCAGTCGCTCTCCACGCGCCAGCGGAGCCAGCCACTTATGTTTCTGTTCTTCCGTTCCGAAGTGAAGAAACGGCAGAGAACCAATAGTGAGATGGGCTTGCAGCGTCGTCGCCACCGACTGGTCTGCTTTGCCAATCTCTTCCAGGGCAGCCACCATCGCCATCGTTCCCGCGCCTGAGCCACCGTATTCCTCAGGGATCAACATGCCCATCAGATTCAGGTCCGCCATCTTGCGAAACACTTCGACGGGGAAGTATTCCGCGTCGAACCATTCATCCGCATATGGAGCAATCTCTTTTTTCGCAAAATCGCGGCACAGGTCTTTCAACATCTGTTGTTCGGTAGTCAGTTCAAAATCCATACCTATTCACCCTCATGAATGTCCAGACGGCATCTTTTCTCCCAGACCCTAGAAAGTCAAGGTGAAGCCGGCGATGAAGAGGCCACATTCCCTTGACTTTCAGCGTCGAGAGAGCGTATGCCTGCACGTACAGAATCACCATTTAAAGAGGAGGACTAGAATAGTATGAGTGCTCAAGAACTTCACACCCTGGCGCAGCAATTCGTCGACGCCTTTAACAAAAAGGATCTCAAGGCCGCTCTCGATATGCTCTCTGACGACCTGGAGGTCTTCGACCACGTCCCGTACCGCTTCGACAACAAGGCACAGTTCGCCACGTTTCTCGCCGGAGCCGTCGAAGGCATTGCATCGATGAATTTCGGTTTTCGTCAGCCTTCCTGTCGCGTATTCAATGACAACACCGGCATCGTAAATGCGTACGACACGTTCACCGGAGTCACCAAAGACGGGAAGGTGCAGACCATCCACGGGCGGACGACGTTAGTGTTTGTTAAACAAAGCGGTCAGTGGAAGATCGTCAGCGCGCACTTCTCGCCGCTGCCGCATGCATAAATTACAGCGGACTCATGCGAATGGACCGCTCTCAAAGAGAATAAGCGCGCCACTGGCAACTTGTTCGCCAGTACAACGTTACGCACGGGCAGCAAACTGCCCGTGACACACCAAAACTAAAGATCTCGACAACTGAGAACCGTGATAACAAGGAGGATATCATGGCCGACACCTTCACCAAGCAAAGTATTTCACACGAGACAGCGCACAAGATGGTTGCGGCCGCGGTCGCCAAAGCCACGGAGTTGGGAATACCCCAGGTCGTGGCAGTCCTGGATGAAAGCGGCCTGCTCAAAGCGTTCTGTCGCATGGACGGCTCAGCGCTGGTCAGCATCGAGGTAGCGCAAAACAAAGCGTACACCGCCCTCTTCGGCATGCCCTCGGGAGATTTCTATAACTTCATTAAAGATGATCCAGCCTTGCTCGCTGGCGTTCCCCATATTCCGCGTATCGCGACCTTTGGCGGCGGGCTGCCCATTCGAGTAGGCGACCGTGTCGTCGGCGGGATCGGCGTCAGCGGCGGCTCGGTCGAGCAGGATGTTGCGTGCGCCCAGGCTGGATTGGACGCGCTCAAAGGAGCGTAACCGCACTTTCTCATTCCTATCAGACGATATGACTTCTCTCGTGATTCGACCAGCTCAGCGCGAGTAGATTTTCATTTCGTTACGCCTTCTATCCCGCTCACCTGTCGACAAGCTTATGGTGAACGGAAAATCCCATGACTGCAAACAATGCTGCTCGTGTTCGAATGAACTCGGCACGAGCGGCTTCCTGCCTCTGCCTCTTGTCCAACTAGACTCAGACTGATAGCTGACTGCTGATAGCTTTCGTCAAAGGAGGAACCTCATGCCGCGTCCGATCCAATTCGCCCTGTTTCAACCCCAAGCCGGACTCACCTTTCCCATGATCAAAGAACGCGTTTTAGCCGCCGAGGAAATCGGTTTTCATTCGATCTGGTTTCCCGACCACATGTGGGTTCGCGGTATTCCGCAAGTAGACTACCTGGAATGTTGGACGCTGATGACTGCCGTGGCTACGGCAACGACCAAACTCCGTGTCGGCGGTCTGGTGCTATGTAACTCGTATCGCAACCCTGCGTTCCTTGCCAAAATGGCCGCGACGCTGGACAACGTCAGTAACGGTCGCTTGGAGATCGGCTTAGGCGCGGGTTGGATGGACGAAGAATACAAAGCCTACGGGTATGAATTCGGCCCCGGCGGCGTGCGCGCCAATCAGCTCAAGGAAGGCGTCGAGATTTTCAAAAAGATGTTCACCGAGGAGAAACCCTCATACACGGGTAAATACTACAAGATCGAAGAAGCCTACAATAATCCCAAGCCGGTGCAGAAACCGCATCCGCCGATCACCATCGGCGCGGTGGCGGAACAAAAGATGCTCAAGATTGTCGCGCAACATGCGGATTGGTGGAACTGCCCGGCGGCGGTCGCGCATCGTGTCGACAAAAAATGGGCGGTCATTGCCGAGAACTGCAAAGCCATTGGCCGCAATCCGGATGAGATTGGCATTTCTGAACAAGTGGTTGCGGTGCTCGGCAAAGACAAAGCCGACTTCGAGAACAAATACCCGGTAGCGAAAAAGACGTTAGGACGCTTGGCGGACCTCGACAAAACCTCGCTACGTGGCGATCCTGCCGGATTCATTCAAGGCGTCAAAGACAAAAACGCTAAAGGCGTCTCGTTGTTCTGTATGGTCTTCAGCGACATCGCACAGGGTGATTTTCTGGCGACGCTGAACCTGTTTGAGAAGGAAGTGATGCCAGCGTTCAAGTAATTTTTTCGCCCTCTTGCGCAAAGGGGGCCACGTGTCAATGCCGAGGAATTTGCTGAATCACTCCCTTTGTGAAAGGGAATTATGGCAACTTGACACCATCCCTTCGTGCAGTCTGCTTTTGGGTCACCTAGGACAGGCGGGGGCGCCATTGGCGGCTTGTCCGCCAGTGTGGGGCTGGGCACGGGCAGCAAGCTGCCCGTGGCGCCCAATTTTGGTCCTCTTTGAGGAGTCCGGTGTCAAGTAGCACATAGTCACCTTTGCAAAAGAGGGCGTTTTCATTGACAAAGGAAATCTCTGTGATCAAACTCGATCCTCATCTGATTGGCAAAGAATTTCCCATCTGTACGGTCACCGTCACGGCTGAGGCCATTCGCAAGTTCGCGGAAGCCATGGAGGACCTGAATCCGCTGTACCTCGACGTCGACGCCGCCCACGCTGCTGGGTATCCCAATGTCATCGCGCCGCCGTTGTTCTGCATGCAAATGCGCGGCGGCATCATGCGCCCCGAGGTGCCCATCGAACCTGGCTACGCCAGTCTGCACGCGGGCCAGGACATCGAGTTCGCGGAGGAAATTTACGCCGGACAAACGTACTCGATCACAGCCAAAGTCGCGGAAGCTTACGAGAAGACCGGACGCAGCGGTCCAATGGGGATCATCGTCCGCGAGGTCGACATTAAGGACGCCACAGGCAAAATCGTGGCGACGCTGCGCGAACGGCAAATCGTGCGATCGGCGGAGAAGAAGATTTAGGAATGAGTACTGAGTAGAAAGACAAAAGTGGAAAGAAAGCAATGCAAATATTTGCTGACAGAGAAATCGGTGATGAACTTGGTCCGGTGACGCGGACGCCCACGACGGAGATGGTGCAACGGTATGCGCAAGCCGTCGGCATTAAGGAGCTGCGATTTTTCTTCGACCCTGAAGAGGCGCGCAAAAATGGCTTGGAGCGACCGATCGTGCCTGGTCCGATGACAGCGGGGTTTATGACGCAGTTACTCAAGGATGCTTTTCCTGGCTGGCGGCTCAAGTCCATAAGCACCACCTTTCGCACTCCTGCGCTTCATGGTGAACCACTCAACGTCTGGGGTACGATTACGCAAATAGAGGAGCAAGATGGCGCAGCGACCGTACACTGTGACGTTGTCGTGGAGAATCCGCGCGGAGATCGTGTAGCGGTGGGAACGGCGACGTTAACCGATTCGTAAAGAAGTGCAACAGATATGCGGTGCAACACGAACGGGAGCAATTTCAGTTACCCAACGAACGGTAACCAGGCGTGTAAACCACTGAATCGGGTATCATGAGGGTTATGAGGACAAAACGTATATCCCCCATGTGCACAATATTCCAGGTCGGCGCGCTATGCCTTCTCACACTAGCTCCTTTTCAGAGCAGTCTAGCTTCAGAGAGTAATACGACGATCCCCCTTCCCCTGCGATTCCACATCATCAAAGACCTCACTATGGAAAAAGACGGCTTGGCAATGCAGTCCTGGATGACTGAAAACGATATCGAAAAGACCATCCTGCCCGAGGTTAATCGCATCTGGCGTGCAGCCGGCGTCACCTTCACCCTTGAGAAGGTCATTGACGGTTCTGCACTCAGTCCTCCTGACCAGAGACAATTGCTTGATGATATCGTCAGCGCCCATCGCAACCACAAGGGAAAATCAGACCCTCAACGGATCAAGAAACTCAGCCGCTTGATTGATTTCACGTCCGAGAGCCCCGTCAGCATTCATATTTATCTGGTCCCCTATCTGGGAGAAACCTCACAAGGGCACACCCAGCGCCGTCATAGGCGCATTTTCATAGGTCAATGGAGCGACAAAGCCTCCAAAGCCAGGGAGAAGCCTGAACGAGTTCTCTTGACAGAAGAGCGCCCCTTTCAACAAGGATCTTTAAGCCGAACTGTCGCTCACGAACTGGGGCACGTTCTCGGGTTAAAGCATCCGCATAAAGCCACCCAGACAGTTTTTGGCCTGCTCATGGGAGGGAAACGTCCCGGGTATAGCCTGACTCCGCAAGAGATCGAACAAGCCAGGCGACAGGCCGCCGCTCTGAGCAAACAATTCTCTACCCGGACCGACTAGTAACGCCCCATCCTCTCCCACTGCTCGCGCAAGTTCTCCTGGATGAGGAATTGCCCACTACCATGCTCGACCCTCGAACGTCTGGGCGACACACAAGTGCATGTCACCCGGAGCCAAATCAATACCATTCGCTCCATCAGTCAAAAAAATTATTTCTTTGATCAACGAGCCATCCATCTTGGCGTAATAGTCCCGTGCGATTTTGTTGCCGTTCTTGCACCTTGCGCCTACTTTTTCTTTCCCTCCACCAAAATGCAAGTCATGCTATTTTATCCGCTTGATAATCTCTTTCGAGAACGTCTCAATCGTTTCCTTGGGATCAGTCACCGCCTGAATAGCAACCTGGTTGATCCCCGCCTTTTGCATGGCGTGAATCGACTCGATGACTTCCTCACGAGAGCCGGTGAGCGTCGTGGCGTGGATCATCTGCTCGGTCACGAGCGGCTCATGCTCTTTTTTGAAGCCCTGGAGATAATCGCTATACATCTTCAAGTGACGGGTTTCGATCGGCTCGTCCGGCGCGCGATAGGCGTTCTTAAACGCCATGAGGCCATCGCGCAAATCGGCAGGCAGATCCTGCGGGTTCGGGCAGGAGAAGGCGAAGATGTTGCTCGATGAGGACACAAACGGCCCCACTGCTCGACGAATTTTCGGCGTCTCCAGCTTTTCTCCCGGTTTGGTGAGGTGAAAGGCGGTCATGCTCAGCGTATAAATCTTCTTCGGGTTGCGTCCTGCCCGTTCAGCGCCAGCACGGATGTGATCCATGCAGAAATTGATGAGGCTCGGACTCACGGCGCCAAAAAGGATGACTCCATCGGCGATTTCACCTGCCAGTTCAAGCGTCTTGGGGCCACTCGCGGAAACGTAGATGGGTACTTTCTTCTGGATGTTGATGGCGCCGCTCTTGGGGTTGAGAAACTTAATCATGCGGCGGCGTTCGCCTTCTTGATAGGGCGTGGTTTTGCCGGAGAGAAGATCGCGGCACACACGCACATGCTCGCGCAGCACCTCAAGCCGCGCCGCGGGCATCCCGAGCGTACGCCGCGCCGTGTTGCCAGTGCCGATGCCGAGGATCGCGCGTCCCGGCGCCAGGGCGTTGATGGATGCGATCGCACTCGCCGTCATCGGCGCAATCCGCGAGGCGGGATTCGTCACCCCCGGTCCGAGAAATATCTTCTTCGTATTGACCGCACACAGCGCGAGCGCGGCGTACACGTCACTCGCCAACATCTGCGAGTCATACAGCCACGCGTGCGTGAATCCACGCTTTTCCGCCAGCGCCACGGTTGGATGGATTTGCACGCTGCCGAAGAACACGAAACCGAAGTCCATGACCGCCTCCTCTTACAATTTTCTGCAAGAAACCGCACTTTTCAACAGTCATCCTTCGACTTCACCGCTTCGCGGTTACGTTCAGGACGAACGGGAAAAGCTTGCTGCCAGTGTTGTCGGTGACATCTCCGCTCACCCTGAGCGTAACAGGAGCGAAGTCGAAGGGCGAACAGCCTGGAAAAGCCCGCTTACAACAATCGCACGAAATCTCGTGAACTTTGCTGTCTTTCTAGCCGTTGTACAGACTCCCGCACCGCATCGAGCTTTTGTTTACTCCACACCGCGCCGACAAGGGTACGATACTTCTCAATCAATTCATCCCATGACAAGGGATTTTCCGGATCACCTTTGGGAAAGCGGACATGCGAGGAGACTTCCCTTCCATCCTGTAACGTCACCCGCACCCAGGCCGGCCATTCTTTCGGATAATTCTTTTCCAGCTCAGGGTCACGCGCATATCCCACCTTGGACATCAGCGCTCGCACCTCGGGATCGTTAAGCATGTCCAGCGTAAACTCCTCTAACCCGGCGCGACGTTTCACCAACGCCACCGCGACACCGAAAGGCAAGCTGAATTGCATATCAACGACGCTGAGCGGTTGACGCTTGCGCCCCGCCGGTTCGCAAATCACCGGAATGCCGGTTTCCAACATGCCGACGGTCATTGTTTTCACATCGCTGGGTTTCAGGTCGTGTTGCAGAGTTACCGCCAACGTCGCATCAATCGGCGCTTGGGTATAACGGCAGCATGCATGCGGTTTCACGGCAGTCTGCAAGATCTGAAAATCCGTTCCCAAACCGTCAACAACTTTCTTCGGGTCAGGGTGAGGCGAATAGGCTTTCAAAAATCCATCTTTTCCTTCCACAATGGTCGCTGGCCCGACGAATCCTGCGCGCGCAAGCAGAGCCGCATGAATACCGCTGAACGCCGCCCATCCGGGATGAAGCCGTTTCGTCCATGCGCCATCGGTAAGAAATTCCATCGAGCCCGCCGCTTGACTACCGGCAATGCCAAGCGCGGACACAAGCTGATTTTCGCTCAGATGAAGGAGTTTGCTCGCAGCGACCGCAGAGCCAAACGCCCCACACGTCGCTGTGGGGTGGAACCCCTGACCGTAGTGTTCTCTCGGGCGCAGGGCCATTGCCAACCGCGCGGCCACTTCAAACCCGGCAACTACGGCAGCGATGAAATCCTGGCCGTTCGCGTCAACATGTTCCGCCACCGCCAAGGCTGCTGAGAAGACCGAAACGCCCAAATGGATCGAACCGCCTTGGTGAGTATCATCCAACTCAAGGCTGTGGGCGGACGTTCCATTGGCTAGCGCAGCGTACGGAAATGTTACTTTTTCTCCGCAACCCAGCACCGTGCCACCATTTCCCCCACCAAGCTCGGTAGCGATCCGATACAGAGGTTGACTTGAATCCGATAGCGAGCCGCGTACTGCTACCGCCAGATAATCGAGAAAAAAATATTTCGCTCGATCGACGACCTCCGGCAGTAATGTCTCATAACGTAGACTATGACAAAATGACGCCAGTTGGCGCGTTAAAGGAATTTCCATAACCAGTTCCGAGTGATGAGCTCCGAGTAACGAGTGTTCAAGAGGCGACAAGCTTGAGAAGCAAGGGAGACTCAGCTCTGCATCCACAGACCAAACTTTTTGTCAGAGCATTTTCCCTTCAGCTTCTAGCCTTCAGCCCTCAACCTGATACTGCCAACTAGAGTTTAGGAATCACCTTCTCACCGAACAAGCGAATCGCTTCCAGGGTCTTTTGATGCGACGGTCCGCCGGGCTGACGGAAGCGGACAATCAGATAATCCGGCTTGATCTCTTCTTGCCACTTTTTGAGCTGCTCCAGACAGTCATCGGGCGAGCCGACGATCAAGCGATCTCTCGCACATTTTTGGAATGAGAGCGCTTCCGGACTTTTGACATCTTTCAGATATTCTTCCGGCATATATGCGCCATATTGA
>JBFWZL010000241.1:0-9455 GCA_050185455.1 Binatia bacterium | reverse complement strand
TTCCTCAGTCACTGGATGAACCAGCATTCTCCCATCGTATGGCTGGACTTCTCCGCGTAATGAGGTGAGCCCCAAGGTTACGGTGCGCGCGGAGGCAGGAGCGAGATGTTGTAGAAGTCGCCGCAATTGCAGCATGCGAAACCCCCATAAAAAGATAAAAATCCCCAACACGCTGGCCGCAATCAAAGCGCCAGCCAGAGCGTATCGCCAGCGCACTACGTCTTGCTCGGCTTTTTTGCGTTGTAGGCCTTGCTCGCTCTCATAGCTGGCGAGGGTCGCGAGCTGCACGGAAGCCCAGTGCCGCAACTCAGGGTCAGTCTCCGTCGCGGCTTCATTCAGCGCTCGGCGCAGTTCCGTACTCACCAAACGATCAAATGGTTTGACGGGAATGTTCAAGAGCAAGTGCATACGATCACGGCGATCATCTTGGCTAGTTGCTTGACGGTACAGATCGATGAAATAGGCAGGCTGTAGAGAACCACAGACTTCGCCCACCCGGGAAAATCGCTTCGCACGCTCGTCCGGACTGTCTGAGGTATTCGGATTATCTTGATTGGCGCCAGTGTCGGTATGCTGACCCAATGCAGCGCTGAAGCGATGCTCCGCCCATTCCAGCAACGGGCCGCAGGCGCGTACATCGCCACGCGTAGCCAGCGTCAACAGTGCTTGTAAGCCGGTGGCAGGATCTACCCTTAACCTGAAGAGGAGGTCATTGACACGTTCATCAATGAATCGTTCAACCCTTTCGGCAAGGAAGATGCGCACCTGAGGAGAGGAATCGGCGAAGAAAGGAACAAGAACCGAAAACAGTTCGTCTCGGACGCCTGCCGAAGCTTCGGTGAAGGTGCTCGACGCCGGCCTCTCCCTTTTCTCAGCCTGCTCTGTATCATTCACACGAACTAGATGACGGATGAGCTTGATTCGGTCATCAGCGGTGGCAGGAGTATATCTAGCCAGGGCGGGAGCAGTCGCAGACGTTCCGTTCTTGATCAAAATCTGGAATGCTTCTTCCCGGATTCTAGTCTCAGGATCTTCCAAGAGTCGTACGAAAACCATGACTGTCTCAGGAGTACGTACGCTCGTATTCCGCTGCATGCCTTTTGCGATGAGTACGCGGGTGTCTGGAGAGAACGCCGCCCATCGTTTGAGCAGGCTGCCGAGCGAGCGAGGGTCCAGTACATACCGCTTGTACTCCTCTTTGTATCGAACCAAGCGTTGCGCCGCTGCGTCCCAGTCGGAACGCGGACCTTCTTCGAGTATGCGCACCAAATCGCTGGGGTCCGGCTCCGCAGCGAGAAGTGGAACGGCGCAGACTATCCAGGCGAACAACGCAAGTGCGAACCTAACCATGTTCGCCTCTTGCTGTAAGCGGATACCAGAACGGTTCGCCACGAATTTCTCCACAGCCGAGCTGTATCATCACCCGTTCTTTGCCTCTCACTTCCTTGCCAGGGAAAATTTTCCCGTGACAGACGACAGTGCGACCTGGAGCAACCAATCGCTCCCGCTCCTTGCCGCTCAGGAACAGCTCAGCTGGGTCTCCATCGATTTCAGCCCGCCAGGTGCGGCCCACCCGCGAGTTTTCTAATGCTCCAACTATCATTGGCGTCTTGGATCGATTTTCGAGTTGCATTTCCACCGGCAGAAAATCCACATGCTTGGGTAAGCGAGTAGGCCTTCGAACCGACAATCGGAAGGTATCGGGCCGGACTGCTTGCGCCGATTCTCTAGCACCATCGCCTCCAGTCAAAATACTGGTCACCCATCTCAACTCTGCGTGGCTAAGCGGCTGCGTCGCATTATCCGAAGGGTCAAGGCGCTGCCGGGAAAGCAATGCCATTGCATGGGCCGGGAATAACGGGTGGCGCTGCCAGGGAGCTGCACCACGTCTGACACCGCCGAACGTCGTTTCCACCGTACGCGCATACCCCTCTCGCACCTGGAACAGAACACGGCGGCGAAACCACTGTAAGAATAAGCCTGCCATTGCCGAGCCGATGAAACCGCTAATCAGCGCTAACACCATGGCATCGGCCTTGTCTGCACGACCCGCGACAAAGGCGGCAGCCAAACCAACACTACCAATGAACAGCGTCTTACAAACACCGCGCAACAGCCGGAATTTGCGTGACGTGCGCGCTAGAAGAAGGACCGTCACCGTTTTACCGTCCACACTCACTTGCATACGCTTGCCGGGTGGCGTCACAATCCGGCGGGACGATAAGAGCGTTTCGTGAATTCGTGAGTGTATGAGGTGCAGAAGAAGTGTCCAGATAAGTGGCAGTATTAAGAACAGGGCGAGAGCCGCACCGTTAGTATTTCCCGCAGCTGTACGCGTCGCGTTTACTCGGAGCAACGCCTGGATAGGTAACGCGAGCACCGCAGCTGACAGTACCAGACTGAGCATCCGCTCAAGCCAGGCTGGACGACGGAACAAATCATTCGACCAGAGTGCTTGCTCGAACGCCAACGCGGAGAGCAGCGCAAGCGCTATAAGATGCGGCAAAAGATTAGCAAAGGATCGGAACACGAGCCGCAGTCCTTCGGCCAAAAGTGGTGTGCTTAGATAAAGAACGAGTGGCGCCAATACCCAGAGGCTCGCGCCGCCGAGACGCTCAAATCGATTCCTGGTCTGGTTCGGCAAGCGCTCACTCTCCTTTGACAGGAATCCAATCAGCAGCAACAGATGTGTCGCCGTCGCCGCCAGATAAGAGAACCTGTGATCCAGCAAGAAGAAGAAGTCGCCAACAAAACCTTCCACCAGCAGAAACTGGATGAACAGATTAAAGCGGTAAGGCTCGAATATTCTCAGTCCGTTGAACAGCAGCCTGAGTCCCAGTATGAAAGAAAACACTAAGCCAACGACGTGTACTCCGGTGAGTACGTGGAACAAGGTCTTGAATCCCTCCCCGTGCGGCGGCCCGGCGTTGTACCATGCCTCACGGCCAAAGCGTTCAGGCATGGATTCCGCAAAGGACGCAAGCAGGATTGCGCGGTCGAGGCGCGGCAGGTTCTCTTGCGCGGCGCGGCGCACCCTGACGTCAGGGTCCTGGAGGCGGGCTTCGATAAGGAGGCGCGCCCATTGAATGTCAGGGTTTTGATAATGAAACCGGCGCGCCCACACTATCACTTCCTTTTCGCGCGGCAGGTACAGCCGCCGCAATAGCCAGACCGTATCCGCACGCGTCTGTGGGTCAGAGGACGCCAAGCGCTCTTCGATAATGGGCTTGGCCGCCGCGCCGAGCAAAGCGATTTGATCCGGATCGAGATCCTCTGCGTCTCGCAAAACCGCAATGACTTCGGGCGCTTTCATTCGCAACAAAATATCGAGCGCGCGATCAGAGAACGTGGGATGGTCCAGCAGCGACAGGAGTGTCGTGCTCAATCGTGCATATGGCTCACGATCCACAACATCCGACAGCACCTCAAGTGCATCGTAGCGGACATAATCGTCTGGCCCAGCGAGAAATGCATCGAGAAATGGTGCTAGCGCTTCGCGACCCATCGTCTGGCCGGCCGCAGAACGTGCACTGACCCGAGTATCGAATCGGGGATGACGCAGCAACTGGGCTAACGCCCGGGCGCCGCGCTCGTCGCGGGTGAGGGCTAGCGCCCACGTATACGCACGAGCCTGTTCAAATGGTGACTGCCCAAATGTTTCTAGAACGTAATCGGTGCTCGCCCGGGTTCTTATCTTCGCTATGGCTTCCAGCACCTCGCTGCACTGCTGGCACATCTGACGGTGAAACGCGATCAGCGCCTGGGCTGCCTCTTCGGTCCCGATCTGCGCCAAGGCATCGGCTATCGCTTTCAATTCACGCCACGCTGGCAAATCCTTAGATTGCGACCGATTCTCGAGATGTCGGCTTAACGGGACGACCGCTCGAGGACTGCGCGTTGCGCCTAGGCATCGGGCGAGCCATTCCGTACGGCGGTCATCAGCATGTTCAAATTCTTGCACCAGCCGAGGCGCTGCCGCCTCACCCCACTGCCCACACCACCACACCACGCGCTGTTTCACCTCGCTGTGGGCGGTCGGTCGCAATCGTTCGATAGCCGTTTCGAGATCTTGGTCTCCAAGTGGTTGCAGCGGCAGCTCAAAAGCCATCTGCACATAGCTGTCGATCATGAATATGAAGTCCGACAGCGAGGTCAAGAATCCCTGGTTGTTGATCCGGTATTTGGAGAACGCAAACGTGAGGACAACAACAATAACGACAAGACTCGCCAGGGCCAGTGCGAGAATGAAAGTGCGCCGCATGGCTTACGCACGCTGCAAGAGGAATGGTGCAAGATTATCGGTCTGATCTGCCTTAGGGATTTCCAGTAAGGGTTTCTCTAGATAGTGAAACGACCTCGCCACTAACAACGCCGGAAACTGGGAAATGAAGATATTGTGCTGGGTAACAGAAGCGTTGAAGAGCTGGCGCTGATCGCTGATCGAGGCCTCCAGGCCCGAGATGCGCTCCTGCACGAACATGAAGTTCTGGCTCGCCTTGAGATCCGGATAGCCTTCCCACACGTGGCGCAAGCGGTCCAGCACCTGATTGAGCTGATTTTCAATGCCAATCTTCTCCTCAATCTTGCTCACGATGTCGTAGCCCGTGCGCAGGCGTGTTAACTCGTTCAAAACACCGCGTTCATGTTGCATGTACGCCTGACAAGTATTCACAAGCTTCGCAAGCTCATCATGGCGCTGCTTCAGGAATACTTCCAGATTAGCGAAGCTCTGTTCGATGGTGCGCGTGAGTCTCACTTCTGTGTTGTAGACGCCAGCGACATACGAGACAATCACAACAACACCCAATCCAATCGCTGTGTATAGCAACATATTCACTACGGACATAGGCATCTCCCCTGCAATTAAAGTAAATGCGTAAATAGCATTAGAAAGCGAAAATCTTGTCTAAAGTCGCCGTTTCCTGATTTTCCATCTTTGGTTTTCGCGGGTTCGTCACTCGTTGAGCTGCGCAGTGGGCCCCTCATCACATGTCGCGCCTAACATGTATCCTGAACAGTTCATTTTTTTGTCGCTTACTTTAATTGTACCAAGATGAGGAAATACAAAGCAAAACGTAAAGGAATCGCCCTATACTCGGTTGGTGGTTTGCAATTGGAGCAGAGCGTATTCTTGACAGGCAAGAATGATACTTCAAGAAAGGGATTCGTAAGATATAAACGAACCGAACATGCCGTTTCGAGAACGGTTAGCGCGACCTGATCGTTCCGAGTATCGGGACAAGGAAGCAGACTCAGAGGAAATAATTCACCCTATACGCCGAACGATTGGAGCAAGCCGTGACGCTCCAAGGTGCTGCGAGCCGGAGACGGGTCACTCAGCAATGGAACCCGGCGGCGTAAGGAACGCAGTCCAACCGAATTCTTCCTCTCTAGTTCTACCTTTTACGTCGAATATGCGGAATTGAAGCGGACGTAGCCGACGGTCAGATCAGAAGTCACGACGTGCGCCGCGCCGCGCCCAAGATGCAGGTCAATAGTGAGCGAAAACTCCGGCGCACGCATGACCGCCGCCGCCTGCTGCTCATTGGCTGCGCCGGTGCTGATGCCGCCGCGACCAATGGGCACGTCGCCGATGAAAATATCGAGTTTGTCTAAATTGAGCGCGGCGCCGGCATTGCCAACCGCACACACAATCCGCCCCCAGTTCGGATCTCCACCGTAGAAAGCAGTTTTTACAAGCGGAGAATACGCCACCGCACGCGCGACTTTTTCCGCGTCTGTCGCGTTGCGCGCGCCGCGCACGAAGATATCGACAACGCGAGTCGCCCCTTCCCCATCCTTGACGACTAAGCGTGACAATTCACGCAGGACTTCACCGATAGAGGTTTGGAGTAATTGGAAGTCACGTCCAGTCGAGCGAATCTCACGATTGTCTGCTATCCCATTAGCTAACAAAATGACCGTATCACTCGTACTCGTGTCACCATCGACAGAGATGGCATTGAACGAGTCAGTAAGGGTGTGGTTGAGAATTTTTCGTAAGGCAGTCAATTCGACACGCGCATCGGTGAGCACGTAACACAGCATGGTCGCCATGTTAGGGTTGATCATCCCCGCCCCTTTCGCCATGCCAACAATCGAGACCGCCTTGCCATTGATCTCGACCTGCCTCGTTGCGGCCTTGGGAAAAGCATCCGTGGTCATCATGCCGGACAAGGCATGCCAGAAACCACCAGGCGATAACGCTTTACAGGCGGCAAGCACGCCAGGTTGCAACTTATCCCACGGCGGGAGCACCCCGATTTTTCCGGTTGACTGCGGGAGAACGAGCTTTTCATCGATTCCCAAGGTTTGACTAACGAGAGTGCAAGTCTCTCTTGCTAAACGGAGTCCGGTTCGCCCTGTCGCCACGTTGGCAATGCCACTGTTCACGACAATAGCTTGCAACCGACCGGCTTTCAGCCGTTCTTTCCCAAGCACGACGGGAGCGCCTGGCGCTTTATTCGTGGTAAACGCCGCGGCGGCGGTTCCTGGAATGTCGGAGACAATTAGTGCGACATCTTTTTTTCCGCTCGGTTTGATGCCGCACGATACACCGGCGAAGCGGAATCCCGGCGCCGTGATCGCTCGTTTCTCCACCTGTACCCGCATTCCTCCTCCTCTCTTCTGTCCTGAGTATAAGATACCAAGCGCTGAGTTTGCTTTTCTTTTATCAATCCCTCAGCACTCAGTTACTCGTTATTCACTATGCGCCATGACACTTTTTGAATTTCTTCCCGCTGCCGCAGGGACATAACTCGTTACGTCCAACTTTCGGCGCATCACGCCGATTTTGCTGTGGTTTTGGCTGCACCGCCGTCTGACCACCATGACTCATCAGGACTTGACGCTGCGGTAAGGAATGTGGCTGTTCGATGCGTCGTGCGTCTTCTTGTCGGGCAATTTGCACCGTGAAGAGCTTTTCCACCACATCTTCCTGCATGCGCTGCATCAACCCTTCGAACATAGCAAACGCTTCTTTTTGATACTCTTGTAAGGGATTTTTTTGCCCGTAGCCGCGCAAACCAATACCTTCCTTGAGGTGATCCATGGACAGCAGGTGATCTTTCCACAGACTATCTATGGTTTGGAGGAGGATCATTTTCTCCAGATAACGCACTACGGGTGGTGTGAAAGTAAGCTCCCGTTCCTCATACATGTGGAGGACTTTTTCCTTCACAAAATCCGTCAGGGCTTCAGGCGTAAAATCCGCGCGTTCGTCTTCATCCAGCGTCAGGCGCATATTGAATTGTCGAAACAGCGCATCATCCAATCCTTTCCAATCCCACTCTTCAGGAAAGATTTCTTTGTTGGCAAAGGAAGCAGCCACATCCTCCGCCAGGGTCTCAATCATTTCCAGCACTTCGTTCTTTAAGTTTTCACCGCCCAGGAAACTCCGGCGCTGCTGGTAAATGATCTCACGCTGCTTATTCATCACGTCATCATATTCCAGCAAGTGTTTGCGGATATCGAAATTATGGGCTTCTACTCGTTTCTGCGCATTTTCTATCGCTCTGGTCACCAAGCCATGTTCGATCGGCTCGCCTTCCTCCATTCCCAGACGATCCATAATTTTCTGCACACGCTCGGCGCCAAAAATGCGCAACAGATCATCTTCCAGCGAGAGATAAAACCGAGAAGTGCCTGGGTCTCCCTGTCGCCCAGCACGTCCACGTAATTGATTATCAATACGTCGAGCCTCGTGTCGCTCCGTTCCGAGAATATGGAGGCCGCCAGCCTTCACCACTTTTTCTCGTTCTTCAGCACAAATCGTTTTGTATTTCTCTAAGACTTCATCAAACTGCTGTTTGTAGAGGTCAGGCGCCTTCTCTAGTTGTTCACGTACCTCTTCCACAACCTTGACGCGTTCTCGGCGCGTTTCTTCGTAAGCGCGTTCCGCCGCAGCTACAGCCTCTTCATACGGTTTGTGTTTTTCTTCGTAGCACCGTTCGGCCTCTTCGTAAGCTTTTACCGCATCTTCATAAGCGTCGCGGGCCTCTACATAAATTGCTTCAGCCTCCCCATTTTCATGGGTCGCTCCCTCAGCTATGCGTGCGATTGCCCGGCTATAATCTCCCAACACCCGCTCATAACGATTCCGCGCGATGCGCACGTGCTCGGGTTGTGCGGTGAAGCCGCCGCCATCAAGGAGCGAAGCGTATTCCACACACACAGTTTCATATTCGTGTTGCTGGTCTTCGGTAAGAGTTGGGCCGATCACTTTGTCATATTCGGTCAGGGCGTGTTCATAAGCATGGCAGGCCTGCGAATATTCTTGAAAGAGCGCCGCATCAGTAGCATTCTCATCCGTAAAGTCCACCTGCTTGGCCGCTCTCTCATAATCAGCGCGTGATTTCTGCCAGGAGGCGTAGAGGAAAGGACGGTACGTTTCCGTCATACGCTTAAGCGCCGCATTGCGCGCTTCCTCGAAAGGCAGCCACTCTTTTTCGTATTTTTGGCGTGCGTGGCTCACGGCATCGTTGTATTCAGCTCGCAGCTCCTCCAAGCTCTCTTCGTAACTCTTACCGACCTGAGAGGGAGATGTAGAGGAGACTCTCGTGTTGAGCCAATGTTTCTCAATGTCCGCGCGAGCGAGAAATTCTGGGTTTCCGCCGAGTAAAATATCGGTTCCTCGCCCCGCCATGTTCGTTGCTATGGTCACGGCTTCGAACCGTCCCGCCTGCGCAATGATATTGGCTTCAGCTTCGTGATTCACAGCATTCAGCACGCTGTGCTTGATACCTTTCCGCTTTAACAATTTGCTCAAGTGCTCGGATTTTTCGACAGAAACCGTTCCGACTAAAACCGGTTGGCCACGTTCACTGCACTCAGCGATATCGTCAATCGCGGCATTAAATTTCTCGCGTTCTGTCTTGTATACAACATCAGGGTAATCCTGACGAGCCAGCGGTTTGTTAGGCGGAATCACTACCACATCAAGGCTATAGATCTTCTTAAATTCCACTGACTCTGTGTCTGCCGTGCCGGTCATGCCGCTCAATTTTTTGTACATGCGGAAGTAGTTCTGGATGGTCACGGTGGCCAACGTTTGGTTTTCCTCGCGAATCCGCACCTTTTCTTTCGCTTCGACCGCTTGGTGGAGTCCATCAGACCAACGTCGCCCTGGCATTAAACGACCGGTGAATTCATCGACGATAATCACTTCGCCATCTTTGACAACGTAATCCACGTCTCGTTTAAAAATAGTATGCGCCTTGAGCGCCTGGTTGACGTGATGCAAAATCCCGATCTCCGCCGGGTCATAAAGGTTCTTAACACCTAAAATACGCTCGACTTTCGCTACTCCATCCTCCGTCAAGGTCACCGTCCGGAGCTTCTCATCGATTGCGAAATCAATTTCTTTCTGCAAACGCGGAATGACTCGGTCGAGCGAGTAGTATTTATCGGTGGATTCCTCCGCCGGGCCGGAAATAATCAGCGGAGTACGGGCTTCA
>JBFWZL010000240.1:0-9459 GCA_050185455.1 Binatia bacterium | reverse complement strand
CCTTAAGCCACATAACATGGGATTGAGGGTAGCCGAGCAGTAAGAGCACGGGCGATCCAGCGCCGCCTTTGAGGACATTGATCGTTGCCTCGGTTGTCTGAATGGTCTGACGCTCGAACCCAGCGAACATGGCATTCTCCTTGAAGTTTGACAAAAGGAGCTAAGGGAAAAAAGCACGAAGGCGCGGCTGTTCTTGGCTGCGCCTTCGCTTTTCTTGAGTATGTCAATGGTTAAGCAAGGACGGAATCGAGCGTTTCAACCGACGGCGCGAAATAGAAAGCGCCAGAAGCAGGGTTGCTGAAGTCGGTCAGCTTGTCGCGCACGCTGCCGTCGACGCCGTACATGGCGCGGAGCCGTTCCCGGAGCGGGGCTTGGTTCTTGCAGAAAGCCATGAAGTATAACCCTACCGTGCCATCGTGAAACGCATAGGGTGTAGAGCGGCGCGTGATCTCGTCACGTTTGGGTTTGCTTGCGTCGGCTGTGGCTCCCTGTCGTAGTTCTACGTGGGCAAGATGGGAATGCGCGGGTTGTTTATCGAGGCGGGTTGAGTCCGCTTTGGTGCGACCGAAGACTCCCTCTTGTTCCGGAATGGACTGCTTTTCCCAGCCCTCAAGATCATGGACCCACCGTTGGGCGAGGATGAAGCTGCCGCCAGCTCCGGGTTGTCCATCGGGAACAATAGCGACCTCACGATCCCTTTCAATTTCAGGATTGCCTGTGCCGTCGATGAAACCGGTCATGTCGAGGGAGTTGCCATAGATGAACGTCATCGTCTCGCGGGCAACCTTCATGTGTCCCTTGAGGGCCTGGCGAGCATCCCACTGAATCTTCCAGATCTGATCCTTGTGGGAGCTGTTCATCCAGAAGAGGAGTTCTTCTTGGGTGCCTTTCGCCTCGCGACCGCTGCCATCAATCGATTTGATGGTCTCGAACGGCTGGAAATCGTTCGGAATGTCTTTAGTCAAATCTTTTAACAGAGTTGGTCCGAAGCCGAGGACCAAGTTAATGTTTCTCCCTGGAAGCGCGCAGTCCTGACGTAACTTCTGCACGACGGACTTGATAACCTTGAGATCGGCGCCATCAACGCGGCTCAGGTGCACGTACCACTGGTGCTCCCCCATATTTCTATTGAGAATTGCAGATTGTGGTGTAGGCATAATGCCTTCCTCCTTAAGATGAAATTTAGTGTGCGAAACCCTACCGGCTCTTAGTAGCCGAGCTTGACTGAGACCGTCAAGGACATCCGCATTAAGAGCCTCCCGGTTTCTTCCTCATGCTGCGATCACGTGGCGCTCCTCTCTCCGATAGTGTAGCTTTTTGCTCGGGGGAGAGCTTGCTATGACTGATGTAACACGACAAGCCTGTATCGTGGGTGTTGGAGAGACGGCTTATACCAAGTGGGGGCGCATGAGCGACCGCGGTGAGTGGAGTCTTGCCTGTGAGGCGGTGCTGAACGCGGTACAAGATTCTGGTCTGGCGATCGACCAGATCGATGGGGTGGCCTCTTTTTCTAATGATTCCAGCGTGCCGTGGTTAATGCAACAAGCATTGGGGCTGCCGCGACTGAGTTTCGCGTCGATGGTTTGGGGTGGTGGCGGTTCCGGCGCCTGTGGCTCTATCGCGCACGCTGCCGCCGCCGTCGAATCCGGACAGGCGAACTACATCGCGGTGTTTCGTTCGCTCTGTCAGGGGCCTGGGCATCGGTATGGTCAGGCTGGCGGGTTTAATGAGATGCCGCACCTGAATTTCATGGCGCCATTTGGCATGTTCGCGCCGCCCATCATGATTGCGCCGCTCGTGCAACGTTATATTTACGAGTTTAACGCCAAGCCTGAGTATTTCGGGGAGGTGTCGCTCGTGTGTCGCGACAATGCGCAACGGAATCCGCGCGCAGTCATGCGTGGGCGACCGCTCACCATGGAGGATTATTTGAACGCGCGCATCATTGCGTCGCCGCTCCGACTTTTCGATTGCTGTCAGGAAAACGATGGCGCGTGCGCGCTGATTGTGACGACGGTGGAACGGGCCCGAGATCTGCCTCAGAAACCGGTTCGCATTCTTGCGGCGATGCAAGGCGGCAATCCCGGTTGGAATGACGGCGCACTTGGGTCGCATAATATGCCGGTGGAGGAGTACGGCGCGGGGAATGGGAAAACACTCGCTGCTCGCTTATTCGAGCGTGCTGGCGTGACGCCCGCTGATATCGACACGGCGCAGATCTACGATCACTTTACCGGCCTGGTGCTGATGACGCTGGAGAATTTTGGGTTTTGTGGACGCGGTGAAGCCGGGCCGTTCGTCGCTGAAGGCAATATTCGTTGGCCGGGTGGTCGTCTGCCGATCAACACGTCAGGCGGGCATTTGTCTGAAGCGTATATTCATGGACTCAACCTGGCGGTGGAAGGTGTGCGGCAGTTGCGGGGTGAATCGACTTCGCAGGTGAAAGACGCCGAACTGTGTCTGATCACGGCTGGCATCAGCGCCTCACCGTTCAGCGCGGCGATTTTGGGGGTCTGACCATGGCGTATTTACCGAATGAGGTTCCTGGACCAAAGCCCAGAGATCACGACAAAACGTTTTGGGAATTTTGTCAACAGCGTGAGTTGCGGTTTCAGCGCTGCCTCTCTTGTCGACGCTTCCGCCATCCTCCTGCCCCGGTATGCCAACGCTGTCATTCGTTTGAGTCGGAATGGCTACGCGCGCCGGAAACTGGGGAAGTGTTCAGTTTCACTATCGTCCATCATCCCGCGCATCCAGCGGTGGCTTCCATCACGCCTTATAACGTCATCATCGTGGACTTTCCAGAATATGATCACGTACGCTTGGTGAGTAACCTGATTGACGCAACGTCTGACGAAATTCACATTGGCCTGCGCGTCGCGCTGGTATGGGAAACCGCGGGCAACGGCATGATCGTGCCGCGATTCAAACGCTTGTAGCCAAAGTTGTTCCTAAATACCTAATGGCTATGATCACCAGAATGATTGCCAGAGAAGGAAAGCGTAGGCAAAACCCGGCGCGTCGGCCTAAATAAAGGCGCTGCACCTGGACGCGCCCGTGTGGCGACTCGAAAGAAACCTGAAAAGCTAGACTCTGGCCGCAGCCAGTGATCGTCGGGTGTTAACTGCTCACTAAAGCGGTGAGTAATTGCTCGTGTTAAGCCAACTAGCGCCACTGGAGACGATCGTTACGTAGGCGGGAGGAGTGGAAAAACCTTGCCGTTCAGCCTCAACGGAGTGCAGTCAAAAAATGTGTCGGCGCCGTGCACAGCGAAAAGGGCAGCTTCAGAGAGCCACCCTTTCGCATTCGACAAGAAATTGTGCGGACTACCGTGGCCGCGCTTCTTCTGCCATGACCAAATAGCGCTCTTTGTCAGCCGCCGTCGCCGGCTTGTGTCTCACATCCCCTTCTCCTAGTTCGCGAGTCCAGCTGGCGAACTCCAGGAGAATCCCATCCGGATCAAAGAAATAGATAGAGCGCACGAAGGTGCCGTCATTCACCACCCGACTGACTTGTTGCGGTGTGTCGTCATGGCTAATGACCTCCGTCACTTCAACGCCTTTTGCTTGCAACTTAGCGCGATACTCTTCAATTCTCTCCGCTGGCACGTCAAACGCCACGTGATTCATGGAACCGTGCGCCGTCACAATCGACCCCTGACCAACATTGTTGGTCGGCGAGGCAATTCCAGGCGCGGCCTCGGGCGCGTTCGGGAACCAGAAAAACGCCAGCCCATCTCCGTTGCCAATATCAAAGAAAAAATGTTGTCCCATACCGTTGGGCAACTCGATCGTTTTGGTCATGGGCATGCCAAGTGTGTTGGCATAAAAATCCACCGTACGCGCCATGTCTTTACACACGAGCGCTAGATGGTTGATCCCTCGCAGCTCGAATTCCTTGTTCTCTCGCTTCGCCATTGTGCCCTCCGTAACAGGATTTCCCTGTTTATCTCAGAAATACCCGGCAAAAGAAAGATGATTGTCGAGCCGGAGTACCCGGCGACTCGCTGTTCATGCGGCCATTAAGACTTACCTTCATTTGAGGAATGCTGATCGGCGTCTCCAGCTCTTGCGTCTTCGCCCAGAGCGGAGAATATGCTCTTCAGTCCCCCCGTCTCCGGAACAAATAGTGTGACACCCACCATTCGTGTCCCTGCCGGTAGGCAAACAATTCGGCGCACGCCAGAAAGAAGACCCGCCAGCGAATAAACCATCGCCCTGCCTCTGACTCACCATGGAGTTCAGCCAAAATCGGCAGGATATCAACTCGATTGGCATCAAGATTCCGCAACCATGCCTCAGCGGTGCGAGCATAGTGCCCGCCATTCACGCGCCATTGTTCCTCAAGAACGACTCGGTTCTGAAAGTACAGCAGTAAATCATCAGAAGGCATGAGTCCGCCGCTGAAGAAGTAGCGCCCCATCCAATTGTCGGCCCCTTCCGTTTCAAAGGGATACGCGTACTGGCGGTGACAGAAGATATGGATAAAGAGTTTTCCTTCAGGCTTAAGCCATGACGCAATGCGCGCAAGGAGTCGATCATAGTTCCGCATGTGCTCGAACATCTCAACCGAGAGCACTCGCTCGAAGCTGTGCGTAGCTTGGAATTCGTTCATATCAGCGGTAATTACTTGTACGTTTGTCAAACCGCGCACGGCGCATTGCGCTTCGATAAATTCGCGCTGTGGTGTGGAATTCGATACTGCGGTGATTTGGCTGTGAGGGTAGTGTTCCGCCAGCCACAGCGTTAACGAGCCCCAGCCACAACCAAGTTCTAGAATCTCCATTCCATCCCGCACTTGCGCGCGTTCACAAGTAAGATGCAACATGGTTTCTTCGGCGGCATCAAGGGTATTGACCCCGGGCGGCCAGTAACAGCCGCTATATTTGAGTCGTTTGCCCAACACCCGCGTAAAAAATGCAGGCGGTACTTCGTAGTGCTGTTCGTTGGCTTTCTCCGGCGCCAGCGCAATTGGACTTTGCCGTAACTCAACAATAAATTGCTGGAGCGCCTGGCGGGGATTGTCGCCATCTTTTATGTATTCTTGACGTAAGCGGAGCGCCAAAAGTCGCCGAATTCCCCAGCGAATGAGGGTATCCGGCGCCCAACCACGTTCAATGCCCTCTAAGACGATGCTCACGCCATCTCTTTCTTTGGCAGCCAAGGGATAAAGGCGCTCGTGGTGCGTTGGTATTCGCGATAGTCATCGCCGCGACTGGCGAGCGCCTGCGCTTCGGTGGCGGGAATGCCAGTCACCTTAAACAGAAGATACAGCATCAGCGCCGGACCGATCAGCGTCGCCCACCAGTAGGGTGTTCCTATCGCCATCACCACATATGTCCACCAGTGGAGCCATTCAAAAAAGTAATTCGGATGACGGGAGTAGCGCCATAATCCGACACGACATGTGGTTCCGCGATTCCGTGGATCGGCGCGAAATCGCGCCAGTTGCCAATCTGCAAGCGATTCACCGGCAATAGCAGCCGCCCAGACCGCCACTCCGGCATATTCCCAACCTCTCAGTGTGGGCTCTGGATTGCAGGCGATTACGAGAAAGGGTAGGGAAAAGATCACATCCAGTAATGCTTGCGCCTGAAAGAAGATGAAGAAGTACAACTGCGCGTTATTTCCCCAATTTTGCCGTAAGGTTTGATATCGTCCATCTTCGGTTTTTCCCCACACCCGATTGATGAACAGATAGGCGGCTAAGCGAAATGACCAGATTCCTGCTACCATCCCGAGCAGCCATCGGCGAGGCTCGTAACCCTCCGCATTGCCTGCGTAAAAGAGCACTAAGATGCCGAGCCCAGCGGACCACGCCACGTCAACAATGCTCGCATCCTGGCGAATCTTTTGCACAAACCACAGCCCAGTCATGACCACTGCCATTAAGAGCCAACCTGAAAAAATGAGCGTAAGGGGCTCAGACATCACTCATTACTCCTTTGGATTAAGTTTGCGTGGTTCCTTCCTTCCTATGCAAGTACAGCTATTTCAGTTTTGCGGACTCATACAGGTATAATGAAAGTATTTAGGAGAGGATCGTATGTACTTGCTCTGTCATCGCAGCAACGATAAGGTTCGACGCCAGTGTTGGTTCCTATCGGGAGGAGGAATCGACGTGAGAAGGAAGGAAAAGTTGGACGTGGCGTAAGATATTCTCGCCGTTATCATCCTCGATCTATCCGATCGCAAACTCATAAAGAAAGATTCCATGAGCAAATTTTCTCGTCTGACGACAACCCTTGTCCGCTGGTTCGATTCGTGGGCAGGGATGGAAGCTATCCAGGAAAGAGAACCGCTTTGTGTTGACTGGTTGCGTTGTATTCCGTTCGTGGCCATGCATCTGATGTGTTTCGGCATTCTCTGGGTAGGGTGGAGCCCTTTCGCCGTCATTGTAGCGGCAGCCTTGTACTTCGTGCGCATGTTCGCCATCACCGGACTCTACCATCGCTATTTTTCTCACCGCACCTTCAAAACCTCACGGCTCGGACAGTTTTTCTTCGCCCTGCTTGGCTCCTGCGCTGTGCAACGGGGTCCGCTCTGGTGGGCGGCGCATCACCGTCACCATCATCGACACTCCGACAAAGAGGGTGACCGTCATTCCCCGCTTCAACATGGTTTCTTATGGAGTCACATGGGCTGGTTCATGTCTCGTCCGAACTTTCCGACAAACTTACGAGCCGTTGCCGATCTCGCGAAATTTCCGGAACTTCGCTTTCTTGATCGCTTTGATATCTTGATCGCCATCCTGTTCGCCGTGGGCATTTATTTCTTCGGGGTTCTTGTCTCGGCAGTGTGGCCGGGGCTGGGTACAAGTGGCGGGCAAATGCTTATCTGGGGTTTCTTTGTGTCCACCGTGGCAGTGTATCATGGTACGTATACGATCAACTCGCTAGCGCATCAAATTGGTCGGAAGCGGTACGATACTGAAGACACCAGCAAGAATAGTTTCCTCCTGTCATTGATCACGTTAGGAGAAGGATGGCATAACAACCATCATCATTATCCCGGTTCGACGCGCCAAGGGTTCTACTGGTGGGAGATCGACATCACTTACTACATTCTCGTTATGTTATCGTGGACCGGGCTTATCTGGGATCTCCGTCCTGTCCCCAAACACATCCGCGATACGAGACGAACCGACATGGCTGAAGCCGCCTGATCTCTACGTCAAGGGTCAATAAGCGACCAGCCGCGGTGAAATAGCGTATCTTCTCGGCGGCGTTTTCTTCCGGTAGGCTTTTGATCATTGACGCATATGAATATCGCCATCATTGGCGGCGGCGTCTCTGGCATGCTCGCCGCCTACTTGCTTTGCCCGGAACATGAAGTCACCGTTTTTGAAGCGAATGACTACATCGGAGGGCATACTCACACGGTTCCTGTCTCTTGCAACGGTCAGACGTATGCCGTCGACACCGGCTTTATCGTCTTTAATGACTGGACTTATCCTAATTTCATCAAGCTGCTGAACCGCCTGGGTATCTCTTCCCAGCCCAGTTCGATGAGTTTTAGCGTCCGCTGTGAGAAGACCGGCCTCGAATACAACGGCACGACGCTCAACACGTTATTCGCCCAACGACGGAATCTTTTTCGTCTGTCGTTTCACCGCATGTGGCGCGACATCCTACATTTTAATCGTACCGTGAGGACCCTTCTCCACAAAACAGACTATAACGCTACGCTCGGCGATTATCTCACAACTCACGGGTATTCTCGGGAGTTCATTGAGCAATATCTGATTCCAATGGGCGCTTCGGTCTGGTCCGCCGAACCACGACAGATATATCAATTTCCTATCAGATCGTTCGTGCAGTTTTTCCATAACCATGGTATGCTCACCGTGAATCGCCGCCCGCAGTGGAGGACGGTCACGGGCGGTTCTCAACGTTACGCCGAGGCGCTGACCCGCCCGTATCGTGACCGTATTCGCCTAAACTGCCCCGTCCGCGGTATTACGCGATATGTTGACCACGTCATGGTCAGCCCACGCCATGGAGAACCGCAGCGCTTTGACGCTGTGGTTATTGCCACCCATAGCGACCAGGCGCTTGCGCTTCTTACGGATGCGACTTCTCAGGAACAAGAGGTGCTAGGCGCTATTCCCTATCAAGAAAATGATGTCATCTTGCACACGGACGACTCGCTCTTGCCGCAAAATCGGCTCGCGTGGGCGGGCTGGAATTATTATATTCCCCGAGACGAAACCGCTCGTGTTATCGTAACGTACAACCTGAATATCCTCCAGGATCTACGTGCGCCGCGCACCTTCTGCGTGACGCTTAATCGCACACATGCCATTGAACCGACGAAAATTCTTCGCAGAATGACGTATCATCACCCAGTGTATACGCAGGCCGCGGTCGCCGCCCAGCAGCGCCATGACAGCCTGAACGGGGTGAACCGTACGTATTTTTGTGGGGCTTATTGGGGCTACGGATTCCATGAAGATGGCGTGAATAGCGCATTGGCGGTCTGTAAACATTTCGGGAAGAGTCTCTAGCATGCAGAGTTGTCTTTATTATGGGCAAGTACGACACCGGCGGTTCAGCCCGATTGTTCATGCGTTTTCATACTCGCTTTTCCTGACGTACCTCGACCTCGCCGAGTTGCCTACGCTCTTCAAGGGACGATGGGTATGGTCAAGCGAGAGATTTGCGCTGGCGCAGTTTCGTCGCACCGATCACCTAGGAGATCCCCAAGCCTCACTGGACCAAGCCGTGCGTGACCTCGTCGAACAACGGCTGGGGCAACGCCCTCAAGGTCCCATTCGTTTACTCACCCATTTGCGGTACTTCGGCTACTGCTTTAATCCCGTGAGTTTCTACTACTGCTACGACGCCACTGATCAACACCTTGAGACGATCGTCGCTGAAGTCAACAATACCCCGTGGGGCGAACAGCATTGTTACGTGCTGGGGGAAACGCTGAATAAAGGAACGGCGGAAAAGAAACGCTATCGGTTCGGCAAAGCGTTTCATGTATCCCCGTTCATAGACATGGAGGTTGAGTACGATTGGCGCTTCTGCGCCCCTGGGCGACAGCTCACTATTCACATGGACAATCTTAAGGAAGGGCGGAAATTCTTTGATGCGACGACGACGCTCCTGCGGCGCGAAATCTCCACCGCAACTCTCGCCCAAGCGCTGGTCCGCTACCCCTTCGTGACGGGGAAAGTGATCTCCGCTATCTACTGGCAAGCGTTTCGTCTGTGGCTGAAGAAGACGCCGGTTTATGAGCACCCTCAGGCTCAAACGGCTCCAGGAAAGACCCTACGCCAATGAAAAATTCTTTTGCACCGACAACAGTATCCTCGACTGACACCACATCCTCCTCTGTCCTTGATCGTATTGCCCGGCAAGTATTTTTCTCTCGCTTCCGGCAGCTCCAGTGGGGAGAAATCATTCTCATCGATGACGCGAGGCGACGTACCTTCGGCGCCCGGAACGAGAGGTTG
>JBFWZL010000239.1:0-9470 GCA_050185455.1 Binatia bacterium | reverse complement strand
TGCGGCGCGTCGCTCCGCTCCGACTGGCCTTGGCCTCGACTCTCACGCTGTTCGCCATGCTTGGAGTGACTGCTCGCCTTCTCCTGGTCTGACTGCTCGACATCGCTGGAATACACAATGGAAACAGGACTTACCGCCGTGAAGCAAACCGGCGCCGCCATCGGGCAACCCCGGTATCTCACTGTTCTTGCGGAAGCGTGCGCCGCCGCTGGGCAAACAGACAAAGCTCTGTCCTTGCTCTCCCAGGCAGAACAGCGCATGACCATTACCGGAGAATACTTTTACGCCGCCGAGCTGCACCGCTTGCGCGGAGAGATAATGCTCCGACAGTCCCACGTCCTACAGGGTCCAACGCCCAACCTTCAATCCTCAACGTTGAAGGCCAACAATATTCCGCAATCCGTAATCTCCAATCCGCAGTTAGAAGCCGAGGCGCGTTTTCAGAAAGCAATTGAGATTGCTCGCCAGCAACGAGCGAGGTCGTTCGAGTTACGAGCGGTCATGAGTTTATGTAGATTGCGGCAATTACAAGGACGCGGGGAGTCAGCTCGCCAATCGCTCAGGAAGATTTACGACTGGTTTCAGGAAGGGTTTGACACACCGGATCTGCGAGCGGCGCGAGAGCTTTTGGCCGAGCTCAATCAACAAGCGGCATAAGAGGGTAAAGCGTCAGTAGACGATGAGAACATGTCACCGACGCTCCTTACAGTGGCATTCTGAGACGCGGGGAATTATCCCTTAGCTGAGACTAAAGACTCCGTATTTTCCAGGCCCAACGCTTTGATTGACGCTTCGAAGCGTTGCTGCATAACGGCGTCGTCAGCAGTGAAATCACGGGTTAGGCAGCAGAATTCGAGTTGCGCCCCATTGGGATCTTTGAAGTAGATCGATTTCGCCCAGTCATGATCCACCACATCGGAGACCGCGACCCCTTTGGCTTGTAGCTCTTGACGTTTTGCCTCCAAACCTGCTTCGGTTCCCGCCTCAAAGGCGAAGTGATAGAACGCGCTTGGCACGCCCAAGCCGCGATTAATACCGGCGTCATACTCCACTGGCACTCCCGGTATGTTCCGCGCCTCCATGAACGCGATAAGTTGATCGCGTCCCAGGTCGAAGAAGATATGGCGGATCTCGCCTCCTTCTTGGACCTTGATGGTATCGCAACGCACCGGTTTGAACCCGAGAATGTTTTCATAAAAATCTCGGGTCTTATCAAGGTCTAACGTCGAAAGACCAATGTGCGAGAACCCTTTGTGACTCATAACGCGCCCTCCTCTCGGACATGTAAATAGCATACGCTTTTGTGGAACTCGCCAGATTTTCTTGAGCACTGCAACCTTCTCACTTTGGTGAGTGCAGTACAATAGCAGATAATAACTATTATTTCAGTTTTCGCTCTACCTGAACACCCGGGAAGTTTTCTTTTGCCCAAATTGCCCAAGGTCAACCATCACTTGTACAATGGAAAAAAGACCTATTCATAAGGAGGCAACTCTCGCATGTCTCATCCATTCTGGCTAGTCCTGGTCGCCCTTGTTTTGGCGATTATCTGCCTGTTGACACCACAGAATAAATAGTCTATAGTTGTCTTCATGAAGATGAATGAACTGTTGGCGACGTTTGACACGGAAGAATCCTGCAAAGCCTACTTGGTAGAAAAACGCTGGCCCAATGGGGAAATTGAATGTCCCAAATGCGGCAACCAGAAAGTCTATACCCTTAAGACCCGCCCGTTCCATTGGGTTTGCAAGAAGTGCAATAAGAATGGATACCGTTTTTCCGTGTTGAGCGGGACCATTTTTGAGAATACGAAATATCCTCTTCGAGACTGGTTCAAAGTCCTCTTCTTGATGTACTCCAGCAAGAAGGGCATGAGCGCTCATCAGATTCACCGGATGTTGGGCACGGGGTGCTATGAAACTGCGTGGTACATGTGTCACCGGATCAGAGCCGCCATGCAAAGCGAAGACTTCTTTCAACTCATGGGCGAAGTGGAAGTAGATGAAACCTATGTGGGCGGTAAGGCGAAAAATCGGCATGGCGGACGGAGCGGCAACGGTCGCGGGACTGCTAACAAGGTTGCCGTCGTGGGAGCAATCGCTCGGAAAGGCAACATCGTTGCTCAAGTGGTCGAGCATGTTGACCAGAAAACCTTGAACAGTTTTGTTCAAGAAACCGTCTCTGACAAAGTCTCTTTGGTCGCAACAGACGAGCATTCCGGGTATGCCAACCTCCGTAAGAAGGGATTCCCCCATCAGACCGTCAACCATTCCGAAGGTGAATATGTACACGGCAACGTCCACACGCAGAACATTGACGGATTCTGGAGCCTGCTGAAACGTGGCATCATCGGCAACTACCATAAGGTAAGCAAAGAGTATCTTCCCTTGTATGTCGCGGAATTTGCCTTCCGTCACAATCACCGCGAAGACACAGACATCTTCGGATCGATTATAGCAGGCTGCTGAGGTCGGCTCGCTGGCGACGGCCTCAGCTTCGCGGGGTCTTCGTCCAGCTACGCCTGCCTCTCTCACGGAGGAGGCAATGGAAAAAACGCCTAAAACAACTACAGACGAAGCGTTTTTAGAACGTCTTCGGCAAAGTGTGCCTGAAGTGCTGGAAGCGGAAATGGATTTTGAAAAGGCTGCCATACACATACTACACGCTAGAGAAAAACAAGGCACTTTATCAAGAAAAAATAAACATGGTGGTCGTTCTAAGGTGAGAACAAATTAAAAGAGGAGTATTTTATGCCACAAACACGCCTTGCTTTTGAAGCTGCTGAACTCCTTCATCTAGAATTAGAATGTCCAAGCTGTCACGCTGTAACAGCCTTTCCTATTGGGTCATTAAATCCAGATCGATTCCAACAAACAGGGCAGTTTGCACTTTCTAACTGTCCTTGGTGTAACGATGAAGCCGTCAAACAATATGAACCTGTTGTTTTAAGAACAATAACAACGTTAGCTTCATTAAGGGCAGATACTTCATTGCGATTGCGCTTTATATTCCAAGGTCATTTTAGGGATAGCGAGTGAGATTCTGACCGGCTTACAGCCACAAAGTGAACACGGTCTTTCCGGAAGAGGATTTCGACCGCTGAGCGACGTATAGCACCCTAAACATACATCTATATAGACAGTTCGGGAAACTTCTAGTTGAGTAAGATCATTGTCGGAATTGTCCATTTTATCTCCTTTACTACCTAGCTTCCTATCGTACCACTTGAAACTTGCAATCCGGATGTCTGTAAATTGAGAACACGCCCAAAAGACACGCCAGAAAAACATGTCATACCATCCCACAAATTTAACCGCTCTGGCCCCAATTCTGGAGAGATTATATTGAGAGTGAGGCTAAGGAAATGAAACTGGAAACGATACTCTGGTTTTTTTAAGATATCTATTATCTCAAGAGCAAGGACCCGAGGGACATGTTGCCGTAAGGTAATAAATGATTCTCCCTTGCGGAGAGTAAAATCCGAAGATGATTCTATTTGTGGTGGATCAAGTTTGACGGACTGTTCTCCGAGATAATAGATATGACCAAAGATAGCTCTTTCTAAGGTAAGGCCAAACTTGCAACAAATAACAACTATAGTAAATTGAATATAACCATCGTCCTCAAGTTGTCTAAAATTCGCCATCATGCGGCCAATATGAACTTGAGGGCTAATATCTTGCGGCTGGTAGACAATCGGCCATCGCAATTTGTAATGTTTGAGGTGGTTATAAAAGCGGACTATGTCAACAATATGCTCCGTGAATGAGGTTTTCCACCATATCAAAATCCAAAAAAACAAACATCCCACTGAAATGAAGAGCATTATCTCTGGCGAAAAAAGAATAGATTGGATTCTCATCATCCAATCTCCAATGTGAGTATTATTTTTGCTGCTATCGCTAGGAAGGAAGTCTTTAAGCGTCTGTAGACGATCAATCCAGTCAAGTATCTTGAGTATCGTAGCGTAGAGTCCCGAGAGAATCCCCCCAACAACCAACCAGAATTGCCCGCGTGTCTGTCGAATCGCCATCCCGCAATTATACGATTTCGTTGTTTGGTGTCAACAAGCAGATAATCGCCCTTGTTTTCAGCCTTCTTAGGATCGATAGAGAAACTTACGCATTGACCCCCGAAGAAGTGCTTAAACTCAAGGCGGCGGGAGTGAGCGAGGAAACCATTCAACTGATGCTCCGTAATGAAAGCGAGAACAAAGTCTCCGCCGACAAGCTTGAACAAGGATATGCTACTGACCATATAGGAACCTGGAAACTCAGAGATGGAAGAACGATTACTTCAACAGGGAAACGACAGTTGCCTTTGCACTATCCAACGGAGTATCCGCCACCCTCGCCATACGCTCCCTACGTGTATCCTCATATCGGCTTTCCTCTAGGAAAAGCGCAGCGACGGTCGTCGCCAGCGCCGCCCTACTTACCGGAGATACGGGAAGACCCTTCTCTGTTTTCCCCTCGATAGCCAAACCGAACGAGCGGCTCCAATACCGACAAGCCGTGAAATAATGCATGAATATTTTGTAGTGTAGTTGAGCTAAAATTGCACGGAGAATCCTTCTCCTTCATCGTTTTCTTTATCAATCAATGTCGTGCGAGCTGACGAATAATCCCCGGCTGGGTAGAAGAGATATCCGGTCACCGACTGACCAGGTTGAATCGTGATCTCTCCTTGTAAGGCTTTTCCCTGGCCCGCGGCAGGCGGGGCGACAGGAGCGATCCTATCACTGCCTCCTACCGATTGGAGATACACTTTGCCGGTATCAAGTCCGTAGGGACGCGGCGTGTTGTTGTTAATCTCCACCTTGATGGGCAACACTCCGCTGGCGGGTAAATCAGCGCCTAGGTCCATTTGCGATTCGAAACTGTTGAGCCGCGTCATCGTCATCGTCAGACCTTTCACCGCTCCCTGTTGGGCGGCGTATTCTTGCCCGGAACGCAGGATATTAAACGTATGCTGAAAAAGGTTCTGAAACTCATGCGGACGTTCAGCCGCGCCAATGAGCGTCGGGATTGGCAACCCACTTTTTTGCGGTTCGACGGTCGCGCCGCTTTCGTGACAGGTAATCGTCACCGTTCCGACTTGTCCGCCACTGTCTTTTTCCGCAACAATATGTCCAGGTTGCCCCGGCCTGCCCACCTGCAAGGACGCCACTGTATAGCCCAGAGTTGTCACAGTACGATAGGCAAGCCGGTTTGCATCCTCGCACGATAAGGTTGGCGCTTCGATCGTACGCTTGCGCAGCGGTTGTTGGGGGACGCAGCCAATCAGGATTCCGCACAGGCCCACTAGCCCAATTCGCATAAAACCGTTCATCAAAAGATTCCTTCTTTCTGGGTGAATGGGATTTTCATAATGGAGCGCGGCTGCAGACCAGTCCATTTTTTTAGTACCCCTATCGTTACTTAGAACAGAAGCCGGAAAATCGTCTGCCTTACAGTTCCAACTCGTCAGATTCTGTACCGCTTTCTTCTCCAAGGCGGTCGCGATATTCCTTGAGATCACGCAGGGCGGCGATAATAGTTGTTAACGAGTAGTGCGCATTGCGCGGACTAGTGGACGGGATCACAAAGACAGGTGAGCCGCCAAAGCGTGCGTCCTGCCGACCGGTCCCGCCTTCTTTCCCACAGCAGACGTGGTAACCAGTAAACCCAACGAAACACACGACGCAGGGCTTATAGTACGCAATTTTTTCTTCCAACTCTCTCGCCCCGCGACGGAATTCGGACGGCGTCAGTTCATGAATCCCATGCGTCGGCCGTTTCACGATGTCGGTCAGTCCTATGCCCCAGTCTGGTAATCGAGCATCACTTTCCGGTCCGAGCAGCTCTGGAACGAGTCCCGACGCCGATAATGCCGGCCAGAAACGATTCTGCTTATGCGCAAAGTAATGTCCAACCTCCGTAGAATAAAGACCAGGGTTCAGCCCGACAAAGACGATATCAAGTCCCGGACGAAGATAATCAGGAAGCGTTTTTCCTGTCCACAACGCTCCGGGTTTTCGTTTCCCCTCTCTCATTGAGCCGCTTCTCCTTTTTGATGGCTATGACCGCAGGGAAAAACCGCCCTGCGCGAGTAAATCGTCATAGTACCGGCTGATGGCGCGATTCGACCAGACCGTGCAGAGTGAACGAAGCAGGATCGAGTACACTCGTGCGCGGGCAATCTTGACGCGAACAGACGGATCGAGCAGGCTCCGTGAACTTCGCACTAACGCCAACGTGGAGATCCCGATGAGGAGCGGCCAGGCGCAGGCTAAACGCAAGCGCCACTCGCGCGGCGGGATGGCCAAGGTATATTCCCACCCGGTCCGATAGAACGCCAAGGTTTCTTCCAAAAACGCATCAAGTAACGGTTTTACACGAGCAAGCATCGTCGGTTCGAGCAAATCTGCCGGCTGGACGCCGAGGGCGTTCAGTTCAGCTCGCGGCAAATAACAACGACCGATTCGCACATCCTGAGCAATATCCCTGAGAATATTCGTGAGTTGTAGCCCTTTTCCAAACCGCACTCCGCGCGTTGACATTGCCTCTCCGTTCCAGTGTTGCAAGGAGGGAAGGTGAGCAACAGCAACCTTTGTCCAAAATTCTCCGACGCAGCCAGCGACAAAATAGGTGTATTGATCCAGATCCGCCCGGGTTTCCAATGCTCCTATCCTGCCCTCATTTTCTTGCGGGAAGGTATGCAGGTCCATTTGCATGCCTTGTATCAGCGTCAAAACAAGTTCACGAATGTAAGATTGATCCTTGATCGGCATCCGCTCTAGTACATGAAAACATTCACTTAATCGTGTCAAGAGTTCACGTTCAGCGGGGTCCTGTTGCGCCCCCGTTAACTGCTGCGGCAATGATGCAATGGCAATCGGTCCAGCCTCCCCGAACGCCGCTCGATAATGCGCGAGGTACGCGAGGCGCTGCTGCGGCGGTAATAACGCCGTGTCCGCGATCGTATCTGCGGCGCGGCAAAAGAGATATGCCAACCCCACAGGTTGCCGTATCTCTCGGGGCAGAATACGAAGGCTCAGAAAGAACGAACGGCTGACTTGAGGCAAAAGCTGAGAGAGCAGATTCGCAGCAGTTCCATTCGCTACCATGCGGCTCAAGAGATATGCTGCAGGGACACACCCGTCAACTAGAGAGATGCTGTGAATGGACGATGAGAGGCATATCCCTCTCGTCGTTTCCTAGAGCGTATCAATGCGTTGAAACGTCCGAATCTCATGCGAGTAATCCAGAGGCACGGAATCGTTCCAGTGCGAGACGCCGCATGGAGAACCGATCTTTTTCCTCGGGCGTCATCTCGGCAAACGTCCGAGTGCTTCCCCATGGCTGAAAGATTACATCCCATCCAAACCCGAATGACCCGCGTGGAGTTCCAGGGATGACGCCTTGCACAACGCCAGCAAAGACTCGCACTTCCACACCAGCGCAATAGGCGAAGATAGTTGTCGCCGTCGCCTCCCGATTAGCTTCTTGCTGCAACACCCGACAGATTCCTTCGGCGCCCAGACTTGCCAGAAACCATTTGATCAAGGCGCCGGGCAGACCGTTCCACGCCGCGAAGGCCAGTCCAGTATCCTCAACCAACACAGGACGGCCCAGCAAGGCGAACGCCTGTTGAGCTTTATGGCGGACGACAGGCTCAAGTTCGGTCGCTTGAATTTCCTCTAAGGGTAAAGATTCTCGAGCAAGCGTTTGCCCAAGAATACGCTCCACCTCAGCGTGTTTCTGAGCGCTGCTCGTGATGAACGTCAACACTCCCTACGCCTTCAACCAGTAACGCTGCCACTCGGTCAAATGGGTGAGCGTAGCAAGCGAGGACATGCGATCCAGGTAGACCTTTCCTTGCAAGTGATCATATTCATGCTGAATGACTCGCGCATGAAAATCTTTGGCGATAAAGTCCACTGGCTGGCCCTGACGGTCCAAAGCCTCGACTCGCAACTCACAAACGCGCGGCACGATGCCACGGAGTTCGGGAATGCTCAAACAGCCTTCCCATCCATCGACGGTTTCTTCCCCTATCATTGTCACCCGAGGATTGATCAGCACCGTGAGGGGAACAGACGGAGCGTCCGGATAACGCGGGTGTTTCGTAACTTCCAACACAGCGACTTGCTGAGACACATGCACTTGAGGGGCGGCCAACCCGACGCCGTCGTATTCGTGCATCGTTTCTATCATGTCATCGATAAACTGCTGGAACTCGGTGCGCTGAATAGTCTCCAGGGAAACCGGTTCCGCCACACGCCGGAGTACAGGATGCCCCAGGCGGGTCACTTTCAGGATCGCCATTGTCATCTCACTTTCTACCGCGTAAGCGCGCCTTCTCTTCAAAGGGAAACGTGATGACCCTATGACCACTGCGATACTGAGCCACCATATTTGCAAGGCCGCTACGATGAATAAGTATACAGCCCTCTCGTCGTGCAAGGGAGTACACGTTCAAAGAACAGGAACGGGAAGACACCACCATCGCACGCCATCTAGGGTGAGCCTGCACGGCAGCCGCGGCTTTGGCGATCATCTCTGCATCAGTCGAACGACCGCTATGTTGAATCCAACACGCGAAATCTTCTTTCCCTCGCGATAACAAGAGGTCCGCCACAGGACCACCCCGTTTTCCGCGCGTGGACACCGAGTAGCCCTGGACGCGTAACAGCTCGCCGATATAACGTGAAACTTCCTCGGCGGACATGGCGTCCACGTCTGCAAGAAGCTCTTCACGTTCACGATAGTGTCGCCATACGTTCCGCAGCCACCACAATGCGGCGCAGATGCACAATAACCCCAGCGCCAAACGCCAGTTCCCATGCAACGAAACCGTGAGGAAAACGACAAGGAGAAAAGCGGCGGTGACTTTCATCATCGTAACTTTTCTCTCTTGCCGCCTCCGAGGGGTAGGCGTGATAATGGTCGGGTGTAACGGGTCCGGCATGACAATTACTCAGCGAATAGCCTCTGTACTCACTTCTCTTCAAACAAGGATAGCCAGATACCCCAGCCGCGCGGGGAAATCAACGACTGATGGGCATATGATGACCGGCTCACTCCGTTCGCTTTATGGCATCTAACAAAAGAATGTCTTGCCATAGAGCGGGCAACGCGAGCGAGCCATTAGTCATAGAGTGAGCGTAGCGAACGGGCTATATCTCAGCTACACCACTCCTCTCTCTTTGAGTCCAGCCAGATCGGATTCACTCAATCCCAGTAATTCACCATAGACTTCCGCATTATGTTGACCAAGCAAGGGTGCCGGTTGCACTGTGGTCGGCGACCCCGACAATTTCACGGGACAACCCGGCATAGTGAACCCCGGACGTTGAGGATGATCAATCTGCACAATCATCTCGCGTTGTTTTAGATGTTCATTCACCAGGAGATCGCCGGTATCAAGCACTGCGCCACACGGCACACCGGCTTCGCCGATGAGTTGCATCGCTGTGAACTTATCTT
>JBFWZL010000238.1:0-9482 GCA_050185455.1 Binatia bacterium | reverse complement strand
TCTGCTGCTCGGCTTGGTGCGGAAAGGCATCTCTCGCGATGAGGCGTACCATTGGGTGCAACGCAATGCCATGCGCGTCTGGGAAACCGGCGCGTCATTCGTGGCGGAGGTCCGACGTGATCCAGATATCGCCAAGTTGCTGACAACGGCGGCAAACGACACACTTTTCGATATACATCACGCCCTAAGAAATACCGAGACGATTATGGGACGGGTGTTGAATGAAAGATGAACTTCATTTGAGTGGACACTTTCGAACTAAACTGTCTCTTTCTTTCCCCTCATCCTGTCCCTCTTTCCCAAGGGGAGAGGGAACCCGTTTCCACAATGATGGGAAATGCCTATGTTAGCCAAAGTCTATATCACCCCTAAAAAAGCTATTCTTGACCCACAAGGCAAAGCTATAGCAAACTCCCTGCATTCTCTCCATTATGACGAGGTCGCCGATGTCCGCATGGGAAAATATCTGGAGGTTCGCCTGCACGGACTTTCTCGCCAACAAGCCGAGCAACGCGTCGAAGAAATGTGCCGGCGATTGTTGGCTAATCTGGTTATCGAAGATTTTCGCTTTGAAATCACTGAGGAATAACACACCATGAAATGGGGCGTCGTTACTTTTCCTGGTTCGTGCGATGACCGCGATGCGCTCCATTGTCTGGAAGCCGTGTTAGGACAACAGGTCCTCTCACTATGGCATAAAGACCATGACCTGCAGGGCGTCGAGGCGATCATCTTGCCAGGCGGTTTTTCGTATGGCGACTATCTCCGTTGTGGCGCGCTCGCGCGTTTTTCTCCGATCATGCAAAGCGTCGTGGAGTTTGCGCGCGCTGGCGGTCCAGTTATGGGCATGTGCAATGGGTTTCAAATCCTTTGCGAATCAGGGCTGCTCCCCGGTGTATTGATCCAGAATAACACCTTGTCGTTCATTTGTGAGTGGACGCACATTCGCGTGGAAACCACGCGAACCGCCTTCACCTCGGCCTGTCGCGCGGGTGAGATTTTACGTATTCCCCTCAAACATGGTGAAGGTTGCTATGTGGCTGACGACGCAACGCTAAAACAGCTCGAAGATAACGGACAGATTGTGTTTCGTTATGTCAATGCAGAAGGAGAAGCAACTGAAGAAGCGAACCCGAACGGCGCACTTTACAACATTGCTGGCGTTACGAACGCTCACGGAAATGTCGTTGGCTTGATGCCACATCCTGAACATGCGGTCGAAGCCTTGCTCGGCAGTGAGGATGGGCGGAAATTGTTTCTCTCTGCTCTGGCGACAAAGACTTTATAAACAAAAGTCACGAAGTCTAAAAATCCATGCGACGCACTATCACCGTCACTCCCCAAATCGCCGCGGACCACGGGCTTACCTCTGAGGAATATCAACGTATTGTACAAGTGCTGGACCGAACGCCAACCTTTGAAGAACTGGGTGTCTTCTCCGTAATGTGGTCCGAACATTGTAGTTACAAAAGTTCCCGTCGTTTCTTGCGAGAACTGCCGACGACCGGCCCAGAAATTCTGCAAGGACCGGGAGAGAATGCAGGAATCGTCGATGTTGGTGACGGGCTGGCGGTTGTGTTCAAGATTGAGAGCCATAATCATCCCTCCTTCATTGAACCGTATCATGGAGCCGCTACCGGTGTAGGCGGAATTTTACGTGATGTGTTCACGATGGGCGCACGCCCCATCGCGTCGCTCAACTCGTTACGCTTCGGCTCTATCAATCACCCACGCACGCCCTATCTTATCAAAGGCGTGGTCGCGGGAATCGGCGGATATGGGAACTGCGTCGGCGTGCCAACCGTTGGCGGCGAAGTCTATTTTGATGAACGCTACAATGGCAACATTCTTGTCAATGCGTTTACGTTGGGAACAATCCGTACTGATAGAATCTTCCGTGCTCGCGCCGCTGGTGTCGGCAATCCGGTGATCTACGTTGGTTCGCGTACAGGCCGCGACGGCATTCATGGCGCCAGTCTTCTCGCGTCTCGCGAATTTGATGAAAAATCCGAAGAGCTGCGACCCGCCGTGCAAGTCGGTGACCCGTTCACTGAGAAACTGCTCATCGAAGCCTGCCTCGAACTTATGCAGCGGGATCTTATCGTCGCCATTCAGGACATGGGTGCGGCGGGACTAACTAGCTCCTCCGTCGAAATGGCCGGCCGTGGGGGAACGGGTTTCAAACTCAACCTGAACGTCATCCCAACGCGTGAGGAAAACATTTCTCCTTACGAACTCCTACTTTCCGAATCGCAAGAGCGCATGTTAATCGTGGCAAAATCTGGTTGCGAGGAAGAGGTGCGCGCCATCTTCTCGCGTTGGGATCTACAAGCAGAAGTTGTCGGTGAAGTGACGGATGACGGACAATTTCGCGCCTGGTGGGACGGAGAAGAAGTCGTGCGCATTCCCGTTACCGCGCTGACGGACGATGCGCCCGTTTATGAGCGGCCAACAAAGCAACCGGACGATTTCGCCGAACGACAGAAGCTGGATGTAGGTGCCCTTCCGCTGCCGACTGACTACGGGCAAGTGTTGCTCAAGTTGCTGACCTCGCCCAATCTCGCAAGCAAAGAATGGGTGTATCGACAATACGACTCTTTTGTTTGCGGTAATACGGTTGTACAGCCGGGCTCGGATGCGGCGATCATCCGCTTGAAAGGAACCACAAAGGGAATTGGACTGACAGTCGATTGCAATAGTCGCTACTGCTTGCTTGATCCGTATCGTGGCGGACAGATCGCCATCGCTGAGGGGGCCAGGAACCTCGCGGTCAGCGGCGCCCGCCCAGTAGCCTTGTCGGACTGTTTGAACTTCGGAAATCCGGAAAAGCCTGAAGTGATGTGGCAATTCCAGCAAGCCATAGCCGGCATGCGCGATGCCTGTTTGGCGTTAGACCTCGCCGTGGTCAGCGGCAACGTCAGTTTCTATAATGAGACGGAAGGAAAAGCGATTCCACCGACGCCAACCATAGCCACGGTTGGCGTCTTGGCCGATCTGACACATCACGTCACGCAGTGGTTCAAAAATCCCGGAGACCTCATTATCTTGCTCGGCGATACCAAGGAAGAACTTGGCGCCAGTGAATATCTCGCCACGGTTCATGGACGCACGATTGGCGCACCGCCGCAGCTCGATTTGGCTTGCGAAAAACGCCTCCAGAATCTCTGTTTAACCGCAGCGCAAAAACGCCTTTTTGTCTCTGCGCATGATGTCGCCGAAGGCGGTCTCGTCGTCGCGTTGGCGGAGGCCTGTATAACCCATCCGGAAAAACCTCTCGGTGCACGAGTCATCCTTAATGGCAATATACGTCCAGACGCGCTCCTTTTCGGTGAGAGTCAATCCCGCGTTTTAGCGTCGTTACCAAACACTGCGCTCCCAAGATTACAAGAACTCGCACAATCAGCCGATCTCTCTTGTACCGTGCTTGGTGAAGTCGGCGGTTCCGATCTAGACATAGCCGGGTATCTGCGAATGTCGGTCGATATGCTACAACAAGAATGGCGAACAGCATTAGCAAAGCAACTCAACAAAGGCATATAGCATCTGGTTGTTAGCCCGTTCGCTTCGCTCTATAGCCCGCTCGTTACACTCGCTTTATAGTGGATGGCAGATGGTCAAAGCGTTCTGCCATAAAACGAGCGCAGCGAGTGAGCCATCTGCCATAGAGCGACCAAAGGGAACGGCCATAAGCCATCTCATAGAGCAACCAAAGGGAGCGAGCTAACTATGTCACACGCAATGGGAGACGAAGCGTTCGATCGCTTTCATGAAGAGTGCGGCGTTGTCGGGGTTTACGGCCATCCCGAGGCGGCGAATCTGGTCTATCTGGCGTTGTACGCCCTGCAACATCGTGGACAGGAATCCGCCGGCATCGCTTCCTCAAACGGGCAGACACTCTTAGTCCACCGTGGTATGGGGCTAGTCGCCGATATCTTTGATGAGAAGATGATTCGTCGTTTGGATGGTTCCAGCGCGATTGGTCATAATCGCTACTCAACGACCGGGTCGACCGTATTGAAAAATAGCCAACCGCTGGTTGTTAAATATACGCACGGGTCCCTAGCGGTTGCCCACAATGGCAACCTGGTGAATGCTGATGATCTTCGCCTGAAACTGGAAACTCGGGGCTCAATTTTTCAATCCACAGTCGATACGGAAGTCATTCTCCATCTCATTGCCGCCTCGCGAGCGCCACAGCTCGTTGAGCGCATTATTGAAGCCCTGTGGCAAGTGCGCGGGGCCTATTCCTTAGTGTTTCTGAGCGAACAAGAAATGATTGCAGTCCGAGATCCCTACGGATTCCGTCCGCTTGTTTTGGGCCGCCTCAAGGATAACGAGAAAGACGCCTATGTGGTGGCGTCAGAAACCTGCGCCTTCGATCTTATCGGCGCCGTCTATGAACGTGAAGTCGAGCCTGGGGAAGTGTTACGCTTCTCCTCGGAAGGAATGACCTCGCTCTCTCCTTTTCCTAACGAGCCGCTCTCGCGCTGCGTGTTCGAGCATATCTATTTCGCTCGCCCGGACAGTCTCGTCTATGGGCGCAGCGTGTATCAAACGCGTAAGGAGTTTGGCCGGCAACTTGCGCGCGAAGCGCCGGTCGAAGCGGATATCGTTATTCCGGTGCCCGACTCTGGCGTGCCAGCAGCGCTTGGCTATGCGGAAGCAGCTCGATTACCGTTTGAAATGGGACTGATTCGCAATCATTATGTCGGACGGACGTTCATCGAGCCACAGGACTCGATCCGCCACTTTGGCGTAAAAATAAAGCTCAACGCACAGCCTGAAGTGTTGCGCGGTAAACGCGTTGTTGTTGTCGATGATTCCCTCATACGGGGGACAACCAGCCGCAAGATCATGAAGATGCTTCGAGACGGCGGCGCTCGTGAAGTGCATCTCCGTATCAGCGCCCCGCCAACGACCGGCCCATGTTTCTACGGAGTCGATACCCCGACCCGACGAGAGCTGATCGCTTCGTCCCACACGATTGAAGAAATTCGCCAGTACATTGCAGCGGACAGCCTCGCGTATCTCAGCGAAATCGGCATGTATGAAGCGCTGAAAGAACGGCTCGGCGGGTTCTGCGACGCCTGCTTTACCGGGCGCTACCCAGTTCCTGTTGGCGAACGCCCCAAGGGAAGTCAGTTGCCATTGTTCGCAGAGATTGAACGGTAACAGAAGCCTCTCGCAGCTGACGCCCAAGATCTGCGCAACCGCCGTCAGCGTCTGCCCCCGATCCAATTCGAGCAGCGCGGTCGCCCGCTGATACGTCCGGGCTCGCAAGGAACCTCTCTTCACGAGGTTCTGCAAAAAGGTCCGATCCACTAGGGTCAGAGTCAGGTGGTGTTTTCTCATGGACGTGGAACATACCTCAAGCATCAAAAAACTAAAGCCACTTGAGTTCCAGTGTACTTAATGAGGGGGAACTCCCACGAACTGACTGGATTTTTTGCTACGACTCAAGCTGCACAACGGTATCATGCAGCCAGCGTTGGTCGTCAATATGTGGATAGTCGAGCGTATAGTGCAGGCCGCGGCTTTCTTGACGCAGGCTGGCGCAGCGGATGATAAGCTCCGCCACGGTGGCGAGATTGCGCAGTTCAAGCAGGTCGCCCGTTACTAAAAAATTCCAATAATATTCGCGAATCTCTTCTTGGATGAGCGCGATGCGTCGCCGGGCGCGCGCGAGACGGCGGGTACTACGAACGATACCGACGTAATTCCACATCAAGCGGCGGATTTCCTCCCAAGTATGTGTCACCACTACCATTTCGTCGTTATTCACCGCATGTCCGGGGTCCCAATCCGGAAACGAGGAAGGTTTGCTCTTATTCTCAGCCAGGAAAGCATCGGCGTGAAGAAACACGCGATGAGCAAACACCACGGCTTCCAGCAACGAGTTCGAGGCGAGGCGATTGGCGCCATGTAACCCGGTCATCGCCACTTCACCGGCCGCGTACAAGCGAGGGATCGACGTGGCGCCGTTGAGGTCGGTTATGACTCCGCCACACAGGTAGTGAGCCGCCGGCACAATTGGAATTGGCTCTGTGGTCAGATCAATGCCAAACTCCAAACAGTGACGTGAAATCGCGGGAAACCGTTGACGGAGAAAATCGGCGTCACGGTGACTGATGTCCAGGAATACATGGGTAAACCCATATTTCTTCATCTCGCTATCGATCGCGCGGGCGACAATATCGCGCGGAGCCAGTTCAGCGCGAGGGTCGTAGTACGCCATAAAGGCATTACCATCAGGGCGACGCAACACGGCTCCTTCGCCGCGAAGTGCTTCAGAGATTAAAAAAGACTTCGCCTTAGGGTGATACAAACAAGTCGGATGAAACTGAAAGAACTCTAAGTTCCCCAGCGGCGCGCCGGCGCGATACGCCATCGCCAGGCCATCGCCCGTGGCAACGTCCGGATTGCTAGTGTACAAATAGACCTTGCCAGCTCCGCCTGTACATAAAACAGTTGCCCGCGCCGTGAGCGTTTTGACCCGGTTCGTTTCCAGATCAAGGACATACGCCCCCCAGCATTCCGTTCCAGACGGCGTCGGACTCGTAAGGAGATCGATGCCTAAATGTTTTTCAAGGATAAGAATGTTCGGTTGTTGCCGCACAGCCGCTATCAGGGCGCGAATAATTTCCTGTCCGGTTGCATCAGAGGCGTGAAGAATGCGTCGATGGGAATGTCCGCCTTCCAGTCCCAGGTCATATTCTGCGTCTTCACCGCCGGGGCGCCGTGAAAAGTTGGTCCCGAGAGCAATCAATTCACGAATACGATCCGGTCCTTCTTGCACAACTGCTTCTACTATATCCGCGTGACATAGCCCCGCTCCAGCAATACGCGTATCTTGGATATGTGCGGCAAACGAATCTTCGGGACTCCAGACCGAAGCGATTCCGCCTTGTGCATAGGCGCTATTGCTCTCGGGTAAACGGTCTTTCGTCACGATAACGACCGACCCTCGCGCCGCCGCTTTCAGGGCCAAACTCAAGCCGGCGATGCCGCTGCCGATAATCAGGTAATCACACGTCTCCATAGGCTTGGCGCCATTGGTCGCATGCCCTCTAACGAGAGTCAAGGCGGGAATGGATTTGACCGAAAAAGATGAAATCGTTTATGGTGAGAAATATGCTGTGGTGTAAGTGGAAGCGCGCCTCAGGCGCAGCGCTAGGTTTACTCCTCACGTGGCAATTTGCCGACGTTTCCTGTTCATCGGCAGATATTTACGTCTACCGCGATAACCGCGGCATCGTGCATTTTACTAATGTTCCGACCAAGCCTGTGTATCGCCCCTTCTTGTTGTTACGACGGTATATGGGCCACCTGAAAGGAAAAGAGTCTGTTAAGTTCGATCAGTTAATTGCCGCAGCCTGTCAGCGCTATGGGGTCGAATTCGCCTTGGTGAAAGCGGTCATAAAAGCGGAATCCGCCTTTGATCCTTCGGCGCTCTCACCCGCTGGCGCTCGCGGACTTATGCAACTCATGCCCGCCACCGCGGCTCAGCATGGCGTGGGCGATGTCCATAACCCGCAATCCAATATCGAAGGCGGCGTTCGCCATCTGCGTCTGCTCCTCAACCGCTTTCGCGGCGATCTAACCCTCACCTTGGCCGCCTACAATGCAGGACCTGAAACTGTCGACCGTTACAATGGCATCCCCCCCTATGCGGAAACACAAACCTACGTCCAACGGGTGCTCCAGTATCGTGAGTCATACCGCCGGCGAAGCGTGGACGCTGCAAATGCGCTTCAGCCCGCTCCGCTTGGCTAATTAGACGTGCTAGAATCGGCCCGTGCTTTTGACGCTCCCCAATCAACTCAGTCTTTTTCGTATCGCGCTTGTGCCAATCCTTGTCTATTTCCTGAGCAGTTCAGACCCGGTTTCTAGCGCTCTCGCGGCGCTCACCTTCTTCATTGCCAGCCTGACTGACTTCTTCGACGGGTATCTGGCGCGCTTGTACGGTCATACGACCACTTTAGGTAAGTTTCTTGATCCATTGGCCGATAAATTACTTGTGGCGGCGGCGCTCATTATGCTGACCGCAGCCGATCGTACACCGCGCGTACCTGCATGGATGGTGGTTCTCATCATCGGGCGAGAACTTGCGGTAACAGGATTGCGAGGCATTGCTTCTGGGGAAGGAATTATTCTCGCCGCCGAGGAGCTGGGCAAATACAAAATGATTTTTCAAACGTTCGCATTACACGGGCTCATCATTCACTATCAGTATTTGCTCGTCGATTTTCATGCAATGGGAATGTATTTCTTATGGATTGCACTTGTATTAGGAGTCTGGTCCGGCATTGAGTACCATATCAAAGTCATCCGCCAAGTAATGGCGAAGCCTAGTCCGCCCTCAGCCCATGCGCCGACTTCTGCAGAACGCATAAAGGTGCGCGGCTGACTATTACACTTTCCGTTAAGAGGACTCTATTCATGCGTATTTTAGTTACCGGCGTTGCTGGTTTTATCGGCTTTCATGTCTCACAACGTTTGCTCGCACGGGGCGACACGGTTATCGGCCTCGATAGCGTAAATAATTATTATGACGTGCGCCTCAAAGAAGATCGCCTAGCCCTACTCACAGATCACGAACGATTCAGTTTCCACCGTCTGGACCTCGCCAATCGCTCCGGGATGGAAGAGGTGTTCGCCAAGGAAAAACCCGAACGGGTCATTCATCTGGCGGCGCAGGCTGGGGTACGCTATTCGCTTACTAATCCTCATACCTACATCGACAGCAATCTTGTCGGCTTCCTGCATATTCTAGAAGGCTGCCGCCACAACCACGTGCAGCATCTCGTGTACGCCTCCTCCAGTTCGGTTTACGGCGCAAATACCAAGATGCCGTTCTCCATCCACGATAACGTCGACCACCCGGTTTCGTTGTACGCCGCCTCAAAGAAAGCCAACGAACTGATGGCGCACACCTACAGTCATCTCTACAACCTTCCGACCACTGGCCTGCGTTTCTTTACGGTGTATGGTCCTTGGGGTCGGCCTGACATGGCGCTGTTCATATTTACCAAGGCCATTCTGGAAGGGCGCCCGATCGACGTTTTCAACCACGGGAAGATGAGACGCGATTTTACCTACATCGATGATATCGTCGAAGGCGTTGTGCGCGTAACTGATCATTTAGCGCAACCGAATCCAGACTGGTCCAGCATGCATCCAGATCCGGGCACAAGCAAAGCTCCATACAAAGTCTATAATATTGGCAACAACAAGCCGGTGGAATTGCTGCATTTCATCGAAACATTGGAAAATTGTTTGGGGAAAAAGGCGGAGAAGAATTTTCTTCCCATTCAACCAGGAGACGTACCGGAAACGTGCGCGGACGTGGAGGACTTGATGCGGGATGTCGGGTTTCGCCCGGATACGCCGGTGACCACGGGCATCGCTCGGTTTGTCGATTGGTACCGGTCATATTATCGAGTGTAGTTTAGATCAGGGCGCATATCCGTGCGCCCTGATGT
>JBFWZL010000237.1:0-9507 GCA_050185455.1 Binatia bacterium | reverse complement strand
AATCGCAAACCTGCCCCAAAGCGAACCGGAAAACCGAAGCCGTCGCAGAGGATCCCGACACCTGTGGCACATCTGACTCACTTCAGCCCGTCCCCGGATCGCCCGCCCGGGGTTTTGCCGGTGTTACTGTCATTCCGAGATGAGCGGCACGGAAAGTGCGGGAGATCCAAATCAGATAACGGACGCCATCAATTCCTGCAGCTCTCAGGTTCCGTCGAGCACTTTATCTTATTGATTTCGCTCGACTCTGCAAATGCTCGGCAACTGTAGCTCATCGGAGTCAAAGACAGTTCAGATAACTGATTAGGTAGCGTCTACTTTTTTCTACATGACGTGATACGGGCTGGAGTTTCGGGAGGATTTAGTTCCAGGGGCTCTCCAAGTCGGTGGAGTATGGGGATTTCATCGCTAAGGCGATCCTCTACGATCACCTGACAAAGCGTAAGGGTCTCTCGGCCGAAGCTGCCATGGGTCAGATCACAGAGGAGTTCGTGAACTATGACCGTATGCCTGGCCGGTTCCGTGGGTATATGGAGGGGATTGGGATGCTCTGGTTCTGGAGCTATAAGATCAGGTCGGTGAAGGTAGCTCTGCGGGCTATGCAGTGGACGAGAATGTCAGCGCCAATGGAATTCTGGCGAGCACAACATCAGGGTGAGTGCGTCACGACGTGAACCTGCGCGGGACATGACGTCGTATGTCGCAGGTCGCAGCAACTTACCGAGGACGGCCACGGCAATTCCGACCGGGTCCTGCTGCCCGACACGACGAGCAAAACCATACGCCCAGTCGACGCGGCGCATCATTGCTTCGGGCGCAGCCCACTCCGCCGCCCGGTCCGGCCAGCCGTTTGGGGTCGGTGCCTGCCAAACCGGTTGACCTAGGTAGCCGAGTACGCTGTTCATATCTCCAACCTGCTCGGGCGGGACAGAAAGGGCGCGATAACAGGCCAACACGAAGTCCTGAGGTGTACGGAGCTTCCGACCGGCTATCCAGGCTCTTTCGTCGGCCACTAAACATGCCGCTGCAGCGCCCAGGTTGCCCCTACTGTCATTTAGAACGCCCTCGATTCGTGCAACACTGCTGGGCTTTGGATCGTCCTCAATGAAATGCCGAGCTAGCTTAGTCGCAAGTAGGCGGTAAGTTGATGGATGACAGCCAAGGAAGCGTACTGCAGCAGTCCCACCTTCCTGGCCAGGCGGCAGAACGTTGCCCATCACCAACTTGCTACCCGGCTCGTGCATAGATGGATTAAACCGAAAGCCCAGAGGGTCGTCTTGCAGTGACACCGTCCAGCCAGTGAGAACGGCTGCCAGCGACGTGACATCCGTCTGAGTATAACCCGACGCAGGGCCGACCGTGTGTAACTCGAGGCATTCGCGTGCCAGGTTCTCGTTCAGGCCCCGCCCAGTTCGTCGACCAACCAAACTGCGGGGTCCAACCGACTCCGCGTTGCTCAAATATAAAAGCATGGCAGGGTGGCGCCACACGGCCAGCAACATATCAGAAAACGGCCTCGTAACGTACGGACGGATGGCTTCTTCCACAAACGCTGCTGCCACTGCGCGACAGGGGCTATGGCGCACCGAGATAGTGAAATGGTTGGTCCAAAACCAAACAAGCCGCTCTCTAAAAGCGGCCGAAGTCGTCAAGGCCGTTGCCAGTTGCGTTCTAACGCCGACCTCAAGAATAGAGCGGACCGCACCTTCTCCGAACACCAAATTCGCCCGCCGGTCATCCCGCAACGCAGCAAGGCCCTGTGCTGAGCTAGGGTGTCCCGTAGTCCGGATCGGGTCCGCCTCCTGCAGTTGCGATAGGAGCCATCCAGCAGGATCGGACGGGATCGCTTCATCGCCTCGTCTTCCCAGACCGAAACGCACAAAAGCCAAAGCGGCAGGTATATCCATGGCCTCAAACTCAAACGGTAGCGACTAGCAAACCTCAAGAGTGATCCCAAGCACTGGGGTTGTCGAAGATAACACAACTTCGAGCAGGACACGGCGCGGATATCGCGGGAACCTCTGCAGTCCGAAACTGCAATCAAATCCTGAAATCTCGGTAGCCGCTAAAGGGATAACTACTCTCTCCCGCCCGAAATCTCCATGCAGTCTTGCCGCTGCACCCCAACCGCGCCCTGCCCCACAGCAAAGGCGGACGGATGCAGACTTGCCGTACCATTCGGTGACATCGAGGAAGATCGGCCGCTCTACGAACACCCGGTGCGTCCGCCCCATAGCCCACCGGGTCCGACTTGCTTGGTCAGCAAGCATCCCGTCATACGCATGCCTTATTTGCTCAGCTTGTACCGCTCTCGGAGCCGGGGCTTCACCCAAATATTGGTTCTCTTTGAGGGCAGGGAAAGCAGCAGCTATACGATGAAAATGAAACAACGTATTGAGCGCCTCCTGATCCAATGTAGTCAATAACGAGAGAAACGCAGCGTCATCCTCAAAGCGGCCGCCCCCTGCGAGTCCAATGGACTTTCCGATACGCATGGAAAGAAGATTGTAGAATCTCGACCGTCGGTACGGATTGCCGCCTGTGCGGAAAAGGCTCAGATGATGAAGAACTCCAACAGACTCACGCAGCACATCCCTTCCAGTAATGCGACGAGTCCTCTCCTCCTCGGGCAGTAAGAGCCACAGTGATCCGACTATATCGGATACATTATGTCTTAACTTGTTGATGAAGACTTGTTTAGACGGTAAACAGGAAGTTGCACGGTGGTATGTCACTACGTCCGGGTGCATATAAAGTGGGCAGTCGAGGCTTGCCAGGGCTTTTCCTGAGCGGAAGAATGAATCTAACGCCGCATCATCAACGTCATATAGCTCATCGCTATCGATTAGCATGATCCGATCACATTTCGCCTGCTCCAAGGAAGCACTCCGTTTATGGGTCTCGCTCTTCCATAGGCCAGGGATATACCGATACGGAATACGGGCGCTCTCAACGATGTCGAGCATTTCGTCTGTTGAGCGAGTTGGATCCTCCCCTTCGCGGAGGCAAAATGGTGCCACCCACTCGTAAGCGCCGTCCGCAATCAGGAGGTTATCAATGTACGGCGCCGCCGTACGAAGAGTGTCCGCAAGCAATGAACAATCATTGTGTATTACAAGGACGCCAGTGACACCACCCATTACGAATGCCTCACCTCTAAGCCGGAAAGTGTGCCCTCAACAACGGGCGGATTAAAGGCCTGTCGAGACTCTTCCTGAAGTCGCTCCAATTTATCGAGGCATGCGGAAACGTCCCGAAAATCAAGATCTCTCAAATGTGACGGGCTCAGGTTCCACCATTGCAACGCAATCAAACGGGATACCGTTTTCGTGTCAAAGCGCGGCCGGATAACGCGTGCCGGAACTCCGCCGACGATAGAATAGGGCGGCGGAGACCTTGTCACCACGCTTCCCGCCGCAATAACGCATCCGTCCGGAATATCACATCCATGTACTATCGTCACCCCGAATCCAATCCACACGTCGTTGCCAATTCGATTATGCATTCGATGCCCGTCACGAGGCGTAGCTTCAAAGGAGCTAAAAAAATTACTTCCGGTGGACTGCAAAAATGTCTGTGGCTGATGTTGGAAGGGGCTCGTAAACAACCAGTCCGTCGGATGATCTGGCTACAATACATTAAGTTGTCGACCTATGGACACGTAGCGCCCAATCGAGACCGAGAACCCAAACCCATCGTGCAGGTAAGAAAAAGCTCCGATCTCGAACCGGCGCACTACCGAAAGCGCGCCAATTCGTGACGGCCCCTCTATTCGGAGCATGGTACCCGGTCCTACACTGCGCTCGATGGTTGGCCAGTCGATCCAGCAAGCCTTTAGCACTGCTGCCTTCATGTCTAACGAGTCCACTCGAGGACCCGGCGGTACGGACCGAAGGCAGCTTGTAGAGAAATTGCACGAAGGATCGCTGGGGCGAGATCTCGACGCCGTGCGAATTCTAGCTCTCGGGCTCGATGTGAAAAATTTTCTAAATGGCCCTGGAGAGAGTCGGTCCAACCCACATCTAGCCAATCGAATATGCGCCGCGCCTGCTCGTTCGTCGTGTCTCCGTTAAAAAACAGATCGTAATCAAACACATACGCATTGAAACCACTCCCATGCTTAAGAAAGGAGTGCAAGGAGCTATTCCAGTCGACTATGGAGGCGAGAGCGTCCTTATCAGTAGCCCAGGTAGTGTCGTTGCGGTCAAGTGCACGCCTCTCGTAGGATGACGCGACGTCGAATATGTTGCGAACACAGAATACGAGCCGCGCCCCAGGGAAGTTGATTTTCAATTGGTCAAGATACCTAAATAGCAAGGGAATTTTGTCTCCGACTAAAATCGAACTGTCAAAGAACTTGTACTTCTTTTCATATATGTCTGAGAAGTCAAGGGAGGTATAAAACGTGTCCCCAGATCGAATATCGAAGAATCGGTCTCGCTTGAACAAGGCAGTAGTTAGTGGTTCCTTAAAAAAAAGATTACCGTATCGTTCAATTCCTATGCAGATGCGGGGATGTTTGTTCAGGAAGTTTGCCAAGAAAGTGGTGCCTGATCTCGGGCATCCACAAATGAAGACGTAATTTGGATCCATATCGCTCACAGGTGTTCTCCGCTAATCTGCAGCGCTATGTTTGTATGAATTTGGCTGCGGTTGGCCAGATCCGTGAGAGGGAACTTTTGGTCTGGCCGAGCGCTCCGGATAGCAAGTGCATGTTGACGGTCGTCCAATGTAGACTGGACGTCCAGATGGTCACGGGTTTCATACCTCTAGACAGCTGGTACGGGTACATCGGTCGCTTCCCGCAAGGCGGTCACTACTGCCGCCTGACTGTGCCGTTTGCCGATGTAATGCAGACCAGCGGCTGTTAAGTTCGCGTTGAGTGATGCGTCTCTGTGTAGTTGCGCCAACTTTTCAGCAAATTCTGCAGGGGATCGCGCAACTAACCAAGTGAGTTCGTTCGGCAGGTCAAGCCCTTCGGCGGCAATTTCACTCATCACGCACGGCAGTCCATGTGCGAAGCTTTCCAAAACTTTTCCCTTGATGCCGGCGCCGTACCGCAACGGGACCACGGTGCAGCGGAGTTTGTGTAGCACCTGAGCTAAATCTGGCACGAACCCGACGGGAGCTAACCCTTGTCGTCTCAGATTGGAGATGGTGTCAGGCATCTTGCTGCCGACAATATACGTCATCATGTCTGGCGCGCGCGTCTGTAACAGCGGCAAGACATCGCTCACGAAATACTGCACCGCGTCAACGTTCGGAACGTGCCCGAATCCGCCCACGAAGGCTGTGCCTGAACGCTCTGCAAACGGCACTTCCGTCGGCCGAGGGCGTACGGTCCACGGCACGACTTTAACGTTGAGATCGGGGGCAACCTCGCGGAGCATCGCCGCCTCGACGGGCGAATGCACGATGACACAGTCGACGTTCTCCATTGCGGACATCTCTGCGCGGCGTTGCGCTGCAACTTGTGCCGCGCTGGTCGTGTCCGGCTCGACAGCCATCTGACGTTCCATGCGGAGGAAATGCAGATCTGCGACGTTGTAGACGACACGGCATTCAGGAAAGTACCGTCTAACCATCGTCGCATACTTGCTCGCGTTTGTATATCGATGCAAATATACCAGATCGGGTTTGACGGTAGTCTTACGAAACACTTCTTCTACTGACCAATAGTGGGGATAATACTGGCACTCAATTCCGAGCTTCTGCAGCTGACCCGTATACGGATCAATCCGCGACATGTTGTCGGCGGGCAGGAATGTGACCTTGTAGCCTAGGTCCATCAACGCTCGCATGTGTTCGACAGCTGCATTCGATCCGGCATCCTGATCGGGTGTCGGCACCGAATCGTCAATGAAAAACGCCCGTCGCTGTACCACCCGTTCTGCTTCCAGCTCCGGGCTGTCACCATTGAATCGGTGAGTCAGCAGGGTGTTTTTCCAGCGCTGGTAGAACTTCGCATGGTTGATAACCTGGAAGCGCTTCATCCCAGTACCGGCGGTGTCCGTGCCAGCGCTAATCCCTTCCAGGTGAACAATCTCTGAGGCCGGCTGGACAACGACACGCTTTCCTCGCGCTCGTACACGAAACGCAATGTCTGTGTCCTCATAATAAGCGGGCACATAGAGTTCGTCGAAACCGTTCAGGTCCGCGAACAGGGCACGCTCAATCATCAATGCGGCTCCTGAAACCCAGTCAGCGTCCCGAAGGAACATGAAGGCCGGGTCAGAGGGGTCCCGCCCCCTTCCCCAGTTCCATCCATCACCCATTCGCCAAATGATGCCGCCGGCTTCCTGTAGCGAGCCATCCTCGAACAGGAGCTTGGATCCGGCAATGCCGATGTTCGGCACCTGTTCGAATGTCTCGACGAGTTCGTCCAGCCACCCTGGCTTCACGAGTGTGTCGTTGTTCAGGAACAGCAGGTACTTTCCGCGCGCCGCCGCGGCACCCGCATTGCAGGTGCGTACGAAACCCTGGTTGCGCGCATTCCGAGCCACCCGAACCGCACCGGTGAAAATCAGGGAGCAGAGCAGAGTTTCGTCCGATGAGCAGTCATCCGCGATGATGATCTCGAACGGCCTTTCTGGTAGCGCATCCTGAATTGACTTTAAACAATTGTATGTATAGTGGAATTTGTTGAAAACAGGTATGATAACCGAGACGATTGGCTCTCCCTCTAATTGGAAGTTCAGCGGTTGATATGCCGCCTGTAGAATGCCGACCAACTCGCGCGTCCGATCGGTCAGGTGAGCGCTTTCGATAAGGTCGTCACGAGGGACGTAAGTGTCGGCATGCCTGTCCCGCGCCAACGCTTCGTGCGCGTTGATCATCTCGTTCAGGTAGCCTAGCAACTGCCCGAGTGGCTGAATCAGATCATCTGGTGAGGTCGCGCTGGCCACAGCAGACCCGAAAACAGTGTCAATAAATTGCACCGCCTGATCATCCATGCGAGGCTGTACGACCCACTTGGGTGAGCCTGGCAGATCACGCCCATCAGTCGCACGACGAACTCTTACCCGGTGACGTGAAAAGGGTAGAATACCGACTAGGTTTCGGATGGAAAACCCATGGCGGCCGTCACCTACGCCTGCGTCACGCAGGTCGGTCCGGAAGCGATCGGCCGGTACACGTAGGACGACGACGTCTCCGTCCAGAATTTCGATGTCTATCGGTTCTGTAGGTTTTGCCGGATCCCAAGCCCACCCGGAAACCTCGGTGAAATCCAGTCGATCAATACTGCCAATCGCCGCGACTGCCGTTGACGTGGGTGCGGGCAGCTTTGTGGGGGGGGCTACTGGCGCTGATTCTCTCGGTGGTATTGCGGGCCGAATTGCCATAGAGGGGCGATCGTCCGACGGCGCTGTCCGCCGTATAGAATCGTTCTCAGGGAACGCATTCGTCGTGGGCCTCCCAGGACTGTTTTGAAGGCCGGCCACATCGGCAACGGAGTGAGTCTCGCTGGATGAATCCTGATCGTCGACGGCTTCACCGGGTACTAAGTCGTCTGTTTCCAGGCCAAGGCCTAGGTCGACCGACGCGGCAATCGCGTCCGTGCTCAGGTTGGTGGCTACATCCTGCCCGCCGGGGAGGTCGTTCTCTGACCTAAACTCATCGTCGCGGCTCGCCTTGGGCTCCATAGTGATTACATCGGCGTCACCTGCCGGTACGGTAGCCTCCAGCTTATCCGGCCGAATGGCTGTGGAACGGCGTCCCGACGCTCCAGTGCCCCTACGGGAGTTTCTAACTCGAGCGTCGAGAGATGTTTCCGATGACATGCGTAAATGTCCTGATCTGGATTCCGGCACCGCTGTTGCGAGGCGGGCGGCTGTGATGGTTATGCGCCGGTCCGAAAGGCAATCGACGCCAAGCGAAGCCCAAGTTCACGCTGATCGTCGCTCATATATATAGAGGAAGGAGAGACCGCAGTCGGAATAACGATGGAGAGCCGGACGGTACGGCCGGATAGCATGCTACGGGTAATGGAGAATGTGCATGTGGTATGGCCCGTGATGCTCAGAAAGCCGACAAAAGACCCAGCGGCAAAAATGAAAGCTTTCTGCACCGGCACCGTTTCGGGTACGATGAAGGGTATTGCCTCCAGCTCCATGGTGATGTCATTCCGACTGAATGGGAACGCGAGGTCGATCTCTGCGACCGGGGCAATCGTCCAGGACTGGAGTCCGCTTTCGGAAAAATCAATGCCGCTGCTGCTCAGGCTTTTGGCTGCACCTTGGGAACCAAAGGTGATCGGTTCGTTATAATTAACGGCCATCTGCTATCCTTGTTGACCAGCACCTTCTCGTGCCGCACTGGAAAATGCCTTCAAACGCGGTACTCCGTAGTAGCTCAGCCGCGTGCCGGACGGCGGACAAGTGCTACATCGTATCCGCCCCCCTCGCAACCATTAGATGACTATGTCGGACAGGCTACAACGTTATAACGAAAATTGCATTTTGTTACACGTCGGACGCGGAGAATGTCAGAGTCGCTCTCAACCGTTTAAGACGCACTCTGGAGAGCTCGGCATCAGCGTGAAGGCGGGCATATCTCCTTCTCCACCGCGTGCACGACCAGTCGCTCCGAGGAAATACAGCGCCAGACGCCCTGATGCGCCGAGAGTTCGTGGTAACGGAATAAGCGGCGCGGCTTATGATTCCACGGTTAAGCGTGGCCTCGCCTCCTCGCGAATGCCGGACGCGGTTCGCGGTGAGAGGAGTGCGTCGGTCGGCGACATATCACTGCAGACGCAGGAGTGGTCGCTCAGCGCTGACTGACACCGCACCGTGTTCGACCCATACAGCGGAAGGGCCAGGGTCGAGCTCAAGCGGTCGGACGTCAGGACATCCTTGATCTGCTCCGAGGGTCCCTCAGCAGTGCCGGAAGCCGCATGGAGCCTGCTACTGCTCGGCACGCCGCTGTCAGGCAGGCGGCGCCGAGCTAGCGAATATACTCCTGTTCGATCCGACCCGGTCCGGAAGGAAAGCGCGCTGGGCCAAGGCAATCTGGGCTGGGGTTGCTGGCCGGCGCCATCTCGGAGAAGGTCTCGAGGGGCTGGGCGGGCCAGTTCACCTTGGCCAATATCTCCCGAAAATGACGCTTGGCCATTTCGGAGGAAAACTGCTCTCGCACAAACTGCAGGCCTGACCTGGCCAGGCGTCGCCAGAGAGGTTCATTATTATATAGGTACACGATCGCAGCCGCGAAGGTGACCGCATCCTCCGCTACCAGCACGTGTTCGCCATCATTTAACCCTGTTCCCTCCGCCCCGATCGGGGTCACCACGCTTGGCACGCCATGAGCCAAGCTGGCAGCCAACTTGCCCTTGAATCCTGCACCGAAGCGAAGGGGGGCGATACTCACGCGGTGGCGGTCAAAAGCCACGGCCAAGTCGGCTACGTGCCCCCCGATAACGACGCGATCGGAGGCAAGTTCGATAAGCGAATCCGGTATGGCACTCCCGTAGATATGCAGCCGCACCTCTGGCAGCAGCTGCTGCACTGT
>JBFWZL010000236.1:0-9516 GCA_050185455.1 Binatia bacterium | reverse complement strand
CGTTGCAGGAGACGGTGGCGTGGGCGCCGGCGTCCTCCCAAGTCGTGACGCTGTGTGATCGGGAAGCCGATATCTATGAGTTTCTGGTGGAAGCCCAGCAGCTGGAAGCAAAGGGCGTGCTGCGGGCAGCCTGGGATCGACCCATCGAACACGACGATTGCCCACGCCTGTGGCCGCTCTTGGAGGGGCAAGCTGTGGCGGGTTACCTCACGATTGAGCTTCCGGCACGGGCAAAGCGGCAGCAACGCCAGGCGCGATTGGCCGTACGGTTTACTGCTGTCACGCTCAATCCGCCCCCACGCCATCGCGCTGCCGTCCCACAACCACTGCCCTCCCTGTCCTTCTATGCGGTGTATGTCAAAGAGGTGGAACCTCCCCCCGACGAGCCCGCGCTCGAGTGGATACGGTTAACGAATCTCCCCGTGCACACGGTGGACGAGGCCCTGCAGCGGGTGGAATGGTATCGGAGTCGGTGGCTGGTGCAAGAGTTTCATAAAATTCTCAAGTCGGGCTGTCGGATCGAAGCGTGCCGCTTGCAAACCGCCCAGCGGTTAATCCGGTATGTCACACTCTGTAGTGTCATCGCGTGGCGACGGTACTGGTTGACGCACGTCAATCGCACCGCGCCGACCGCCCTGGCGACCACAGTCCTGGCTCCACAGGAGGTAGCGGCCTTACCTGCTCTTTCCTCCAGAGCGCTCCCACCAGCGCCCTCTCCCCTGACCACTCGTGAGGCCGTTCGCCTGATCGCCAAACTGGGAGGCTGCCTCGGGCGGCGGTCTGATGGCGAGCCAGGAATCACGGTCATGTGGCGTGGCTGGCAACGGCTCTCGGACTTGGTTCTCATGTGGACGCTCGCCACTGAAGGTAACCTTGTGGGTAATAGCTAAGGCTTTGCCGGGGGATTACCCTTTTATTTACCAACGAAATCCGGAAATCTGTAGAGCGACTTCGAGGAAAGTCCAAGACGTATGAATAGTAAAGCGTTACCCTGCCGATTCATATCGCTCTCAAGGCCGACGACGTGATGATCACTCTGTCGTTCCTGCCCGGAGTACTGTTATGAACGTGTGCCACCTTCTTTCGACCCAATGGCCCATTCCTTTTGATTCACCTTCTTGTATCCAGGTGCTCTATGCCAGTTGAGCCCGAAAAATCTGCCAAACTCATCGATCAACTCGCCCTGCTGAGGCTGCTCGTCGGCTATCTTGGCCAGCGCAAGCAGTCCGGCTGGTGGGATTGCGACTTCCTTGGTCCTCTTGGCTTCCGCTTCCTCGAAACGATCTTCGCCCGTACGGCCCGCGCCGCCGCGGTGCAGTCTACCTCGGAGGCGGCGTGTACTGTGCACGATCGTGCGCTTGGTCGTGTAGGCAATTACCATTTGTTCCGTCTGCCGCCGGGACTGGAGGACCGTCTACAACAGGCCATCGAGAAGCTGGACTGGAATGAATCAACAAAGCTGATCGAGTCGCCGGATATGGCAATGGAAACGCTGCAGCGGCTTGCCGACGCTATGGTGAAAGCTCCCGAGGGTCCGGTACAAGTTGGTGTCGAACGTCGAATCCTGACGTCCACATCCATTCACGAGCTGGCGGCGCATTATCACTCCGCCTTTCGTGAGGGCATTCGCTGCTTTCCCTACTTCGCCCCGGAGAAACATGCCCGCTGAAAAATACTATACCAGCCGTCTCGGCGCAGGTCTGGGGATGATTCACGAGACGCTGGATTTGTTGCGGCTGTGGCAACCAGGCCTCACGCCTCTTCGCTTGTCAAAACACGCCTTAGAGGCAGGGTTATTTTCTCGCACCACGGCTCGTCGCAACGAAGATCTCGCCGTCGAAATGTTCGGCCCGCGCTACCTTGTCAACGGCGGGCTGGTCGCCTCTCGTCTCAAGTTTCTGCTGGAGCGCCAATTTCCCCATGAATCTCTGGTACAAATCTTCTTTCTCCAGACCGCCCGGGCGCACGCAATTTTTCTCGACTTCGTCATTGACGTGTATTGGCCGAAGTACAGCGCCGGCGCCGCCATGCTCTCGAAAAGTGATGCTGAACAATTCATTCGCCGTGCACTCGATGCCGGGCGGATGGAGAAACGGTGGTCTGAATCGACAGTGAGACGGGTCTCCGCCTATCTGCTCGGCTGTTGCGCCGATTTTGGCTTACTGGGTGAAGGGAAACGTGATCAGCGTCCCATCAAACGCTTTGCGATCCGCCCTGACGTCGCGCTGTATCTGGTGCACGATCTCCACTTCGCCGACCTGAGCGATATGGCTGTGGTTACGCATCAAGATTGGCGACTGTTCGGTTTAGAAGTCTCTGAGGTCATTCGCGTTATTCAGAACATCAGTCACGACGGCCATTTGCTGATTCAAGCAAGCGCTGACTTAGTGCAGATTTCGTGGAAGTATCGCACGATGGAGGATTGCCTTCATGCACTCACTCAAAGATAAGTTTGACGAAGTGTGCCTCCGCCTCGGGCAGGACCGGCGTCTGGAAAGCACCGGCTCGGATCCCATTTACTATCTGGTCTTTCCGGTCAGCGAGATGCTGACGGTGAAGCGTCAGACCCGCGCCTGGGTGGCCAAATTGGAGAACCAAGGCTGGCATGTCGTCACATTCTCGATGGCGAAGACGATTAACTCGATCCTCCGTGGACATAAACTGCGCAAACAATGGCTGATCGGCGAAAAAATGGCGCTCAGTCAGGCAGAACGCGCGGGGAAACCGATTGAGTTTGGCGATATCAACAAAACCCTGGCGAAAGCGCTGACGGAAGGAACGGAGTTGCTGCAGCTGCTGAAATCCACAATGGAAGAGGCCGCCTCATATCCTGACGGGTTACTGCTGATCACCGACCTCGAAGCGCTCCATCCGTACCTGCGCATCAACAGTATTGAGGCTCAACTTCAGGGTCACATCCGCTGCCCGATTCTTGTCTTGTATCCGGGAAAACGAGAGGGGAAGACCAGCCTGCGCTTTCTGGAGTTCTACCCCGCCGATCCCAATTACCGTTCCGAACACATCGGCTAGCCAAGGAGTCTGCGACATGACACAGATTCGCGAACTTTTCGACTCAACCCGGGCGCTCACTCGGCCTATTGAAAAGGTGATTACCTATCAAAACCGCACCGAGGCGCAGCTGCGGACGGAAATCTCCGAATATATTGTCACCGACCATATCGAAGAGAGCTTTGCCGATCTGCTGAAGAAAATGCAGCTGGCGCTGCAAGGCGGCGGCGGGCACGAGATCGGCGTCTGGGTCTCGGGCTTCTATGGATCCGGCAAAAGTTCGTTCACCAAGTATCTCGGCTTTGCGCTTGATCGGGGTATGGAAGTCGGCGATGAGCCGTTCCTGCGTCTGCTGCAGAACCAGCTGAAGACGGCGTCCGCCAAGGCGCTCTTCAACCAGGTCTCAACGACCTACGATGCGACCATCATCTTTTTGGACCTGGCCAGTGAAATGCTGGCTGGGGCGTCGATGGAAGACATCTCGACCGTGTTGTATCTCAAAGTGCTGCAATGGGCCGGCTACTCGGAAGATCTCAAAGTCGCTGAGTTGGAGCGAATGCTGGAGATGGACGGACGACTGGATGCGTTCCTTAAACGAGCCACGGAGGAGCTGGATGGTATCGCGTGGGCTGAGGTGCGCAACCAGCCGCTGGTGGCCAACCAGATCGCCGCCCGCTTGGCCACGGAATTTTATCCCAGGCTATTTGCCAAAACTGAAGACTTCCAAAATCTCACCCTCCACGTCAACAAGAGTGAACTCAAACGCGCCGAGGAGATGATCGATCTGGTGCGTCGCAAGTCCGGCAAGCAGAATATTCTCTTTATCATTGACGAAGTCGGTCAGTATGCCTCCGCCAAAGCCAATCTCATTCTCAATCTCGATGGACTGGCCAAAAATCTGAAACAGCTTGGCAACGGCGCGGTGTGGTTGTTCGCGACCGCCCAACAGACGCTCACGGAAGATAACCCCTCGGCGATGCTCAACGCCCCTAGCCTCTTCAAGCTCAAGGACCGCTTTCCCATTCAGATCCACCTGGAGGCGAGCGACATCAAAGAGATTTGCCATAAGCGACTGTTGACGAAGTCGTCGACCGGGGAGCAAGCACTCGGAGCCCTCTTTGAGTCCTATGGTCCGCCACTCCGCACAGCCACGCAGCTGAAGGATGGTGGTGTCTATGAGGCGGAGCTGAGCAAAAAGACGTTCATTGACCTGTACCCATTTTTACCTGCCCACTTCGAGATGTTGCTGCAGTTGCTCGGTCGCCTGGCCCGCAAGACCGGTGGGCTGGGGCTGCGCTCGGCTATCAAGGTCCTGCAAGATGTGTTGGTCGAACGTGGCGGTCGCAGCGGCGCGAGCGCCTGTCTCGCCGATAATCCGGTGGGCGCGCTCGCCAACACGGTCACATTCTACGATTCACTGCGTCGCGATATTCAGAGCAGTTACGGCTATATCATCGAAGGCGTTGAGCGGGTCATGCAGCGGTTCCCGACTCAACCGCTGTATCACGACGTGGCGAAGTCCATCGCCGTGCTGCAGATTCTCGAAAATCTGCCGGTCACCGCGCACAATATTGCCGCCCTCCTGCAACCGACGGTCTCGTCGCCTTCCCTGAAAGACGAGGTCGAGAAGGCTATCGACACGATGCTGAAGGATGGCCTGATTCCGCTCGGGGAGAAGAATGGCAGTCTGCGCTTCCTGACCCAGGCGGCGATTACGCTGCAGAAGCAATTCGATCTGATCGAATACCGCCAGGCCGACGTGCGGGCGGAGTTTAACGGCGTCCTGCGGTCAATTTTTAAACCGCTCCCGTCCGCGCGGCTGCAAGGCGTCCGTCCAGTCACGGCGGGACTGAGAATTGTGGTAAGTGGCGGACAGGCAGTCTCTCTCGAAGGGGAGAAAGAAGCCATTCAGCTGCATGTCGAGTTTGTCCCGTCCAGCAGCTACGAGAAGGTCCGCACTGAGCGCGAGAACGACAGCCGCGCCAGTCGTGAGCGCGCCACTATTTATCTGCTGGGACGAGCGGACTCCGAAGCCGATCAGAGTGCGGTCACGCTTGTGCGTTGTCGCAAATTTCTTGATCAGTATCGCACTGCGTCCGATCCAGAAACTCAGGAGTTTGTGCGGATCGTGGATGATCGCCTCACTCGTGCTGCGGCAGAATTAGAACAGAAGCTGCAAGCGGCGCTCAAGGCGGGTTCGTTTGTCGCTCACGGCGCGCATAAACCGGTGTCTGAGTGTGGCGCCGATGTGCTTGCCGCCGCGAAGACCTTTCTGGAAGACGCCGCCGCGCGCGTGTTCGACCGCTATAACGAGGCGCCGCACCAGGCGGACTCTGGGTTGGCGGAAAAGTTCCTCAAGACGCAACTCGATCGCGTGACCAGCAACGAGGACCCTCTTGGTCTCGTCAGCCGCTCAGGAGGGCGAGCGCAGATCAAGCTCGATCACAAGGCGCTCACTTCCATCAAGGATTTTCTCGGTCAGCAGGGCCAGGTTGAGGGCCGCCGTTTGTTGGATCACTTTGCCGATCCCGGCTTCGGCTGGTCCAAAGACACCACTCGTTATCTGCTCGCGGCGGCGTTCCTCGGCGGTGAGATGAAACTGCGCATTGCCGGCGTGGATCACGTGGTAAAGAATGACGAAACTCTCGCTGCTTTCGCTTCGAATAGAGCAATCGGTCCGGTTGGGATCGCGTTGCGCCAGGAGCGACCCGATCCCGAAGCCTTGGTCCGCGCCAGCGACCGACTGCGCACCCTCACCGGCGAGAATATCTTGCCGCTGGAGGACGAAATAGCCACCGCAGCCAAGAAGCACTTCCCGACCTATCAGGCCACCTTTGGCTCGTTGGCCATTGCACTTGATTCCTTGGGTCTCGAATCCGCCGATCAGGTGGACCGAGCCGAAAACCTCGTCAGCGATCTTACGGAAGTCGTCAGCGGCGACGGCTCCGATGCAGTCAAGCGTTTGGGAGGTGTCGATAGTCCGCTCTATGACTCTCTGATGTGGGCGCGCAAACTGAAGAAAGCCCTCGATAATGGACTGCGTGTGAATCTCTCACACCTGAAGCGACTCCGTCAGGAGATCGGCGACCTGCCCGACTCCGGCATCCCGGCGCGGCTCAAGGCGTCCGCGGCTGAGGCCCTCGCGTCTGTGACGGACATGCTCAGCCGCGAGTCTTTCTTTGAGGAAGCCGCTTCTCTCGCAACCGCGTCGAATGAACTCGATAAGCTCGTCGCTGGTGCGACAGCTGACCTGGCTCAACAACAGAAGCAGGTGATCGACGACGAAATGCTGCGTTGGCAATCGTCGGCAGATTGGCGTGACCTCACCGAGGATGATCGTTCCTGGTTCAGCAATGAAGCGGCTGAGCTGCCTTTGGATGTTGCTGGAACACTCGATGGCTTGAAGAAAATTCTTGGGCACGACTACTCGATCAACAATCGCTTGCGTGATCTCTCCGAGCAGGTCGGGAAAAAAGCTGTGGAGAACCGCATTGCCAAAGATAAAGATTTTACGTCGGATGGCGAGGGGAAAGAAACGAAGGCAGAGGTTGCTGAGGCGGAGGTCGTTGTTCCAAAGGTTTTCTCCTCGGTGAAAGAGATAGACCTGTTAATTGCCGAACTAAACAAACTGCGTCTGCGTGTGTCAGGCGCACAACGCGTGCGCATTACTTGGAAGGAAATCGACTAAACTATAGAAAGGCCACGGCAAGATGTGGATTTGATTTTACTCCACCTGTTTGTGTGCCACTGGCGGCTTGTCCGCCAGTGCGACCGGAAAGCACGGGTAGCAAGCTACCCGTGGCGCCCGAAAACCCACATCTTGGTGTGTTTTCCCTATAGGAGGCAAGAGATTGGCGCCCTCCGCCCGGACATGAAGTGTCCGGGCTACAAAGCGACGCTGGCTAAAGCCAGCTTTCAAGCCCCATTGATGGGGCGTTGCTCTGTAGCCCGGCGATTGATCGCCAGGCGGACGAGGATGTTGTTACAGAGTGTACGAATCTCATGAGTTTCGATTTAATAGTCCGTCGCAATGATTATGATGGGCAAAGATTGCTTCGTCGCTCCGCTCCTCGCAATGACATCACGCTCTGTCATTGCAAGTCGTCCATAGCGCGGACGCTAAGCAAATGGGCAGAAACGAAAGGAACCTCCCTCTCCGTCATTCCCGCCCTTCGGCTACGCTCAGGGCAGGCTCCGGCGGGAATCCAGGGGTTTTTGCCTGGATTCCGGGTCTCGCTCCGCTCGCCCGGAATGGTCATGCATCTGCGATGCACCCTTGACGACGAAAACGCTGTCTGTGTGCCACGGCTGGCTTGCCCAACCGTGCAAACCGTTTTCTGGGGAATGACGGGCTGCCACGAGTGGCTGGTACGAGTCAAAGCTTTTGTTTCTGTGCAGCCCTTCGATCATGCTCAGGACAGGCTCCGTGGAATCCGGGATTCCTGCTCCGCTCTCCGTTCGTTCCTGGATTATGCTTCGCTTCATCCAGGCTACATTCTAATTTTTTGAGGTGTGATTTAGCATCATGGCCTTCGATAAACCCACCCGCAACCGACTAGCATCCTTCGTCAGTGAGGCTCGCAACCTCATTACCGACGAGTTCAGGCAACAGTTCCAAAGCATCTATGGCGTCTCGGAGAAGGGCGCGATTACCCCGCTCGATCAACTGCGCGATCTGGATGACGCCGGACTGAGCACCGCCACATTGCTGCGCGAGCGCATCGAGTATCTCATCAGAACGCATCCTGATGACAAGGACGGCGCGAAAGCTGCTGTAGACCGCCTTGCGCGTGAGCAAGCCTTCACCGTGCTGAACCGTCTGGCCGCCGTTCGCCTGGCGGAGAAGCGTGATCTCATCGTGGAGTCGGTCGGTAAGGGGTACCAATCCAAAGGCTTCAAGGTCTTCGAACAGGTGGCCGGTTCCGCGCTTGGCGATACCTACCAACGCTATCGCCGGTATCTCTTTTGTCTGTTTGATGAGTTGGCGGTGGACCTCGGCGTCCTCTTCGACCGCCGCTCGCCACAAGGTTTACTCTTTCCCCGCGAACCGGCGCTGCTGGAACTGCTGCAACTCCTTAACGCGCCCGACCTGGAGGCGCTGTGGATTGAGGATGAGACCATCGGCTGGATCTATCAGTATTACAACGACCCCGCCGAACGGAAAAAGATGCGCGACGAGTCCGCGGCGCCGCGCAACAGCCGCGAGCTGGCCGTGCGCAACCAGTTCTTTACTCCACGCTACGTCGTCGAGTTTCTTACCGACAACACGCTGGGCCGCATCTGGTATGAGATGCGCAAAGGCGACACCAAGCTGAAGGACCAATGCCGCTATATGGTTCGTCGGCCCAGCGAGATCTTTTTGGGTGAAGGGGAAGAAGCTCCAAAGAAAGGCGTTGAGAATCGAGACGACCTCTCTCAAGAGGAACTACTCAAGCAACCGGTCTATACTCCGCACCGAACGAAGAAAGATCCTCGTGAATTGAAGATCCTCGATCCTGCATGCGGTAGCGGTCACTTTTTGTTGTATTGCTTCGATCTGCTGCTGACGATTTACGAGGAAGCCTGGGATTTGCAAATCGCTGCGCTTGAAGGCAGACAACGGATGGCGGAAGGCGGAGAAGAATATGAGCGGACAAAATTATCGGGATCTGGTGGCATGGCAGCAGGCCATGGACTTGGTGGATCTAATCTACCGGTTGACCAAGGGCTTTCCGAGGGAGGAAGTGTACGGTCTGACCAGCCAGCTGCGGCGGGCAGCGGTTTCAGTACCGTCGAACATCGCGGAGGGCCAGGGCAGACGCAGCAAGGCGGAATTTCGCAAATTCCTGGCGATAGCACACGGCTCAATCAGGGAGGTGGAAACTCAGGTGATGATCGCTTGCAGGCAGGGATATCTGACTCAAGAGCAGGAGACCGAGGCCCTTGCCCTCGCCTCCCGGACGGGTCGTTTGATCCAAGGGCTGCTGAACAAATTCTCCGATCTCTAGGTTGGAACTACCCGATCGAGATTCCGTGGGATGGTATTCTTGTCGATGACCCGGGCCATCCGCTCGATATTGAGACTCGTGTCCGCGAGGTTATTGAGATCATTTGGGGAGAGGGGAAGGCGGAAGACGGAAAGCGGAAGGCGGAGCAGATCGAGAGTGAGGCGTGTGAGATTCTGGGCGTGAAGTCGTTGCGTGATTACTTCCGTAAGCCTTCCGGTTTCTTCGCCGACCACCTGAAGCGCTACTCCAAGAGCCGCCGCCAGGCTCCTATCTATTGGCCGCTCTCCACCGCCTCCGGCAGCTATACACTCTGGGTCTATTACCACCGACTGACCGAGAACACCTTGCACACGGCGCTGGCCGATTTCATCGATCCAAAGCTTCGCTCGGTGCGCGCGGAGATTTCCTCGTTGCGTGAGTCGGGAGCGCGCCGCGACCGATTAGAAGAATTGCTGGACCTGGAACAGGAACTCGCAGAATTTCGCGCTGAGATCTAGCGCATCATCATGCTCCCGAGGAA